>NZ_JAJDNA010000044.1 GCF_022340925.1 Thiocapsa sp.
GCCGGTGCGGAGGCGGAAGAGGGCGGGCAGCACAACCCCCGCGTGCGTCGCGGCGGCCAGGGCGACTGCCCACACGAAGGCATGGAGCTCGAAGACCTCGGCCCAGTCCATCCCCGCGAGGCCGGAATAGATGAGCGCGGCGATTCCGACGGGTGCGAGGGCCAGGACGCCGCGCAGGACCTGCATCAGCAGTGCATCCGTGGCCCGGGCGCCCGCGAGCAGGGTCGCGCGGTGCTCTGCGGCGATGCGCCTGGAGGCCAAGGCCAGGATGACCGCCACGAAGACGATGTGCAGGATATTGCCGTCCGCCAGCGAGGCGAACAGGTTGCTCGGGATGAGGTTGGCGACGAGCCGCTCGAGACTGAAGCCTGCCGAGTCGGGCGCGACCTGCTCGAGCCGGAGCAAGCCGGCGGGGAGGTCCCGGGAGAGCGTCAGCCCGATCAGCGTGCCCAGGGCCGCGGCGGCGGCCGAGGTGGTCAGATAGTAGAGCAGGGTGCGCCCCCCGATGCGCCGGAGCTCCCGCCCGCCTGAGAGGGAGGCATAGATGGAGACCAGGATCAGCGGCAGGATCAGGAGCTTGAGGACGGACAGAAAGATCTGGCCGAGCCACGCGACAGAGGGTGCTCCCGAGGGAAACAGCAGCGCGAGCGCGATGCCGAGGAGGAGGCCGAAGGGGACGGAATAGAGCCGGCGCACGGGGATGAGTGGTCCTTGCCGGCGGACGTCACGTCCAACCGAGGCGCGCAAGATTGCGCTCGACCTCGTCCTGATCGCTGTACGCGCTCTTGCGGCCCTGCCGGTCGATATAGCGCTCGTGACCCTTGCCCGCGATCAGGGCCACCCAGGGCTCCTGGGCGGGGCGCGTGGCGAGGAAATCGAGCAGGCGGGCGATCGCGAGCGGGCGCTCGACCACCACCTCGTGTCCCTCGCGGGGCATGCCCGTGAGGATGTCGGCGATGATCCGCTCCGGGTCCTCGAAACGGGGGTTGTCCGAGGTCACGATCGCGTGGTCTGAATGACGGGCGACCGCGGCACCCATGAGCGGGCGTTTGCCGCGATCGCGGTCGCCGCCGCACCCGAACAGGGTTGCGACGTGGGAACCCGGGAAGGCTCGACGGATCGCGGTCAGGATCGTGTCGAGTGCGTCCGGGGTGTGGGCGAAGTCGATCACGAGGGTCCGGTTGCCGATGACCCGGCATTCGAAGCGTCCGTCGACGGGAACCAGATCCCGCCAGTCGGGGCGTGCCTCCGGGCCCAGAATGCCGTTCGCCAGGGCGGTGGCGAGGGCGTAGTTCTGCCGATTGTGCTCGAGTGCGAGGAAGGGTTTGGCCGCGATCGCCTCGGGCCCCAGCCGCGCCGGCGGCAGCACCTGGATCGGCACCCGCGCGTGTCCCTGCGCGAGCAGACGCCTCGCGACATCCGGACTCGTCGTGTAGAGCTGGCCGTCGTCCTGGACCATCTCGAGGATGCGTGCCTTGGCTGCGAAATAGCCGGCTTCGTGAAGGTGATAGTCCAGGTGGTCCTGGGTGAAGTTGGTCCAGGCCGCGTCCCGCAACGGGATGCCGTGCGCGCGCCCCTGATCCAGGGCATGGCTGCTGACCTCCATGGCGACCACGTCATAGCGCTGGCGATGGGCATGCAGCAGGCGGCGCAGCTCGATGAGGGGCGGGGAGGTGAACCCGGTCTCGAGCAGGCGATCGCCGGCGAGCGAGACACCCAGGGTTCCAATGGAGAGCACGCGCTGTCCGTGCGCCGAGAGGATCGACTCCAGGTATTTGACCGTCGTCGTCTTCCCGTTCGTCCCGGTGACGCCCAGGAATGCCGCATCCTGCGGATCCAACGGGTAGAGGAGGTCGCAGAAGCGGCTGACGACCTGGGCCCACTCATGGGGTCGGGTGACGTAGAGACCCTTGCCCGGCAGGCGGTCGAAGCAGTCGAGCATCCGGTTGGTGACCAGCACCGAGTACGCACCATCGGCAAGGTAGCGGTGGTGGAGCTCCGCATCCGTGCGTCCGTCGTCGAAACGCTGGAAGAAGAGGATCGAGCCCGCGTTGCAGGCGTCTGCGCGCCACTGGATATTGTCGAGGGCGGTTGCCGACGGCGGCTCGCGACGCCAGGCGAAGTTGACGGTGGACAGGAGCTGGGACAGTGGGTCGCTTGACATCGGGGTTGGATCGCTCGGGCTGAGGAAACGCTGATTGATCAGCGTTTCCCGTGCGGGGCAGGATGCCCCGCCATTCGAAGCGGCCTCAGTCGCTGAAAATGTAGGAAAGCGGCAACCGCGTTTTCGCTTTGCGTGCTGATTCTGGCCATGGATGGCTGCTCATCGGTAACTCCCTCAGGGGCCGAATCATACTCGGGATCTGGCGTCGGTGCCCCGATCTGGGTGGCAAGGGAAGACGCACGACTGAAGATGGCGCGATCCCCGCGTGTCACGCGAAGCGGCGACGCGTTCGGCGCTTCCCCTGTCCTGTCGGTTCCGAGCCGATCGATGAGGTGTCCATGTCCGCCAAACCACTGCAGCTGGTCTACGACTATCACCGCGAGAGCAAGCATCGGCTCGACCGCTACGCACCCGGCCCGGGCGGCCTGGACTGGGCCAATCAACCCGAGCCTTTCCGGGTCTTCCAGGGTGCCGAGCTGATCGAGCTGCCGTTCGAGGCGGACGCCCATCCGGCCCCGTTCGCGCTGATCCGCGCCGGTCATCGCCCGTCGCCGCTCCCCGTAGGCCTAGCGCCCATCGCGGCCCTGCTGGAGCTTTCATTCGGGCTCTCCGCGTGGAAATCCTACGGGGGCACACGCTGGGCGCTGCGGTGCAATCCATCCAGCGGGAACCTGCATCCGACCGAGTGCTACCTGGTCACGGCCGCGTGCCCTGGGTTGGCCGCGGGGGTGTATCACTACGTCAGCCGTGACCATTGCCTGGAACGACGGGCCGACGCCGGTGACCCCGGACCGCCGGTCGCGCATGCCGAGGGTGTCGTTCTGGGTTTGAGCAGCCTGCATTGGCGCGAGGCGTGGAAGTACGGGCTGCGCGCGTACCGCTATTGTCAGCATGACGTCGGCCACGCGATCGCGGCCGTGGCCTATGCGGCCGCTGTCCTCGGCTGGCGCGTCCACCCGTTGCCCTGGGGTGATGCGCAGCTGGCAGGCCTTCTGGGACTGGATCGACAGGAGGGCGTCGAGGCCGGCGATCGGGAGGCGCCGGACCTCGCGCTCTGGGTCGGGGCGGATGCGCCGACGCAGACGCAGCTCGAGGATCTGTTGTCGCCGAGCCGCCGGTTCTTCGGGTCGGCCAACCGCCTCAGTCCCCACCACCGGGATTGGCCCGAGGTCGGGGTCGTGGGGCAGGCCTGCGAACGTGCGCGCGGCGCTCCGATCACGGCCGGGATCGGGCCGGCTCGGCCGACGCTCCTGCCCACTGCAAGCCCGCTGCCGGCCGCCAGCCTGATCCGGCAGCGCCGCAGCGCCGTCGATTTCGACGGCGTCACCCGGCTGGCGTCCGAGCACTGGTTCGCCATGCTGGACGCGCTCTTGCCCCGTCCCGAGGTGCCCCCGCTGGACGCCTGGCCCCCGGTGCCGAGGGTCCATCTCGTCCTCTTCGTCCACCGAGTCGAGGGGGTGGTGCCGGGGCTCTACCTCTTGGCGCGGTCGGATGGCGCGGCTCAGGCGCTGCGCGAGGGGCTTCGCAAAGACTGGCTCTGGGCAGCGGTGCCCGGTGCACCGGCGCATCTCCCACTGTATTGCCTCGCGCAAGGAGATACCCGTGCGGCGGCTCGGCAGATCGCCTGCCACCAGGACATCGCCTCGGACGGCTGCTTCGCCGTGGCCATGCTGGCTGAGCTCGATGCCGCCTTGCGGGAGGGTACGTGGCGTTACCGCGAGCTCTTTTGGGAGTGCGGCCTCGTGGGCCAAACCCTGTACCTCGAGGCGGAGGCGGCAGGGGTTCGCGGCACCGGGATCGGCTGCTTCTTCGACGACGCCGTCCACGCGCTACTGGGTATCGGGGACACCCGTTGGCAGTCCCTCTACCACTTCACCGTCGGTGGGCCGGTCGAAGATCGGCGCCTTCAGACCGAGCCGCCATATTCCGGGTCCGCAGCCGCTTCGTCCGGAAGCGGTTAGGTGGGGTGGAGGTCTGGCCTCTGCGCCTGCAATGCGCCGCTTGGGCATCCCTCGCGAGGCCCAACGATCAGGGCGATCCGCGTTGCGATCGGGTTGGAACGGGCCGCCCCCCGGATAAGACGTCTTGCGGACTGCCGAAGCCGACGCCACCACATCGGCTCCGGGGACCCTGCGGATCGCGCGGCAGCGAGTCGAAACCCGTCCGCCTCGGAACAGGTCGACTCGCGTGCCGATCTTGGCTAGGAGCCTGTCGTCAGCGTCTCGCCGGCGGGGCCGAGGCGCGCCTCGGGATCAAGCCAGCTCATCCGTCTCGATCTGCTGCATGAGTCCGAAGCTCTTGACGAACGGATTCGCCATCCGCGGGTCCTTCAGCATCGCCTTGTAGTCACCGACCTTGAACTTGAGCTTGCCGGTCATGAAGGCGGTGCCCATGCCGGCCATGCCGATCCCTTTCTCGACCCACTTCAGCCAGTCTTTGAGGTCCGCACGCATGTCCCAGTTGGCCGGCGGGTCGCTTTCCGACCAGGCGCCGGCGCGAACGCACTCGCCCTTCTCGACGACGAAGACCCCGCGCGGGTTCTCCTCATCCTTGAAGCCGCAATAGATCACCGAGTCGAAGTCGATCTCGGCCAGCTTGTCCTTGACTTCGGGCTCACCGTTCCAAGCATCCTTGAGATGGTTCATCCAGTCAGCGGAAAAGAGTGCGGCCATTGGTAGTGTCCTCCGGTTAAGCGGCGATCGGGCCGCTCGCGATGTCGCGGCGGACCCGGGTGCGTCTGATTGCGCCGACGAGGTCTGACCCCGCGGCGGATCCGATTCTAGCAGGATGGAACGAAAAGGATACGGCTCAGCCGAACTCCAGTTGGATCCCTGCGGCCGCCAGCCGCTCCGCCTCTTGCTCGAGCTCGAGCTGGGTCAAAGGGTGATCGGCGAGCCAGTTGCCGGGGAAGCTCAGCTTGAGGTGATCCATGTCGGCGCTCAGCGCGGGGTTCGGCTTGTTGAGCGGCGACCGTCCCCGGTGCAGCAGGACCGCGAGGCGCAGGATGACGCAGAGTCGTCGTGTCGTTTCTCGCGTGCCCGGGGGCAGGGCGGCAAGGTCCTGCAACGGCAGCTTGCGCCTGTGTCCAAGCACCAGGACGGCGAGCAGCGTCTGCTCCGGACGCGTAAAGCCCGCGAGATCGGCGTTGCGCAGGAGGTAGGCGCCGTGCTTCTGGTGCTGGCTGTGGGCCACCATGACCCCGATCTCGTGGAGCCTTGCGGCCCAGCCCAGGAGGAGCGTCTGATTGGAGTCCTGCAGCGACCAGGACTCCGCGACCTGGCGCAACAGACCCAGGGCCGTCGCGCGGACCCGCTGACCATGCCCCGTATCGATCTGGAAGTGCCGGCAGAGCGTGTTCACGGTCCGCTCGCGGACGTCCTCATGCTGACTGCGGCCCATCATCTCGTAGATCAGGCCTTCGCGAAGCGCATAGTCGGAGACCTGCATATGCTCGATCCCGAGGGTCTCGAAGACCGATCGAAGCACGGCGACGCCGCCGGGAAAGACCGGCTTGCGCTCGTCGGCGAGACCGGCGAGCTCGATCCCGGAGACGCGCCCGGCGTCGACCAGCGCATCGCGGAGCCGGCTCAGGGCGTCTGCGGAGATCCCGTCCCGGCTCCAGCCTTCGGCGGCGACGACCGAGGCGATGGACTTGATGGTGCCCGAGCTGCCGACGGCGGTCTGCCAGCCTGCCCGGCGGAACAGCTCGCGGACGGGCCGAACCTCGAGTGCCCCGGTGAGCTCGGCCTTCTGCATCGCCCGGGCCGAGATGCGACCGTCGGCGAAGTGCCGGCGCGACATGCTGACGCAGCCCATGTAAAGGCTCTCGCGCAGGCGCGGGGAGAACCCCATCCCGACGATGATCTCGGTGCTTCCGCCGCCGATGTCCACCACCAGACGGCGCTCGGTCCCGGCGGACAGGTCATGCGCCACCCCCAGATAGATGAGGCGGGCCTCCTCGCGTCCGGCGATCACCTCGATCGGGTGACCGAGGGCGGACTCCGCGCGCTGCAGAAAGTCGCTCGCGGGCGCGAGCTGGCGCAGCGTGTTGGTGCCCACCGCCCGCACGCGTCCCGGCGGAAACCCGCGCAGGCGTTGCCCGAAGCGCTCGAGACACGCCAGGGCCCGATTGGAGACCTCCGGGTCGAGCTGCTTGTCTTCGGTCAGGCCCTCGCCCAGGCGCACCATCTCCTTGAGACGGTCGGTGATCTGCATATGACCGTCGTTGATGCGGGCCACGATCATGTGAAAGCTGTTGGAGCCGAGATCGACTGCCGCAACGACCTCTGGCAGCATGAGGCCGGCGGCGGCCTGGGCGGGCACTTCAATCATGACTGAATCCAACGCTGGGCGGCGCTCGAATGGTAGCAGAAGATGGCCTCGCCGACCGCCGGCGCCGCCTGCCGCTCATGTCGTCCGGGGAGGCGTCGAGCTTGGCCGGGCGTCCCGGGGTCTCAGGGGGCGCGCGGCGAGCTCGGTCCATGCGAAGATTCACGGGCTGCGTGCGGGTCCGCCGAGGCCCGGTCGTGGACGACCCGTGCCGCGTCGATCGAGGGGGACGTAGGAATGGACGAGACGCCACTGCAGATCCTCAACCGGATCTTTGGCTACGAGCGCTTTCGCGGTGCCCAGGCGGAGATCATCGATCAGGTGATCGGCGGGGGAGACGCCCTGGTCCTGATGCCCACGGGCGGCGGCAAGTCGCTCTGCTATCAGATCCCGGCCCTGGTGCGCCCGGGGGTCGGCGTGGTGGTCTCGCCCCTGATTGCGCTGATGCAGGACCAGGTCGATGCCCTGCGGCAGCTCGGGGTGCGGGCGGCCTTTCTGAACTCCGCGTTGACCCCGGAGCAGGCGCGGGCGGTCGAGCAGGTGATGGGAGAGGGCGAGCTGGACCTGGTCTATGTCGCCCCGGAGCGCCTGTTGACCGAGCGTTTTCTGGCGCTGCTCGATCGCGTCCAGGTTGCCCTGTTCGCGATCGACGAGGCCCACTGCGTCTCACAGTGGGGCCATGACTTCCGCCCGGAGTATATTCAGCTCCATCTGCTGCACGAGCGCTGGCCCCAGGTGCCGCGCGTGGCGCTCACCGCGACCGCGGACGCCCCGACCCGTGCCGAGATCGTCGCCCGCCTGCGACTGGAGCAGGCCCGGCAGTTCGTCTCGAGCTTCGACCGGCCGAACATCCGCTATCGCATCGTCGAGAAGGCGAACCCGCGTCAGCAGCTCCTTACGTTCCTGCGCAATGAGCATCCCGGCGACGCCGGCATCGTCTACTGTCTGTCGCGTCGCAAGGTCGAGGAGACCGCGGCCTATCTCGAGTCTCAGGGGCTGGTGGCCTTGCCCTATCACGCCGGGCTCCCGGCCGAGACCCGGCGCGAGCACCAGGCGCGCTTTCTCCGCGAGGAGGGCGTCATCATCGTCGCGACCATCGCCTTCGGCATGGGCATCGACAAGCCTGACGTGCGTTTCGTCGCACACCTGGACTTGCCCAAGAGCCTGGAGGCCTACTACCAGGAGACCGGACGCGGCGGCCGGGACGGCCAGGCGGCCGACGCCTGGATGACCTATGGTCTGGGGGATGTGGTCATGCTGCGGCGCCTCATCGAGGATTCAGGGACGGACGAGCGCTTCAAGCGGGTCGAGATGCAGAAGCTCGATGGCATGCTGGGCTTTTGCGAGACCACCGAGTGCCGGCGTCAGGTCCTGCTCGGCTATTTCGGCGAGCCCCTGCCGGCACCCTGCGGCAACTGCGACACCTGTCTCGAGCCGGTGGCGACCTGGGACGGGACGCTGGCGGCTCAGAAGGCCCTTTCCTGCATGTATCGGACGGGCCAGCGCTTCGGGACGAGCTATCTGGTGGACGTCCTGCTCGGCAAGGACAACGAGCGGATCCGCCGATTCGGTCATGACCGGGTCACGACCTTTGGCATCGGCCGGGAGCTGAGCGCGGATCAATGGAAGTCGGTCTATCGCCAGCTGGTGGCGGCGGGCCTCGTTGCGGTCGACATGGAAGGCCATGGCGCCCTGCGGCTGACCGACCAGAGTCGTTCGCTGCTGCGCGGTGAGCGGCGGATCCGTCTCCGCCGGGACCCGGACCGCAGGCGATCGACCGCTGCAGGCCGCCGACCCGCCATGCAGCCCCCGACCGATCCGGAGGCGCTTGCCCTGTGGCAGGCCCTGCGCGACTACCGCCGCCAGCTCGCCCAGGAGGAGGATGTTCCGGCCTATGTCGTCTTTAACGACGCCACCCTGCGCGAGATCATGACCTACCGCCCGCGCGACCGCGATGAGCTCAGCCGGATCAGCGGCGTCGGTCAGGCCAAGCTCGAACGTTTCGGCGACGGCTTTCTGAAGCTGCTCGCCATCCACGAGGCCGAGCATGGCCGACCGTCCGGGTTGCCTGCGCCGCCGGCTGCGAGGGCGGTCCCCGTGAGCGCCCGCGCGCGGGAGACGGGGCTGACCGACACCGTCCGGGAGACGCTCACGCTCTTTCGCTCCGGACTGGCTGCGGAGGCGATCGCCGAGCACCGTGAGCTGAAGACCAGCACTGTCTACACGCACCTGGCACGCTGCATCGAGGAAGGGCACCTGAGCGTCGAGCAGGTCGTGGGCATGGACGAAGCGACCATCCGGGCCATCGAGCTCGCCATCGAGGGACTGCCCGAGAACGCGCTCATGAGCCTGAAGCCGGTCTTCGACACCTTCGACGGCCGCTACGACTATGGCCTGCTCCGCTGCGTGCGGGCAGGGATGGGGATCTCGGCGGCGGATTGACCATCGGGTTGTGCAGCCGAGGGCGCTTCTTTCCGTCAACCAGGTGTGTGGCAGGCGACCTGTTGCGCTGACGCCAGGAAGCGCAGCGCCCATGCCTGGGCGGTGTGCCGGCCGGCGGCTCGCCTGAGCGTCCTTGCGGCGACGTCTATGACTGAACTGAGGCATTGGCCTCCGGGGGGTGGGGATCGTGCACCGTCTGATCGCGCTGCTGTGTCTTTGCGCCATTGCCGCCCCGGCCTGGTCTCTGCGGTGCGGCAACGACATTGTCTCCGAGGGCGATTCGGTCCTGCTGTTGCGTGAGCGTTGCGGCCCGCCGACGCGCGTCGATCGCTATGAGGGCAAGTCCGCGATCGAGCGCTACGATGTCTTCACCGGTCGGTACGTGATCGAGTACGTCGCCGACCCCTACGAGGTCTGGACCTACAACTTCGGTCCAAGCCGTTTCATCACGCGCATCAGGGTTCGCGACGGGGTCGTCAAATCCATCGAAACCGGCGGGTATGGCTTCTGAGGCTCAGCTCTGAACAGCCGCGGACCCCGGCGGCGGTGCGGCTCGAGAAGGCCCTGTGGTCAGGCGTCCGTCTCATAGGCCAGATTCGGCGCCAGCCAGCGCTCGATCTCGGGAAGCGGCATGGCCTTGCGCTCGGCGTAATCGGCGACCTGGTCGCGCGCGAGCTTGCCCACCGCGAAATAGCGGCTGTCGGGGTGTGAGAAGTAGAGACCGCTGACCGCCGCGGCGGGGACCATGGCCTTGGATTCGGTCAGCCAGATGCCCGTGTTCTTCGCGACGTCCAGCGCTTGCCAGAGCAGGTCCTTCTCGGTGTGATCCGGGCAGGCGGGGTAGCCCATGGCGGGGCGGATCCCCTGGTAGCGCTCCTCGATCAGCTCCTCGTTGCTCAGGCCCTCGTCCGCGGCATAGCGCCAGTGACGGGTGCGGACACGCGCGTGCAGCATCTCGGCCAGGGCCTCGGCGAGGCGGTCGGCGATGGCCTTGAGCATGATGGCGGAGTAGTCGTCATGCTCGGACTCGAAGGCCGCCACCCGCGCATCGATCCCGATCCCGGCGGTGCAGGCAAAGCCGCCGATGTAGTCGGCAATGCCGGTGTCGGCGGGCGCGACGAAGTCGGCCAGACACGCGTTGTACTTTCCCGGCGGCTGCTTGCCCTGTTTGCGCAGACAGTGGAAGGTCAGCAGGGCCTCCCCGCGGGTCTCGTCGGTGTAGACCGCGATGTCGTCGCCGACCGCGTTGGCGGGGAACAGGCCGATCACCGCCGAGGCGGAGAGCCATTTCTCGGTGATGATCCTGTGCAGCATGGCCTTGGCGTCGTCGAAGAGCTTGCGTGCCTCGACCCCTTTCTCGGGGTCCTCGAGGATCTGCGGGAAGCGACCGCGCAGCTCCCAGGCATGAAAGAAGAAGGTCCAGTCGATGTAGGCGGCGATCTCGTCCAGCGGGATCTCATGGAAGGCCTGCACGCCGGGCTCGGCTGGGACCGGCGGCTGATAGTGCTCCCAGTCGAGGGGCGTGCGATTGGCGCGGGCCTGCGCGATGGGGATCAGGTCGCGGGCCTCGTCGCGCCCGGCGCGGCGTCGGCGCACCTCGGCATACTCGGCCCGGATGCCCGCGACGTAACGCTCCTTGAGCTCCCTCGAAAGCAGGCTCCCGGCCACGCCGACCGCGCGGGAGGCGTCCTTGACGTGGATCACCGGGTGTGCGTACTGGGGCTCGATCTTGACCGCCGTGTGGAGCTTGGAGGTGGTGGCGCCGCCGATCAGCAGCGGGATGGTGAAGCCTTGTCGCTGCATCTCCTTGGCGACATGGACCATCTCGTCGAGCGAGGGTGTGATGAGCCCCGACAGCCCGATGATGTCTGCGTTGACCTCACGCGCCTTGGCCAGGATCCGGTCGGCCGGGACCATCACGCCCATGTCCACGACATCGTAGCTGTTGCACTGGAGCACCACACCGACGATGTTCTTGCCGATGTCGTGCACGTCGCCCTTGACGGTGGCCATGAGGATGCGACCCTGGGTGTCGCCCTCCTGTTTCTCCGCCTCGAGATAAGGCTCCAGATGGGCGACGGCCTTTTTCATGACGCGCGCCGACTTCACCACCTGGGGCAGGAACATCTTGCCCTCGCCGAAGAGATCGCCGACGACGTTCATCCCGTCCATCAGGGGGCCCTCGATGACATTGATGGGCGCGCCGAGCTTCTGGCGTGCCTCCTCGGTGTCCTCGACGATGAAGTCGGTGATGCCCTTGATCAGGGCGTGCTCGATGCGCTTCTCCACCGGCGCCTCGCGCCAGGACAGGTCCTGCTTGCTCTCGACGCCCGCGCCGTCGCCCTTGTACTTGGGCGCGAGGTCGAGAAGCCGCTCGGTGGCGTCGGGGCGGCGGTTGAGAATGACGTCCTCGACCGCCTCGCGCAGCTCCTCGGGGAGGTCGTCGTAGATCGCGAGCTGGCCGGCATTGACGATGCCCATGTCCATCCCGGCGCGAATCGCGTGATAGAGGAAGACCGAGTGGATCGCCTCGCGGACCGGGTTGTTGCCGCGGAAGGAGAAGCTGACGTTGGAGACGCCGCCTGAGACCTTGGCGTAGGGGAGCTCGCGCTTGATGCGCCGGGTGGCTTCGATGAAGTCCACCGCGTAGTTGTCGTGCTCCTCGATGCCGGTGGCGATCGCGAAGATGTTGGGGTCGAAGATGATGTCCTCGGGGGGGAAGCCGATCTCGTCGACCAGGATCCGGTAGGCGCGGGCGCAGATCTCGAACTTGCGATCCGCGGTGTCGGCCTGGCCGACCTCGTCGAAGGCCATGACCACGGCTGCGGCCCCGTAGCGCTTGACCTGCCTCGCGTGCTCGCGGAACGCGGCCTCGCCTTCCTTGAGGCTGATTGAGTTGACGATGCACTTGCCCTGGACACACTTCAGCCCGGCCTCGATCACCGACCATTTGGAGGAGTCGATCATGACGGGCACGCGCGCGATGTCCGGCTCAGCGGCGATCAGATTCAGGAATCGGGTCATCGCCGACTCTGAGTCCAGCATCGCCTCGTCCATGTTGATGTCGATGATCTGAGCGCCGTTCTCCACCTGCTGGCGCGCGACATCCAGCGCGGCATCGAAATCGCCGTCGAGGATGAGTCGCTTGAACCTGGCGGAGCCGGTGACGTTGGTGCGCTCGCCGATGTTGATGAAGCTGGCTTGTGGGGTCATGGAACGGGTCCACCGTTGCAGGGTTTGCGTATCGCCGCGGCCCTGGCCCTGGGCCGATCGACGCGATCGATGTCCGCGGGGCCGGGGTGAGCCTGCGTGATCAAGCCGTCCGGCGGCATCCGGTCTGGTCGGTGGGCGTGATCTCCGACAGCGAGGCGTCGAAGCCGTCGGCGCTGCGCACCTTGCCCTCCCATCCGCGCGGTCTGCCCCGCTCGCTCGAGCGATCCAGAGGCACCGGCTTCGCGAGCGGAAGCCCCGCCCTGGCGATCACGATCTCCTTGCCGGCTGCGGCGCGCTCGCCCGGCTCGGAGAGCGACGGGTTGGCCTCGCAGAGATTCAGGATGGTCCCGGCCATGCTCCTTACCTGCCTTTCCGGTCTGGCTTGGTCAAAGGATAGCGCAGCGTTGCCGACGCCTACGAGCCGGGTATTCCCTCACCATCCGCGTTCCAGGAGCGGCGCAAGAAACCGCCCGGTATAGGATCGCTGGTTGGCGGCGATCGCCTC
>NZ_JAJDNA010000079.1 GCF_022340925.1 Thiocapsa sp.
CGATGTCACCCTGGCGGTGAATCCGACCCCGGAGCGCGCGCGAGTGCTGTTGTTCTCGCAAGGGACCGTCGATTTCACCCTGAGCATCTTCGCACGCAAAGAGGCAAGAGATATCAAGGGCCTGGAATCCCTGGCCGGCAAGACACTGGCCACCTACCCCGGGTATTCCTGGAACGCGCGGTATCCCGACGAGCTGCCGGAAACGCGCATCGTCACCGCGGCGGATGTCGAAGGGATGTTCCGCATGGTCGCGGCCGGTCAAGCGGATGCGGCCATCAACGAGACCGAGTCCGGCAAGGTCCTGCTGCGCCGTGCGCTCCTCACCAATGTCGAGCCCAAGGCCGATGTGGTGTTCGACGGCCAACGCAGCCGCCGCGGGCACTATTTCGGGGTGAGCAGGCGCCTGCCCTTGCTGGCGTCGATCCTGGACAAGTCCTTCGCGCAGATGCCGGAAGCCGAGAAGCAGCGCATCTGGAACCGTTGGTTCATTCAGGAGACCGCTGCCGGCAAGGTCGATCTCAACGCCGAGGAGCGAGCCTACCTGGGCGCTGCGGTGGTTCGCCGTGCCCATGCCGCGGCTTGGATGCCCTTCGACTTTACCGATGGCGACGGGGCGCCGACGGGCGTCGCCGAGGACTACTGGCGGCTGATCCGCGACAAGCTCGGCCTGCGCGAGACCGGTGCCGATCGCCGGCCATTCAGCGACATCCTGGCGGCCATGGAACGAGGCGACATCGACCTCTATACCGCCACCACGCGTACCGCCGACCGCGAGCGCTTCGCCCTGTTCTCCGACCCTTACGAGCGCTATCCCATCGCCATCGCCGGCGCGGCCGATGCGGGCCTCTACGCCGGTACCGCGTCCCTGGACGGGCGGCGCGTCGCCGTGGGCCGGGACTACAGCGCCTACCATTTGCTCAAGGCCCGCTCCCCGGGGATCGACTTCGTGCTGGTGGACGACACGCGCGCGGCCCTGGAGGCGGTCGCGGACGGCCGGGCGGATGCCGCGGTCGACATCCTGCCGGTGCTGCACCAGCAGATCGAGCAATTTCCGCCGGGGCGGGTCAAGCTCGTCGGGGTCACGGACGTGCAGTTCCCGCTGCAGGTGATGGTGGGGCGGCAGCACGCCGCGCTGATCCCGCTGATCAACCGCGCCATCTCCGCCATCACCCCGGAGGAGCGCGCCGCGATCCACAACAAGTGGCTGCTGCGCCAGGTGGTCACCGCCCCCGACTACAGCCTGTTGTGGCAGGTGCTTGTGGCGGCCCTGGTGATCCTGGCGACCATCCTGGTCTGGAACCATCGGTTGCATCGGGAGGTGGCGCGCCGCAAGCAGGCGGAGACCGAGCTGCTGCACGCCAAGGACAGGGCGGACCGGGCCAGCCGCGCCAAGGGCGACTTCCTGGCCAACATGAGCCATGAGATCCGTACCCCGCTGAACGCCGTCATCGGCCTCACCCGCCTGTCGCTGGAGACCGATCCCGCGCCGGCGCTGCGCGAGTACCTGGGTAAGATCGATCTCTCGGCGCGAACCCTGCTGGGACTGATCAACGACGTTCTCGACCTCGCCCGCATCGAGGCGGGCAAGCTGCAGCAGCGGCAGGAGCCGCTGGAGCTGGCGGCGGCTCTGGAGCGGGTGCGGGTGATGGTGGAGCAACAGGCCGCCGACAAGGGGCTTGAGCTGCGCATCGAGGGGCCGCCGGAGCCGGTCGACATGCTGCTCGGCGATGAGCTCCGCCTAACCCAGGTGCTGTTGAATCTGGTCGGCAACGCGGTCAAGTTCACCGTCCGGGGCCGGGTGACGCTGGCCGTGCGGGTGGAGGACGCGAACGCGCGGGACCTGACGTTGGGCTTCACGGTCACCGACACCGGCATCGGCATCCCAGAGGAGCGCCGTTCCGACCTGTTCGATGCCTTCACCCAGCTCGACACCGCAAGCAACCGCGGTCACGGCGGCAGCGGCCTGGGACTCGCCATCAGCGCGCGCCTGGTCGCCCTGATGGGTGGTCGTCTGGAGTTGGAGTCCGTCGAGGGCAAGGGCAGCCGCTTCTGGTTCAACCTGGTGTTCCCCCGCGCGACCCAGGTGGCTGCGGCGGAGGAATCGTCGGCACTGGCGCTGGAAGCCCTGCGCGGTATCCGCGTGCTGGTGGCCGAGGACGACCCGGTGAGCCAGTTACTGGCGCGCGACCTCCTGAGAAACCGCGGCGCCGTGGTCACCCTGGCCGCCACCGGAACCGAGGCGGTCGCCGCGGCGGCCCAGGGCGGCTTCGATATCGTGCTCATGGACGTCCGCATGCCGGAGATGGACGGCCTGACGGCCTGCCGGCGCATCCGCGCCCTGCCGGGCGGGGAGACGCTGCCCATCGTCGCACTGACTGCCAACGCCCTGGCCGGAGAGCGCGAGCGTTGTCTGGCGGCGGGCATGAACAGCTACCTCACCAAGCCGCTGGAGCCCGAGGCACTCTGCGCCGAGCTGTGCCGCTGGCTGCGGTTACCCGCCGGGGAGATCGGCGTCCGGCGGCGGGCATCCGCCCCGCTCGCCGCGGAACGCGCAATGCCCGGCTTCGATGCGGTCAAGGTGCGGCGCTGGCAGGACGAGTTTCCGGACACCTGGCGCCGCATGGTGCGTGCGTTCGTCGCCGGGTATCCGGCGGGGACAACCGCCATCCGTACCGCCCTGGACGCCGGGGACCGGGCTCGGGCGGGCGACATGCTGCATCGCCTGCGCGGGACCGCCGGGTCGCTGGGGGCGGAGGAGCTGAGCGAGTCGGCAGGGCGGCTGGAGCTGGCCTTGGCGAACGACGGCCCCGTCGATGCCGGCCTGCGTGCCGACTTCTTCGCCACCGCAGAGGCCACGCTGGCATTGCTTGCGGGGCTGGAGCCCCCGGCGGCGGAAGCGGCATCCGTGGAGTGCGCCGAGCCAGGGTGCGGGGACCGGAGCCAGCGCATGCGCGAGCTGGAGGCGCTGCTGGAGGCAGGCAATACGCGCGCCCTGGACCACCTGCCCTGGCTGGAGCGTCGTCTCGCCGCCGAGGCCCCCGCGGAGGGCGCAGAGCTGCTGCGGCAGATCGAGGCGTTGGACTTCCCGGCGGCCTTGGAAACCCTGCGCAGGGTGGGAGCGTGCATTGTCGCCAACCCCCTCTAGGCAACGGGGACCAACCCGACCGTCCCTCGGCACGCCTCGGCCCCACCACAATCCAGCGCAACGGATAGACATCGTTCGTAGAGCTATGGCGCTCGTGGGGTCAAATGGCCTTTTCGGGGTTTTCCCGATGGGGCCGATGCCCCGCAACCGGAGCCGGGTGCGTCGCCGGCGTCTTGTGGCGGTAGTCGCAGAGATCGGCGATGGGACATTCGGGACATCTCGGCTTGCGTGCGAGACAGACATAGCGGCCATGCAGGATCAGCCAATGGTGTGCGTCTTTCAGGAAGGCCTTGGGGACATGGCGCAGCAAAGCCTGCTCAACAGCGAGCGGCGTCTTGCCGGTCGCGATACCGGTTCGATTGGCGACGCGGAAGATATGGGTGTCCACCGCCATGGTTGGTTCACCGAACGCGGTGTTGAGGACCACATTGGCGGTCTTGCGCCCGACCCCGGGAAGTGCCTCCAGCGCCTTGCGCTCGTGCGGCACCTGCCCACCATGCTCCGCCATCAGGAGCGCGCACGTCTTGAGGATGTTCTTGGCCTTGGTGTTGAGCAGACCGATGGTCCTGATGTGCTCCTTGAGCCCCTCCTCACCGAGCGCCAGTATCGCTTCGGGTGTGTTCGCGACCTCGAACAAGCGCGCCGTGGCCTTGTTGACGCCCTTGTCGGTGGCTTGGGCGGAGAGGATGACCGCCACCAGGAGCTCGAAGGGCGTGCGATAAACGAGCTCGGTGGTGGGCGATGGATTGGCGGCGCGCAGCCGCTCGAAGATTCGACTGCGCTTGTCCTTGTTCATCTGCTGGACCCGGGGTGTTCGACTGAGCTGGAGGCGTCGTTTTGAACCGCCAAGACGCAAGGGACGCGGCGAAGCATTCGGCGCTGCCCACGGAGGTGCCGCCAGGTTGAGTCGCCGAGCTGGCTGTATGTGTAATGAACAGCGAAACCACGTTTGGCTGTTCCGTGCTGATGGTTGGCCAGAATGGCCAAGGCGTCAGCGTCTCCGACACGACTCGGAACGGTTTCTAGCCGGTGGATAACGGATGACAGCTCTTTTCAGGATGACTCAACGACGAGCCGAGTCATCCCGGAAGCACAGAGTGTTGCGCGCCTGCCAGCGCAAAGGTGTTGTCCGGTGTCATCGGCGAATAGCCCCGTGGCCGGGCGGTTCCACCCCTATTGTGCGGGCTTCGGATCGGGATTGAAATCGCTGGGAAGCTGTATAAAATAACAGTTCATTTCTCTGGCCGACCCACCCTCTAAACATGAGCGATGACCTGACCCCGCGCCAGCAGCAGATCCTGGATCTCATCGAGAGTCATATCCTGGAGACGGGGGTGCCGCCCACCCGTGCCGAGATCGCTCGAACCTTTGGTTTTCGTTCCGCCAATGCGGCGGAGGATCATCTGCGTGCTTTGGCGCGGCACGGCGTGATCGAGCTGACCAGGGGTCGCTCGCGCGGCATCCGCCTGATCGGTCACACCACCGTGGCGAAGGAAGCTGGGCTCCCGGTGATCGGACGGGTTGCTGCCGGCAGCCCCATCCTGGCTGCACCGCATGTTGAGGACTATTGTCCGGTTGACCCCCATCTATTTCGCCCCAGTGCAGACTACCTGTTGCGGGTACGCGGCAGCAGCATGCGCGATGCCGGCATCCTCGATGGCGATTTGCTAGCGGTGCATGCTACCTCCGAGGCCCGGAACGGCCAGATCGTGGTGGCGCGTCTGGGCGACGAGGTCACGGTCAAGCGCTTGCGTCGGCACGCGCGCTGGACCTATCGGGTGCATCTTTTGGCCGAAAATCCAAGCTTCGAGCCGATCCAGGTCGATCTGCGCGAGCAGGAGCTGGTCATCGAGGGGTTGGGCGTCGGCGTGCTGCGGCTCGGACTGGCGGCCGAGCCGCAACGGTTTTAGGGAAGCGCTGTCTGGATCATGGTCGATTGCAATGCGTGTTCAACAGATCCTCGATCAACGCCCTGATCTCTGGCGGGGGCAGGCGTCAAGATATTCGCTGCCGGCCGGTATACCGACCGGGATACAGGCACTCGATGCCCAATTGGTCTGGGGCGGTTGGCCGGCGGGCAGCCTCAGCGAGATCTTGAGCGACCGGCCCGGCGAAGGGTTCGCCTTGACCGTGCCGGCCTTGGCGCGCCTGAGCCTCGACCCTCGCTGGCTGCTTCTGGTCGAGCCGCCGTTTCAGCCCTTCGCGCCTGCGCTTGCAGCCCATGGTCTGTGTCTGGGGCGATTGGTCGTGGTCACGGCTGGAGCCGATCGGGCCTGGGTCGCGGAGCAGGGGCTGCGCTCGGGTGCATGCGGGGCCGTGCTGATATGGGGTGGGCGTTGGGAGAGGGGTAGCCTGCGTCGATTGCAGTTGGCTGCCGAGACGGGCGGTGCATTGGGGATCTTGTTCCGCGAAGAGGTTGCTGCCCGCTCGCCTTCTCCGGCAGTGCTGCGCCTGCGGATCCGTCCATCGCCGCTCGGCCGCGAGCTGACCCTGCTCAAGCAGCGAGGGGGACGTCCCGGCGCCCTCTTGATGCTGCCGCTCGATTCCGCTGGTCGGCGACTCGACCATTGCAACGCTTCCTGTGTGGGGCCGGATGAGCCGGGTGATCCAAATGATCGCTTGCATCAAAGCTAAGCGCTGACTCCTCTCACTGGACTCATGCGCTGGCTCGCCGTTCACCTACCCGACTTGCCCCTGGAGGTCTTTGAGCGCGCGCTCGCGGCACCCCTGCCGCTTGCTGTCAGTGAAGCCGGTCGCGGTGAGCGGATCCTCCGTGCCAATCCGGCGGCGATCGCCGAGGGTGTGCGGCCCGGTCTCGGTGTCGCGACGGCACGTGCGCTCAGCCGTGCGCTGCGTGTGCTGCCGCGGCGGCCGGCGGCCGAGCGCGAGGCCTTGGAGCGCCTCGCCGCCTGGAGTCTGTGCTTCACGCCCCATGTCAGTCTCTCGTTGCCCCACTCCTTGTTGCTCGACGTGGCCGCGAGCCTGCGCCTATTCGGCGGTGCCGAGGCCCTGATCAGGCAGGTAGCCGAGGGGGTATCGGCCCTCGGTTACCATCGACGTCTTGCACTGGCGCCCACGCCGCTCGGTGCGCTGGTCTTGGCGGCTTGGGGACCTGTCGGGCAACCTGATCGAGCGAATGTCATTGTTGAACTTCACGCCTTGCGCTCGGCGCTCGCCCCACTTCCGCTACAGGCACTCGGGTTGAACGACCGGGAGCTCGGCGACCTGGCCCGCATGGGTCTGCGACAGATCTCCGACCTCTTAAGGCTGCCGCGCACGGGGCTCGCCGAGCGTCTGGGCAGGAGGCGCCTCATTCTGCTTGAACGCCTGCTTGGCGAGGTCGCCGATCCACGCCCCTGGTTCAAGCCACCTGCGTGTTACAGTGGCCGGCTTGAGCTGCCTGCCGAGATGGATCGGGTCGCGGGCCTGATCTTTCCGTGCCGACGTCTACTCGATGAGTTGGAGGGTGTGCTCCGTGGCTGTCAGGGCGGAGTGGATCGCCTCGACTGGCGGCTTGAGCACGCCGGGCGGGATGCGACCTGCTTCGAGCTGGGCGCCGCACGTCCCTTGCGTGAAGCCGGTCGCTGGTTGGATCTGCTACGCGAGCGACTCGGTTGGCTCGAGCTCCCGGCGCCGGTGCGTGAGATCCGGCTTCTGGTCTCGCGTTTCCGCCCCCTCATCCCGGAGACAGGGGCACTCTTTCCCGAGCCGACCGCCCTGATCCAGGTGCCGGCCCCCGACTTGCTCGACCGGCTGCGTGCGCGTCTCGGCCCCGAAGCGGTGCAGGGGATCGCGCTGGTGGCCGATCATCGCCCGGAGCGTTCCTGGCGACGGTGTGATCCCGGTGAGTCCGGGACGGGCATCCTACGCGCCGATCGTCCACTGTGGCTTTTGCCGAAGCCGCAACCCCTCCAGACCCGGAGAGGGCGCCCCTGGCTGGATGGACCACTGGGCCTGGGCGAGGAGCGCGAGCGTATCGATACCGGCTGGTGGGACGACTGCGAGGTGAGACGTGACTACTTCGTCGCCACCACCCAGCGTGGTGAGCGGCTCTGGATCTATCGCGAGCTCGAAGGTCGCCAAGGGTGGTTTCTGCACGGTTTGTTTTGATCCGAGTGCGATGCGACACATAGCCACCTGCAGGATGATGCTAATATCCTCCCACGCTTGACGGGCCCTCTCGCTCAGCCCGATTCGTTGTCACCCTGGACGCGGTTTAATGGCCCATCTTTTCCTCGCCGTCACCGCCCACGGCTATGGCCATCTGGCGCAGGCCGCCCCGGTCGTGACAGCCCTCGCGCGGCGGCTGCCCGGTCTGAGGATCACCTTGCAGAGCGACATCGATCCGGGCTTTGCGCGCAGCCGTCTACCGCGGGGGTTTACGCACCTGCGGGAGGCGACCGATGTCGGACTGCTGATGGACGGTCCGCTCTGCACCCGCTGGTCGGAGAGCGTCGCGCACTACGCCGACTTCGAGGCCTCCTATGGCCGTCGGCTCGCGCACGAGATCGCCGTCCTGCGCCGAGCGGCCCCGGATCTCGTGCTCGCCGACGTGCCCTGGCTCCCGTTGGACGCGGCGCGACGGCTCGGCATCCCCGCGGTGGGTCTGTGCTCGCTCAACTGGTATGACATCCTGGTGTCGAGCCCGGTGGCCGAGCAGGTCCCGGCGCCCGTGATGGAACGGATGCGAGCGGTCTATGCCGAGGCCGATCTGTTCATCCGTCCAGCCCCTTCCATGCCGATGGGCTGGTTGCCGAACGCCCTCGACGTGGGACCCATCGCCAACCGCTATCTGGATCGCCGCGATGAGCTGCGCTCGCGCTGCGGCGTGCCGGCCGGTCGACCGTTCGCCCTCATGCAGTTCGGGGGCTTTCTTGGTTTCGATCCCCTGGAGGCCTGGCCGGAGCAGGACCAGGTCCATTGGCTGGTCCAGGATCTCGGGGCCGGGGCGCGCCGCGATGCCACCAGCCTCTCCTCGCTTGGGCTGAGGGTCCCGGAGGTCCTCCCCGCCTGTGATCTGATGCTCTGCAAACCCGGCTACGGGACCTATTCCGAGGCCGCCGTGAATGGGGTTCCTGTCCTCTATGTCAGGCGCGGCGATTGGCCGGAGGAAGCGGCCTTGATACCCTGGCTGACCGAGCGAATGCCGACGCGTGAGATCACCGCCGTCGATCTCTTGGCCGGACGTCTCTCCGAGGCGATCGCCGAGCTGTGCGCGGCTGAGCGACCCCCCGCCGTGGAGCCCAGCGGGATCGATGAGGTGGCGAGACTCCTGGAGCCCTGGCTCCGATCCTCGGATCCCGTCCTCGAACGCATGCCCAGATCAGAGGTCTGTTGAACGCATGATCACAGCGCTCCGCCTCCGTCCGAGTGGCGCCCTGCTCCTCATGGTGCTGGCGTGGTGGCCGTTGATGTGCTGGGGTACCCTGCCCGGCGCGGCCCCGCACGCCGATCCAGCTGCGGCGCCGTCCGCCGCAAGCCGGGCCGATGAAAACCAGGCTGTCAAACCCGCCCCTCCGAAGCGCCCCCCTCCGAGTCGCACCGAAGTCGAGGGGATGATTCCACCGGTGGCCAGCCGATATGGTGTCGAGGAGGCATTGGTCCGGGCCGTGGTGGCCGCCGAGTCCAACTACAACGCCCATGCCGTTTCACATGCCGGCGCGATCGGGTTGATGCAGCTGATGCCACCGACCGCGGCGGACTACGGGGTGGGCTCAGTCGATGACCTCTTCGATGCCCGGACCAATCTCAACGCCGGGACCCGCCATCTGAAGCGTCTCCTGCGCAAGTACGACAACGATTACGGGCGCGTGATCATGGCATACAACGCCGGCGAGGGCGTGGTCGACCGGACCGACAGTCAGGTCACCTATCTGGAGACGCTCAACTACACCGAGGCCGTCATCAATCACTATCGCCGCAACGGCGGGACCCAGCCGACACAGGCCGCGCTGAGCCAGGTGCGCGCTCTGCGCGGGACGCGCAACCTGGGCAATGCGCGACGCCTCATGAAGAAGTATCTGGATCCCTCCCTGCTGTCGCTGAAGGTCAAGCCGACACTCGATCTGCGACGACTCAATCCGCGCCTGCACGAGGCCGGACCGGAGAGCAAGCCGATGTTCGAGCTCGGCTCCAGTGGTCGACCTTGAGTCTTGGGCTGTTCCTGGAGGCGGCGCCTCCTGATGCATCCGTGAGGCAGGGTGTCGCCGAGCCGGCACTGGTCGGGACGTCGAGAATCGCAACGGAGGGTCGTCATGAATGCCTGCGTCGATCTTGTCCGGCGTCGTCGGATGCATGGACCCACCCGTGCCGCCGCGTCGTTGCCGCATCCGTTGCACTGTGCGGGACCGCTGCACAGGTTTGGTACCGGTCGTCTGTTCCCCGCTCGATGCGAGCACTGACCAGGATGTCGCAGATCCGCTCGTTTGAAGGCAAACAGCCGAGTATCGATGCGTCCGCGTGGGTAGACGCGACTGCGCTGATCATCGGCGACGTGACCTTGGGGCCGGGTGCCTCCGTCTGGCCTGCCTGCGTCATCCGGGCTGATATCCACCGGATCGAGATCGGTGCGCGCACCAACATCCAGGACGGCTCAATCCTACACGTCTCGCACGACAGCGGTTTCATGCCCGGCGGCGCTCCTCTCATCATCCACGAAGGCGTGACGGTGGGTCATCAGGTCGTCCTGCATGGTTGCGAGATCTACGAAGGCTGCTTGGTCGGAATTGGCGCGCGCGTCCTCGATCGTGCGGTGCTGCAGCCGCGGACTCTGCTGGGTGCCGGCTCATTGGTGGCGCCCGGGCAGGTCCTGGCGGGTGGCCATCTGTGGTTGGGCGCGCCCGCGCGGCGCGTGCGGAAGCTGACCGATCGAGAGCTCGAGTATCTGGAGTACGCGGCAGCCAACTACGTCCGGCTCGCTGCGCGGCATCGGGCGGCGTCGGGGCGAACGCAATAGCCTAAGACGCTGAGTAAACAAACATCCTGGCAGTCATCAGCTCGCCTTTCGATCGGCGCGACGCTCGGAAGGCGCCATTGTCAGGCACCGAGGTGCCTGAACAGGCCGGGGGCCTCCTTGCCCCGCACGGTCACACGGCAATACGTCAGCGTTTCCCTAGGAGCCTGGCAACTGGCGGTCGGCGATCCGGGATACGGATTCAAATCGACCGGTTGCATGGCCTGAGACGTGCTCAACGGGCGCGTTCAGGTTTGGCTCGGGGGGCGCGCAGCCTGTGGTGGAAGGCTGGCGCCGGCGAGCTCCATTTCGCGGGCGTCCGGGGTCAGCGGCTCCGGGGATGTCACCCGATCCACATCCACCGCAACGTGCAATTCGTGGTGTCCGCCCCCGTAGAAGATGCCGCGAAACGGCGTGACGTCCTGGAAGTCGCGACCGACCGCCGTCGTGATGTGCTGCTCGCCCGGGACCTGGTTGTTGGTCGGGTCTAGATCGATCCAGCCGAGGTTGGGGAGGAACACCGACACCCAGGCGTGCGAGGCATCGGCGCCCTGGAGCTTGGGCTGCCCCGGCGGCGGCAGCGTCTCGAGATAGCCGCTGACGTAGCGAGCGGCGAGCCCGAGTCCGCGCAGCCCGGCGATGGCGACATGAGCAAAGTCCTGACAGACTCCTTTGCGCTGCTCCATGACCTCGGTAACCGGCGTGGCAACGGTCGTGGATGCCGGGTCATAGACGAAATCCTGGTAGATCCGTCCCATGAGGTCCATCGTCGCCTCGAGCAGCGGGCGCTCCGGTTGAAAAGACGCGGCCGCGTAGGCGCGCGCGTCCGGGTCCGGCGGGACCAGGGGCGAAGGCAGGGTGAAGATGCGCAGGTCCGTCATGGGTTCGTCATAGCGGTCAGCAAGTCGGGCCACGACCCGTTCCCAGGCCGGTGTCGAGGCCGGATCCGGTGCGGTCGGCGCCATCACCTCGACTTCGCTGCTTGCGCGCACTTCCAGGGCATCGTGCGACTGCTGGATGGAGAAATAGCTCACCCGGTTGCCGAAAAAATCCTCGTGCTCGCGGTGCACGGCGGGCCAGGGATCCACGCGGATCTGGGTTGCCAGACAATCCTGGCGCGGCGTCTTCGGCGGCTTCAGATGGGCGATGCTGTGACAGAGCGAGACCGGCTCTGCATACTCGTAGCGAGTCACGTGACTGATGCGGAATCTCATGCTGCGCCTCGCCCGACGGATCGCCGCAAGAGGCTGTGTGGCTGCTCTTCGTGACGGAAGTACTGGGCCGTGATGGCGTCCGAGATCGCCGCGAGCTGCTGATCTAGCTCACCCAGCACGGTTGCCAGGGTGGTGCGGCGCGTACCCGCCTTGTCCGATTGGACGAGGGTATCGATCTCGGCTAGACGGATACCGGTGAGACCTTTCAGCACGAGTTTTTCGACCGGCGCGCGTCCGACCGTCAATTCGCCTCGCGGAAGCTCTGAGACCAGGTGCTCGAGCATGACCAGCTGATAGGCGAGTGCACGGGGGTTGCCTTCGTCCTGGAACACGAGATCGAGCAGGGCGCCGATCCGGGTGCCGGCGCGATAGCGGCGCCGATAGGTGATGAGGCTGTCGGTCACGCCCAGCACCGCCTCGATCACCATGTTCTCGTCCTGCTCTCCCGCGATCGGAACCAGCATGGATCGCAAGAGGCTGGCAGTGGATGCGCCGCGCTCCAAGCGCCGGCCGATCTCGAGGAAGTGCCAGCCCTCGTTGTGGGTCATGTTCTCCTGGGTCAGCGCGGAAAAGGCGACGAGGGAGGTCACCAGGGGATCGAGCTCATCGAGCGCCAGCGAGAGCTGGTTGGGCGGCCGTTGGGTGAGGTTCGCCAGATGCCCTTCGATGTCGCTCACGATCCGCCAGGTGTCTGCGGAGAGTCGGTCGCGCACCGAGTACGCAGCCTGACCCAGCGCCTCGAGGGTCTGCGGCAAGCCGCCGAGGCGTGAGGAATCCGAGATCAAGGAGAGCATCTCCGGGATCGGGTCGCGGAGGCGTTCGTCGGCATCGGTGCCGACGAATCCCGGGAACGACTGGGTCTGATTGGTGAGGGCTTCCAATAAGGACCGCAGACAGCAGAAGTGCGCGTTCGATGCATCGATGGTGCTCCGCTCGTACAGCTTGAAGATGGTGATCCGCAACAGCCGTACCAGCCCCTCGGCGCGCTCGGCATAACGCCCGATCCAAAAGAGATTGTCGGCGACCCGACTGGAGACCTCGCTTTCCTGCGTGACCGCGGGGGTCTGCAGCTCGCCCGTCGCCAGCAGGCTTTCCTGGCGCTCAGGCTCCGACGCCAAGACCCAGGCATCCTTTGCCAGCCCCCCAAGTTGGTTGGATACGAGCGCGGCGTCATGGGTCAGGGTGATTCGCCCGAGTCCGCCCGGCATGACCGTATAGCCATCCTCTTCGGCGATCAGGAAGGTGCGCAGGACACTCGGCCGCGGCTCGAGATGCTGTCCGATGAGCGCTGGGGCCGTCGAGGGATGCACGCGTTCCTGCGCGACATAGCTCCCCGGATGGGCCTTGATCCCCTGGATCAGCGCGTCGCGGGCGGGCGGCTCCATCGCTGCGGGGAAGAGGCAGCGCTGCCCCTGGGGCTTGGCGAGACATTTGATGATGAGTCGGTCGAGATGCTCCAGGACATGAGCGCGGGACTGCGGGTCGCCGCACCACCAGGTCTCGATGTCGGGGAGCAGGAGGTCCTCGCCGAGGAGCTCTCGACAGAGGTTTGGAAGGAATGCCATCAGTGCTGGATGCTCCAAGATCCCGCTGCCGAGGGCGTTGGCGACGACCAGATTGCCGGCCCGCACGGCCTGCACCAGGCCCGGGACGCCGAGCATCGAATCCTCGCGTAGCTCGAGGGGGTCGCACCACCCGTCATCCACCCGCCGCAAGACCGCGTCGATCCGCTCCAGCCGGCCCAGGGTGCGGAGCCAGAGCGCACCGTCTCGCACCGACAGGTCGCCCCCCTGGACCAAGGTGTAGCCGAGATAGTTGGCGAGATAGGCGTGCTCGAAGTAGGCCTCGTTCGCCGGACCCGGCGTCAGCACGACCACCCGCTGATGCTCGGCCCGTCTGGGCGCGAGCCCCGTCAGGGTTCGGCGCATCGAGCGGAAGAATCCGGCAAGTCGGTGCACGTGCGAGTCTCTGAACATGCTGGGCAGGACACGCGACAGGACAACGCGGTTCTCCAGGGCGTAACCGACGCCGAGGGGACTCTGGGTGCGGTCGCTGATGACGCGCCATCGCCCGTCCGGCATCCGCGTCAGATCGGCCGCGTAATGGATCAGGGGAACCTGTCCGGCGACCTCGATACCGTGGCAGGCGAGAAGGTAATCGGCGTTGGAGTCGATGAGCTCGGCCGGCAGCAGGCCGGTGCGGATGAGTCGGCGCCGGCCATAGAGATCGAGCAGGATCTGATTGAACAGCTCGGCGCGTTGGATCAGTCCACGCTCGAGGTCGGCCCACTCCTCGCTGCGGATCAGCAGCGGGAGCAGGTCCAACTCCCAAGGGCGTGACATGCCCTGGGGATCCCCGTTGAGGTTATAGGTCACTCCGTTGTCGCGGATCAGGCGCGACGCCTCACGCCAGCGTGCCTCGATCCCGCTCGGTCCGAGCAGACGCAAGGCATCGAGGACGTACTGCCAATGCGGGCGCACCTCGCCTTCGGCGGTCCGCATCTCGTCGTAGCAGTCGGACAACGGCGAGTAGGCATCGACCAGACCCGACGGATCGAGTGTGTGTATCGGGTCGGGGACAGACATGGTGCAGCGCTCGTTCCGGGAGTTCCAACTCAGAGAGACGCTGATTGATCGGCCATCCTGGCCAACAATCAGTATGGAGAGCGAAAACGCAGTTTCAGCTTTCCTTCATGTTCAGCTGCTTACGCGATTGAAAACCGCCGGGACTTCCTGCCCCGAAAAGCAAGCGCTGAGCTCTTCAGCGCTTTCTCAGCGATTAGACACGTCATGCGAGTGCGTCGCAAGGCGCGCTCCGGCGATCTGGATTGCCCCACACACCCCGCCTAGTCCTCCACGGGATCGGACGATTGGAGCTCGATTGTCGGCACGAAGCAGCGTTCGAGCTGCGGCGGCGAGAGCAGGGGGGCGAAGAGGTCGCCTTGTGCTTGTTGGCAGCCCATGTTGAGGAGGGTCAGTCGCTGCTGATCGTTGCGCACGCCGTCGGCCACGATGTCGAGATCCAGTGCCTGTGCCATCGAGATCAGTGCCTGAACGACCGCAAGATCGTCGTCGGAATCGGTCATGGCCTCGACAAACGCGCGATGGATCTTGAGCCGGTTGACAGGGAGACGGCGGAGCACGGCCGGTGCGAGCCAGCTGGTGCCGACCTCGCTGAGGGTCAGACGCACTCCAAGCCGATGCAACCCGTTGAACGCCTCGCGAGCCTGCTCGCGATGCTTGAACAGGAGCGACTCGCCGAGCTCCAGCTCGAGGTGTTTCGGATCCAGGCCAGTCGTGCGGAGCAGGCGCGCCACTCCGGGGACCAGGTCGATCCGCGTCAGCTCAGGCTCGGAGATACTCACGGATAGGGTCGGCACCTGAAGTCCACGCACCAGCCACTCCTTGAACTGGCGGCAGGCCTCGCCAAGGACCCACTGACCGATATCGACGCGCATGCCGCCGGCATCGGCCAGCGGCAGGAAGCGCTCGGGCGGTATATTCCCGAGCCGGGGCTGATGCCAATGCACGAGTGCCTCGGCACCGACCAGGCGGCCGGTGTCGAGGTTGACCCGCGGCCGGAAACGCAGCTGGAGCTCACCCTTGCGGAGCGCATCACGCAGTAGTCCGATGAGGTGTTGGCGCTCCGTTGCTGGGTCGCCGGGTTGGCCGGCATGAATTCGGAAACCGTCTCTGCCCCCGTGCTTCGCGAGGTGCAATGCCGATTCCGCGTTGGCGATCATGATCTCCGAGTCACTGCCCGCGCCGGCGTCGAGGGCGATGCCCATGCTGACCGTGACAAACAACTCATGTCCGCGCAAGGAGATCGGCATGCGCAATGCCGCACGAAGACGCCGAGCGATCTCTTCGGCCTCGGCAGGATCGCGAACCCCTTCGAAAAGCAGCCCGAACTGGTTTCCGCTCAGCCTTGCCAGGGTATCGGCCGGGCGGATGGTCTCGCGCAATCTCAACCCCACCGCGCGCAGGATCTCATCGCCGATCTGATGACCCAGGCTGGCGTTAATGTGGGCGAACCGGTCGATGTCGCAGAGAAATAAGGCGGCCGGGATCCGATTGCGTCGCCCTGGATCGATAGCGTGCGCCACCCGGGATTGGAAGAGGATTCGGTTCGGGAGCTTGGTCAGTGGATCGTAATGCGCGACGTATTCGGCCCGCTGAAGACCTGTCCCGGCGGCAGCGCGCTCGGCGAAGACGCCGACGAAGCTCATGACCTTCCCACGGGCATCCGGGAGACGATGCACCGTCAGCTTTTGCAGTGCGATCTCGCCGTCTTTGCGGCGATTCCAGATCTCGCCCTGCCAGGATCCCTTATCCCGCAGCACCCGCAACATGCTGCTGAAGAAACCCCTGGAATGCCATTGCGAGTTGAGCAACGTTGGCTTGCGTCCGAGCAGCTCGGCCTCGGAATAGCCGGTGATTCGGGTGAATGCGTCGTTGGCCGCGACGATCCGCCACGAGGCATCGGTGATCAAGACGCCGTCGGAGGTCGCGGCATAGACAGCCGCGGCCTGGCGCAGGCGGCGCTCGGATTCCCGCGCGCGTGTCACGTCGCGAACATAGACGACGATGCCCTTGATCGTGCCCTGATCATCTCGGCTCGGGAGCAGTTTCACCTCGGACTCGAGGTCTTCGCCGTCCGGATCGGCCTCCTGGATGTCGTCGACGACCGGCTGGCCATCTTCCAGACATCGCCCGAGATGGCGATAGACGAGGTCGCTGAGCGCCCCTGGCCCGCAGATCGCGTGGAAAGGCCGTCCAACGGCCTGCTCCGGGGTCCGGCCAAGGGCCTGCATAAAGGCCGGGTTGGCGGCCTGCAGGCAGCATTTGCGATCCAGGAAGGCGAGTCGATCGGGCAGTGCAGAAAGGATATCGACATAGCGGGCGAGGGTCTGCTCAGCCTCGCGCCGCTGCGTGATGTCCAGTAGGAACCCCGACATCGTGCGGGTGGACGCAGGGCAGGCCGGGTCCAGACGTCCGGCGCTCTCAGCCCAGCGCAGGGAACCGTCGGGGCGCATGATGCGATGGCGCAGACGGAATGGAGTACCCGCCTCGCTCGCGCGTTGCAGCGCCTTGGCGGTCTGCTCGCGATCCTTCGGCGGGATATGTCGGAGCACGACATCCAGGGTGATGTCCTCGTCCGGATTGAATCCCCAGATGTCATACCAGGTGCGGGAACCTTGGATCCGTCCGGTGGCAACGTCCAATTCCCAATCGCCGACCCGGACGACGGCCTGTGCCTCATCGGCACCCTCTTGCGCGGCAGGGTTGGAGGCAGCGGCGTTTTCCTGAGAGCCCTGATTCCGGCGCATGCGGCGGTGAACCTCCTCGTCGACTGGCAATGGTCTCGGATTATAGACAGGATCGGCGCTCGAAAGGGCAAAGGATGCGGGCGTTGCTGCGCCTTTGCCGCAGGGTTCGGCTTGCCGCCGGAGAAGGCCGGGGGCATAGTCGGGTCAGCTGGCCGACGACCGGTGCAGCGCATCTGCCCGGCCTGATCAAACCGCTCAGCATCCTGCTCCACCTGCTCGGAATCAGCTATGAACACGACGAGGGACGAGGGCCGGCAGGCCCAGACAGTGCTGTCGATCCTCGAGGGCTTCGCACGCGAGTCGCGGATTCCTGAGCCGCCGGGGGGCATCGGGCCGGACACCCGCATGGAGGCTGACCTGGGACTCGATAGCCTGAGTCGCTCGGAGCTGATCTCCCGCATCGAGAGGGGGCTTGGGATCACCTTGTCGGACCAGGCATTGCTGGCGGCCACCGTCCGGGACCTGCTCGAGTTGGTGCGCGCGGGGCGCGGCAGCAGTGGCCGGTTTGTGCAAGCCACCATCTCGCCTCAGCAGGCCGCCGAGGGCAATCCGGCCTCCGCCACGACGCTCCTGGATGCCCTCCAGTGGCACTTGGATCGCCATCAGGATCGCACGCATATCCTCCTTGAGGGCACGGAGGGGGAGCAGCAGCCCATCAGCTACCGAGGACTCGCCGACGGCGCCACGAGGGTCGCGGCCCGCCTTCAGCGCGCCGGTCTGCAGCCGGGCGGCACGGTGGCGCTGATGCTTCCGACGGGCTCCGGTTATTTCTGCAGCTTCTTCGGCGCCCTCATGGCGGGCGGGATTCCCGTGCCCATTTACCCGCCGACCCGCCCCCAGCAGATCGAAGAGCACCTTCGCCGTCACGCGGGGATCCTGGAGAACGCCGGTGCGGCGTTTCTGATCACGGTTCCGGAGGCGCGCGCCATCGGGCGACTCCTGCGGGTTCAGGTCCGCTCGCTGCGCGGGATCCTGACACTGGACGGGCTCGAGGAGGAGGTCCCGAGCCAGACACCCGCTCTTCCCAGGGCCGACGACATCGCCTTTCTGCAGTACACATCCGGCAGCACGGGTGACCCGAAGGGCGTCATCCTCACCCACGCCGACCTCCTCGCCAACATCCGCGCCATGGGTGAGGTGGTGCAGGTCGCACCGGAGGACGTCTTCGTGAGCTGGTTGCCGCTCTATCACGACATGGGCCTCATCGGCGCCTGGCTCGGGAGTCTCTACTACGGACTGCCCCTGATTTCGATCTCGCCCTTGGCCTTCCTGGCGCGTCCGATCCGGTGGCTCCAAGCGATCCACCGTCATCGAGGCACACTCTCCGCGGCGCCGAACTTCGGCTATGAGCTCTGCTTGACCCGCATCGCCGACGCTCAGCTCGAGGGCCTGGACCTCAGTCATTGGCGATGGGCCTTGAATGGCGCAGAACCCGTGAGCCCCGAGACCTTGCGCCGTTTTGCCGTGCGCTTTGCCCCTTACGGTCTGCGGCCTGAAGCACTCGCCCCGGTCTACGGCCTGGCAGAAGCGGCGGTCGGACTCGCGTTTCCGCCGCCCAACCGTGGGCCGCGGATCGACTGCATCGATCGCGAGCGGTTCGCACGCTCGGGGCATGCCCTCGCGGTGAGCTGCGACGACCCGCAGGCCATGGAGGTCGTCGCCTGCGGGCGTCCACTGCCCGGTTATCGGGTGCGGATCGTCGATGAGGCCGGGCGGGAGCGGCCGGAGCGCCATGAGGGGCTGCTCGAGTTCCAAGGTCCATCCGCGACGCAGGGTTACTATCGCAACCCGAAAGCCACACAGGCACTGATCCGAGACGGTTGGCTCTCGACCGGTGACCGCGCCTACTTGGCCGCGGGGGATGTCCATCTGACCGGGCGGGTCAAGGACGTGATCATCCGGGGCGGGCGCAATATCTACCCCTATGAGGTCGAGCAGGCACTCGGCGAGGTCGATGGGGTGCGTAAGGGCTGTGTCGTCGCCTTTGCCGCCACGGACCCGGTCCTTGGAAGCGAGCGGCTCGTCATTCTGGCGGAGAGCAAGGAGCGTGACCCGGCACGTCGCACCGCGCTGGCCCATCAGTTACGGCGGCGCGCCACCGACGTCCTCGGCCTGCCTCCGGACGAGCTCATGTTGGTGCCCCCGCGCGCGGTGCTCAAGACCTCGAGCGGCAAGCTCAGACGCGCCGCCACCCGCGACCGCTATCTCGCCGGCCGGCTGTCGGAGCAGCCGCGGCGTCCGCTCTGGCAGTTGCTTCGGGTCGCGGGGTCGGGAGTGCGTTCACGCCTGGGGCGTCTGCCTGAAGTCCTCTACGCCGGCTATGCTTGGGTGCTCTTCTGGCTGATCGCACCCTGGTTTTGGATTGGGGTGATGATCAGCCCACGTGCGGTCTGGCGTTGGCCTATGGTCCGCGCGGGGATTCGCCTGCTGCGGCGGCTGGCCTTCGTGGGACTCAGCGTCGAGGGTCGAGAGCATCTTCCGGCTGCGGGAGTCCCGTTCGTCCTGGTCGCGAATCATGAGAGCTACCTGGATGCGCTCGCCCTGGTCGAGGCCGTGGAGCGACCGATCGGCTTCGTCGCCAAACGCGAGTTGGTCGCCAATCCGTTCGTGGCCGCATTCCTGCGCAACATGGATGCCCATTTCGTGGATCGCTTCGATCCCCAGGCCGGCAGTGACGAGTCCACACGTCTGACCGAGGTGCTCGCTGGCGGGGCAACCCTGGGCTTCTTTCCGGAGGGGACCTTCCGCGAGCAGCCCGGGCTGCTGCCGTTCCGGATGGGCGCCTTTGCCGCTGCCGCTGCGGCCGGTGCTCCGATCGTGCCGGCCGCCCTGCGCGGGACCCGCGAACTGATGCGGGGAGACAGCTTCTCGCCGCGTCCAGGCCGCGCCGAGGTGATCATCGGGCCCCCCATTCAGCCCGTCGGCAGCGACTGGGAGGCCGCGATCCGTTTGCGCGATCAGGCCCGTGCCTTCATCGCGGATCAGTTGGACGAGCCATCGGCGACCTGATTCTCAACGGCCGATCACCACCGGGCACCCGAGTCTCTCGAGACTGGTCCAGAGCGGGGTTTGGGTGAGGATGGGGTTGGTGTCGTCGAGGATGAGCATGTCGATGCCGAAGTCCTTGACCAGCGCCGCGAGACGCGCCGCGTCCGCGCCGCCGAGGGTGACGATCCGCGCCTGATCGCGCATCGGGCCGAGCTGCTCGAGCGCCTTGGTGCGCAGCATCGCCGTCTCGGAGGGCGCCTCCGGCTGAAGGACGACGACGAGGCTCACGGGGTGTCGAATCCCCACCTCCCCCGCGATCGAGAGGGCGCGCGCCGCCGCCGCGCTCCGGTTGAAGAGGACGCCCACGACGAGGACATCGGTGCGCGATTTCGCCGCCGGCGACCGAGAGCGTCGCAAGGGGGCGAAGCGCCCGATGCGGCCGAGGGCGAAGAGCTCGGCACCGCGGGCCGCCCCGAGGATCTCGGCCTCGAGATCGCCGCGCCAGACCCGAAACGACCAGGCGAGCCCCAACTCGGCGGCGGAGTGCTCCAGATGCTCGCGCACGCGCCTGGCGGCCGCCCGCAGCTCGCGCTGGAGCCGTTCGGCATCCAATGCGCTCTCGCAGAGTGTCGCCGTGCGGAACTCGCGCAAAAAGGGCAGCCCGGCCGTGCGAAGCAGATCGGTGTCCTCCACGAACACGCCCTCGAGCTCGGCATCGAGAGCAACCGCGATCCCGGCGGCCAGCTCCAGACCCCCCAGGCTGTGCGGGGAGGCGTCCAGGGCGACGGCGATGCGGCGGACACGCCTTCCGCTGCCTTCGGTGCTCATTCGCCGGCTCCCTCGTTCGACTCGCCCTTGCCCTCGCGCGACTGCAGCTCGGTCAGCCGCTTGGAGAAACCGATCAGACGGTCATCGACACGCTGGTTGACGCTGCGATCCGGGAAGCAGCCATCCGAGCCGCGCGCGCCGGCCTGTGTCCCGGTCAGGATCTCGATCCCCTCGTCCACGGTCTCGATCGGGTAGATCCCAAAGCGGCCTTGCTCGACCGCCTCGCGGATATCGGCACGCAGCATCAGATGCTTGACGTTCGAGGCGGGAATCAGGACCCCTTGTCCGTCCAGCGGTCCGCGTGCCGCACAGGTGTCGTAGAAGCCCTCGATCTTCTCGTTGACCCCGCCGATCGCCTGGATCTCGCCAAGCTGATTCACCGAGCCGGTGACCGCGAGTGACTGGCGGATCGGCCGATCTGCGAGCGCGGAGAGCAGGGCGAAGAGCTCTGCCGCCGAGGCGCTGTCGCCCTCGATACCGCCATAGGACTGCTCGAAGACCAGACTCGCCGAGAGAGACAGTGGGTAGTCGAGCGCGTAGCGCCCGGCGATGAACCCCTGGAGGATCAGGACGCCCTTGGAATGCAGGGGGCCTCCCAGCTTGACCTCGCGCTCGATGTCGATCACCTCGCCCTCGCCGAGACGCACCCGCGCGGTGATCCGCGTGGGATGTCCGAATGAAAACCCACCCAGCGTCATGACGGCGAGCCCATTGACCTGACCGACACGCTCCCCGGCGGTCTCGATCAGGATCGTCCCGCGCGTCGTCTCCTCGCGCAGGCGCCGGCTGATCCGATCGGCACGTTCGATCTGGGCGTCGACGGCGCGCTGGACATCCGCGGCGGTGATCGTCTCTCGGCCGGCCGTCCCGGCCCAGTAGTCCGCCTCGCGCACCAGGTCCCCGATGGAGCGCATGTGGCTGGTGAGGCGCTCGTTGTCGTCAGCCAGGCGGGCGCTCTGCTCGATCACACGGGCGACGGCCGCGCGATCGAAGTGACGCAGCCCAGCGCGCCGCACCTCGGAGGCCACGAAACGGGCATAGACCAGGTCGTTCTCGGGCCCCCGCTCGACCTCCTCGTCGAAATCAACCGCGACCTTGAAGAGCTCGCTGAACTCGGGGTCCAGCTGATACAGCAGGTAGTAGATGTGGCGCTCGCCGAGCATGACGACCTTGACATCCAGCGGGATGGGCTCGGGCTCCAGGGACAGGGTGCTGATCAGGCTGGTGATCTGGGCGAGCGACTCGATGCGGATCTCGCGCGCCTGCAGGAGACGTTTCAATGTCTCCCACGCGAAGGGTTGGAGCAGCAGCTTGAGGGCGTCGACGATGAGATAACCGCCGTTTGCCTGATGCAGGGCGCCGGCCCGGATCATGGTGAAGTCCGTCTCCAACGCTCCGAGGTGCGCGCGGTGCTCGATTCGCCCAACCAGCTGATGATGGGCGGGCAGGTCGGCGTAGACCACCGGGGCGCCGCCGTTCTTGTCGTGCCCCAGCAGCACGTTGATCCGATAGCGGTGGTTCCAAGGTTGTCCGTCGCCGCTGGGTGGCATCCACATGCCGAGCAGCGGTGGGCGCTTGTCCTGTTCAGGCAGAAACTGGCGAAAGTTGTCGACCACGTCCCGCTCAACCTGTCGCAGGTAGTCGACCACCGCCGGGAGCTCACCGTATTTCTCGCACAGTGCTTCCACCAGGCTCTGGATCGCGGCGGCCGCCATCTCCCGATTCAACTCCTCGATCTGCTCATCCGAATGCTTCTTCCAGAGCGGCATCTGGTGCAAGGCCTTGCGCATCTCGGTTTGCAGACTGTTGATGTCCTCCTCGATCCGTGCCCGTTCCTTTTCGGGCAGGGCCTGAAACTCATTTGGGCCGAGCGGCTTGCCGTTGCGCACCGGCGCGAGGGTGAACCCGGTCGGCGTCTGGAGCAGGATGACGTCCTTCTCCTTGGCCAACTCCCGAATCTCGCCCATGGTGCGTTCCTGGCGCTCCTCCAGCTCTTCCTCGACGGCCTGGGTTCGGGTGCGATATTCGTCGCTCTCGAACACACCCCGGATCGCGCGATGCAGGTCCTCGACCAGCTGCCCCATATCGCGCTTGAGCTCCGCGCCCTTGCCGGGAGGCAGACGCATGGCGCGCGGGCGATGGGCGTCTTCGAAGTTGAAGACGTAGCACCAGTCGGGCGGGACCGCCTCGCCTTTGGCGCGCTTCTCGAGCGCGTTTCGGATCAAGGCGTACTTGCCGGTCCCTGAAGGTCCCAGAGCGAACAGGTTGTAGCCCGCATGCCGGATGCCGATACCAAAACGAACGGCATGCATGGCGCGGTCCTGCGTAATCAGGGCGTCACCCGCTTCCAACTCGGCCGTGGTTTCGAAGGCGAACTGCGCCGGATCGCAGCGTCGGAAGAGATCGTCCGGTTTGAGGGGTGCAACGGCCATGATTGAGGTCAGAGCGGACAGGACGGGGTGATTGAAGGCTAGCCGGTTTCTGCCGGTCTGTCTTGGAAGGCCTCTTGGATGGAGGCGCCGAACGATTCGGTGGTGTAGCGGGAGACCCGCAGGCTGTCCGACCAGTGGCCGGCCGGCAGGCCGGACTTGAGCCTCAAGTGCTCGAAGAATTGCGCCTGACTCGGCAGCTGCTCCCAAACCGACGGCAGAAAGGTCCCGCGCCGCCCGCGGTCCTCCAAGATCAGGCCGTCGACCCCCGGTCGGATCTGCTCGAGCAGATCGGCCTCGGAGTTGAAGCGCATCGCTGCCGGCGGACTCAGGATCGAGAGATGGATCTCCAGCCGCGGAAGCTCCTCGCGGGTCAACGGCGTGAAACGGGGGTCCTCGAAGGCCGCCGCGAACGCGTTGCGGGCGACATCGACGACCAGTGGGCGGATGGCCTCCAAGACGCCGATGCAGCCGCGGAGGGCGTGATCGATCTCCAGCGTGACGAAGGTCGCGCGCAACGCTCGCAGGGCCGGTGGATACTCGCCCGGGTCTGGTGCCAGGGGCGCGCCCTGATCCAATCCATGCTCGATCGACCGCGCCGCCACACCCAGGAGGATCCGCCGCTCCTCCGCGCTGTAGGTCCCCTGCGCCTCAGTTGAAGGCATAGGCTCCATATCCCACCACCTGGTCGCGCGGGCCCGCAGTGTCGCCGGAGTTGCGCAGGTCCAAGGTCCGCGCCCGCAAGCCGCGGCGCTTCGCCAGCTCGAGGAGGCCGTTCACGGGGTTGCGTCCGCAGGCCTGCTCGTAACCGATATCCTCCGGGCGGAGTGCCTCGATGGCCGCCGAGGTGGTGGCGTCGAGCCGCTTCGCGGTCCGGTAGTCATAGTAGTGACTGAGGTCTGAGCTGATCACGATCAGGGTCTCGGGTCCGCCCCAGAGTAGCTCGAGCACCTCCGCCACCTCTGCGGGTGAGGCGTCCCCCACGACGAAGGGCGCCAGCTGGAACCGGTCCAGCACCTCCTGCAGGAAGGGCAGCTGGACCTCCAGGCTATGCTCCAGCAGATGCGCCTCGTCCATCAGCTTCACCTGCGGCAGGGTCAGCGCCAGGTCGATCGCCGCGCGGTCCAGAGCGACCGAGCCGAGTGGGGTGTCGAAACGTTCGGCGCTGCTCGCCGCGAGCCCGCGCAAGGGTACGCGATGCGCCGGCCCCAACAGGACGACGCGCGAAATGGTCGCGTGAGACGGGGCCAGCGTGGCATAAGCGCTGGCGGCAATGGGTCCGGAATAGACATAGCCGGCATGGGGCGCGATCAGGGCTTTCGGGGGCGCGTCCTCTGCGCTCACCTCGGCCAGATACCCGTCCACCATGCGTTTGAGCTCGCGCGGATCGCCGGGGTAGAAGCTCCCGGCCACCGCGGGTCGTCGAGACACTAACATGGGTGGTTCCTCCTTCAGCTTGTGCCAGCGAGCTCAGCACCGGCGCCCGCCGGTCGTCAGTCTTCACAAAAAGTATAGATCCCTCAGGGGGCTCATTCGTTCGAGTTGCAATCGACGCAAGCTCATCCACACTGAAGGTGAGACGGGCTCGACGCGCGTTTCGCCGAAGCATCCGATGATGAGCATGGCTCGGGAATGCCCGGGCGGGGGGTGGCGATGAATGGCAAGCAGACCAACAGCGTCGTGCCGACGCGCTATTGGCATCGCTTGGACGATGGCCGGGTCCAGTGTGACCTCTGCCCGCGCTTCTGCCGGATCAAAGAGGGGCAGCGCGGCATGTGCTTCATTCGCGCTTGTGAGGGCGGCGAGATCGTCCTGACGACCTATGGCCGCTCGTCCGGATTCTGTATCGATCCCATCGAGAAGAAACCGCTCAACCACTTCCTGCCGGGCACACCCGTCCTCTCGTTCGGGACGGCCGGCTGCAACCTGGCCTGCAAGTTCTGCCAGAATTGGGACATGAGCAAGTCGCGTGAGATGGACACGCTCGCCGACGCCGCATCCCCCGATACCATCGCGCGGGCCGCCGAATCCTGGGGTTGTCGCAGCGTGGCCTACACCTATAACGATCCGGTCATCTTCCATGAGTACGCGATCGATGTGGCCAAGATCTGCCGTGATCACGGCATCAAGTCCGTCGCCGTGACCGCCGGCTATATCTGCCCCGAGCCGCGTGTCGAGTTTTTTCACTGGATGGATGCGGCCAATGTCGACCTCAAGGCCTTCACGGAGGACTTCTACCACAAGCTCTGCGGCGGTCATCTGCAGCCTGTTCTGGAGACCCTTGAGTACCTGGTCCACGAGACCCGAGTGTGGGTGGAGCTCACGACCCTCCTGATCCCGGGAGAGAACGACTCCGACGCGGAGCTGGAAGCCATGACCGAATGGGTTGTCGAGCACCTGGGGCCGGAGGTCCCGATGCATTTCACCGCCTTCCACCCGGACTACAAGATGCTCGATCATCCGCCGACCCCGGCCTCTACCTTGACGCGCGCGCGTGCCATCGCGTCGAGGAGCGGCGTTCGCTATGCGTATACCGGCAACGTCCATGACGAGGCCGGCGAAAGCACTTACTGCCACGGCTGCGGACAGAAGCTGATCGGGAGGAATTGGTATCGGCTTTACGATTGGAACCTGACGGCGGATGGCCGCTGCAATCGCTGCGGGACGGTCTGTGCCGGCGTCTTCGAGGAGAGGCCGGGCGACTGGGGTGATCGGCGCCAGCCGGTGCGTCTGCGCGACTTCGCCGCCTGAGTCGCGGTACACCCGCAAGGAAAGCCCGGAGCGTGCAGGCGCCCCGTGAGGGTGCCCTCGGCGGGCTTCCGACACGAGTACAGGGGATCGCGACATTCGCCAGGCATTCCCAGCTGAGCCGGCACCCCGATGATCAGCATCACCGGCTTCACCCACCGCGATGCGCTCCGGGATCTGATCCGGCGCTGGATGCTCGATCAGCTCGAGCCTTCCGACACCACCGAGCTGCTGCAGCTGGTTCACTTCAACTCGGTCTACGTGGGCCGCTATCTGCCGATCCTCGCCGAGGGCATCCTGCGTCGGCTGCGCGGCAGCCGGCTCTCGAGTCGAGCTTCATTCACGAAGGGTGACCTCAAGGACCAGCTGGTCGCCCACCTGCCGCGTGCGTCCGAGCGGGCAGATCGGCTGATTGCCGCCTATCGGGCCGAGCCGGGGCTGTATTATCGAGAGACCCCTTATTGTGGCAGGCTCTATTTCGTCGAGGGGGACGGCAGGAGGATCTATGCCGGCTCCAGCCGCATCAAGCGCATCCGGCGGCTCGCCGAGAAATCGGCGCGGCGCGTCGTGGACTGGCTCTACGGGGAGATCAGGCGCCGGGCGCCGCTCGGACCGGTCGATCCGGAGGCCTGTTTTGGCCGCCCGGTCGATGAGACCGGTGAGGGGCAGAGAGCGCCCGTGTTGATGCTTCGAAGGTCCGAGCGCGAGCTGCTGCGTCGCCTCCGAGCGGCGGGACCGGACCGCTTGTCCGATGACCTCGAGGTCAACGACGTTGCCGGCATCAAGGTCATCGTCGAGCCGGGCGACGAGGGGCGTCTGCTCGGCGTCCTGCAGGAGCTGGGATGTCGACTGGTGGAGCGGGAGATCCATCGGGGCGACTATCAGGCGGTGAATCTGCTCGTCGACTATTCGCCGGACAGGGGGCGGATCCTTGCCCAGGCGCTCCCGGCGAAGGTCCTCCGGGTCTTTCGGGACCATGGCATCGGGGCCGAGACCGCCAACCGGTGGTTCGATGCCTTCATCGCTGGCGGAGAGCCCAGCGCCCGGGTCGAGATCATCTACTCGGACTACGAAGAGACGCTCGAGGGCGAGATCGGTCGCTGCATGCACGAGGACCGCATCATTCGCCAGCGACGGCTGCACGCCTACCAGAGTCAGCTCGCACAGAATGTCGAGTTCCTGCTCGAGCTGATCTTTACGCTTCCGGCCGCGCCCGACGCCCGTCTCGAGCGGCTGCCGGTTCGGCTCTGGGACCGCTACCTTCCGGATTACTTCGATGAGGTCAAGCGGACGCTCTTTCGCCTCCCATCGGTCGAGCTGAACCCGGATTGAATGCCTGCGTCGGGGGTCACCTTCATGTCAGCCAAGCACGTCGACGTCGTCATCATCGGGGCCGGGCCGGCGGGCCTCTTCGCCGGCTTGCGGCTCGCGGGCCACCTCGAGGTTCTGCTGCTGGACCGCAGGCCGCGGCCGGGCGGCGCCGGGGGCGCCACCGACGGCAAGCTCAACCTCTCGCCGCACATCGGCCTCGATCTGGCGGAGCTTGGTCTGTCCGAGGAGGAGGCGACCCGTCGTATCGAGGAAGTGGATCGGATCTTTCTGGATCACGGCGCCGATCCGACCCTCCATGGCCTGGACGAGGCACGCGTCCAATGGTGGCTGGAGCGGGTCTCCTGGGTCCGTCGGCGCACGCTCAAGGGGGGATGGGACATTCAGCTGGTCCCGGTGGTGCAGCGGCACATGGGGACCGACTTCGCACACCGGGTCACGGGCGCCATGGCCGGCACCGTCAGACAGCGCGGCGGGACCTTCCTGTTCGAGACCGAGGTCACTGACCTCCAGAGGTCGCCCGACGGCCGTTTCCTGGTCGAGACCAGTCGAGGTGCCTTCCGCGCACCATACGTGGTCTGCTCGCCGGGCCGCGAGGGTGCCTACTGGTTCAGGGAGAAGGCGCGTGCGCTCGGGGTGCGCACCGGCTATGGCGCGATCGACATCGGCTGCAGGGTGGAAATTGCGTCGGCCGTGTACGAGGAGATCACCGATGTCCTCTATGACCCCAAGCTCATCTTTTGCACCCCGACGCATCAGGACCGCACGCGCACCTTCTGCACCAACCCCGGCGGACACGTCCGGGTCGAGGAGCACCGCGGCTTTCGTCTGGTCAACGGGGACGCGCTCAAGGCGGCCAAGACGGCGAACACGAACTTCGCGATCCTGAACACGGTCAGTATGACGGAGCCGGTGCAGGACACCACCGAGATGGGGCATCAGGTGGCCCGATTCGCCAACTTCTGGGGCGGCGGCAACAGTCTCATCGTGCAGCGCTGGGGTGATCTGATCGCCGGCAGGCGATCCAAGGCGCAGACCTTCTATTCGGCTGAGCTGGGTTTCGACAAGCTGCTGCCGACGCTGCCTCCCGGGCCGGGTGTCACGCCGGGTGACATCTCCTTCGCGTACCCGGGGCGGATCGTCCGCAACCTCCAGGAGAGCCTGGAGCTGCTCGCGCGGGTGATCCCCGGGGTCGCCCACCCATCGACCGCCGTCTATGTGCCGGAGATCAAGTTCTACGACGTGCGTTACCCCACCCGCCGCGATCTGGAGACCGACGTCCCCGGCCTCTTCGTCGCGGGCGACGGGGCCGGGAAGTCGCGCGGCATCGTGGGAGCGGCGGTCAACGGTCTGATGGCGGCGGAGGGCATCCTGGATCGGGTTCGCGCACAGGCAGCGCAATGATCGCGTCGAGCCAGCCCGCTCTGCAGCGGCGCGCGCCCCTGCACCCGGGGGCGGATCCAGCTGGCGCGGCGCAGGGCGCGTGGGGGCGCGATCGCGGGCGTTGGGCTGCGCTCAGCGTTCCATCAGCTCAAGGACGTACCCCGCCACGCCGTCCATCAGCATCTGCACCGCCATCATGATCAGGAGCATCCCGGTGAGCCGGACCAGCGCCCTCAGGGTGCGGGGGCCCAGCTTCTCCATCAGCAGCCCGGAGCCCACCAAGATGGCGGCGCTGACGCACCAGGCGGCCGTCAGGGAAGCGAGCCAGGTCCAGAAGCGAGCCGGCTCACGACTCACCAGCAGCAGCACCGCCGCGAGCGCAGAGGGGCCGGCGATCATGGGGATCGCGAGCGGGACGATGAAGGGCTCGTCGTGGAGCTCCCGGCGCTCGATGACCTCCTGATCCGGGAAGACCATCCGCAGCGCGATGATGAAGAGCACCACCCCACCGGCAACCCCGAGCGCCGGCTGCTCGAGTCCCAGGTACCGCAGGACGACATCGCCGCCCGCCAGAAATCCCACCAACACCAGGTAGGCAATGACCAGCTCCCGCCCGATGATGCGGATCCGCCGGGCGCGCGGGTAACGGCCGAGCAGCGAATGGAACACCGGGATGTTCCCCAGCGGGTCCATGATGATCGCGAGCAGGATGGCGGCGGAAAGCAGATCCATCCAATAAGTCTAGCCCCGCAGCCCGCCAGTCGCGGCACAAACCGCGCTCGCCCCAAGTCCGACAGGCTCCTAGGAGCCTGTCGCGCGATCGGCGGCGTGTCCTTGTGGCATCGCGGGGCGCTTGGCCGACATCTGGGTTTGGATGCCGGTCGGCGTCGGCAGCGATCGACCTTCGCTGATCCGAGCAATCAACAATATCGATTAGTCGCGAGCGAGGCGCGGCGGTAGCCTCCGGTCACGTCCCGACGATTCGCATCCTTGCTCGGGACCACGGAGGCTCGATGTCCGCGTTTTCCAACCTGTTGATCCCGGCCGTATTGTTCTTCGCACTCGGCTTCATCGCACGCCTGATCAAGTCGGATCTGCGCTTCCCTCCGGATCTCGCGAAGATCCTATCCATCTATCTGCTGGTCTCGATCGGCCTGCACGGCGGCGTGGAATTGGCGCGGGCGGACCTCGGCGAGGCCTTGGCGGCGGTGTTCTGGGCGTTCGCACTCGGTCTGCTGCTTCCGGTGATCGGTTATGGGTTGCTGCTTGCGACTCGGCGCGTCGACTCGCTCGACGCTGCCGCGATCGCGGCGCACTATGGCTCGGTCAGTGCCGGGACCTTCCTCACCGCCATCGCCTTCCTCGGCAGCCAAGGGGTGGACTACGAGCGCTATCCGCTGATCATGCTCGCGGTCATGGAGTCCCCGGCCATCGTCGTCGGGTTGTTGCTCGCCACCTGGAGCCGGGGTCGCTTGGCTGCGGCGGACCCCGAGCGCGTCGCGGCGCGGACAGAGCGTGGCAACGGCGGTATGGCGGAGATCCTGCGCGAGGCGTTCACCAACGGAAGTGTCGTGCTCCTGGTCGGCTCGATGCTGATCGGCGCTATCGCGAATCCCAAGGCAATGGAGTCGCTGCACCCCTTCACGACCGACATCTTCATGGGCATGTTATGCCTGTTCCTGCTGGAGATGGGGATGGAGGCAGCGCGGCGATTCGGCGACTTCCGGCGGGTCGGGCTTGTCCTCGGCGGGTTTGGAGTGGTGATGCCGCTGCTCGGTGGTCTGATCGGCGTGATGATCGGGCATTCCATCCTCGGCTTCGGGGTCGGCGGTACGACACTGGTCGCCGTGCTGGGCGCCAGCGCCTCCTACATCGCGGTACCGCCTGCGATGCGGCTCGCGGTGCCCGAGGCCAATCCGTCTTTCTATCTCACCCTGTCGCTTGGTGTGACCTTTCCCTTCAATGTCGTCGTCGGCATCCCGGTCTATTACCATCTGGCCCTGTTGATGGCGGGCGGGACCTGACCAACAGACGCCGCTGGGCGCCGCCCAGACTGCCATTGGCCTTGTTCAGAGCGAGTCGTAGGAGCCAACAAACATGCACCGACTCTACCCCCAAAAACTCGTCACCGTCATCACCACGGATGTGCTTGAGGATCGCCTGGTCGCGCTGATGCGCCGCTGCGGCGCCAGCGGCTATACCCTGCTGCGTGCCCGTGGTGCCGGCGCCGAGGGGCTGCAGTCCGGAAACCTGGATGTCGACACCAATCTGCTCCTGAAGGTCATCCTTCCGACAGAGCGCCTGACCGGCCTGCTCGATGAGCTGGACGCGCTCATCGGTACAGGCTACCACCTGACCGTGTTCGTCGCCGATGTCGCGGTGCTCGGCCATGAGAAGTTCGAGCGACCGATGCTTGCGTGAGACAAACGCTCGCGTCCGGGCGAGCGTTTCGGCAGCGGCATCCTCGGGTCAGGTGTGAGGGGAGGTGCCCCGGCGGTTTCGGGCCGCAACGCAGGCATTGCCGGGAGCCTGATCAGCCGCTCAGATGATCCGGCTCGCCCCCCGATGCGCTTGAAGACGCAAGGTCGAGACTTTCACACGCTCTGTTCGGGCTGCTAAACTCCGCGCTCTGTCGGATGCGGCCCGGATCATCGTGTCGGCCACCCCGCTCGCCGCCCCCCCGGCGGACAAGCGTTCCGTTTAGGGAGGGCCGAGGGACGCGTCCCAACAGGGAGCGGTGCTCAGCGTCTGAAAAGGTCGGGCCTCTCAAGCGCGGCACAAGGTACGCCGGCCTGCCGGGGCGGCACGTCGCCTGAGGTCTTTCCGGGTCGTTCGCGATTTGGCGCCGTTGCGAGGGCCTCTGGGGTGCCCCCGCGGGGGGCCGGACGGGAACCTGATCAAGTCTGGCGCTTTCCTGTCCACCTCGATCTGGTGTTGTCTTCCCGATGGTCTTGCCTTCACTCGCAGTCGTTTTTGGTCTGGCGCTGTTGGTCTGGAGCGCCGATCGCTTCGTCGAAGGCGCCGCCGCGACGGCCCAGCATCTGGGCATGCCGCCCCTGCTGATCGGCATGGTGATCATCGGCTTCGGGACCTCGGCTCCCGAGATGGTCGTCTCCGCGTTTGCGGCCCTGCAGGGCAACCCCGGGCTCGCACTCGGGAATGCCTATGGATCCAACATCACCAACATCGCATTGATCCTGGGTCTGACGGCCATCATCAGCCCGATCGCGGTGCATTCTGGTGTCCTCCGTAAGGAGCTGCCGATCCTCACCGCTGTCACCGCCTTCGCCCTGATCATGCTCCTGGACGGCGAGCTCACCAGACTCGACGCCTGGGTCTATCTGCTGGTCTTTTGCACGCTGATCGGCTGGAGCATTTGGGAAGGCCTTCGCGAACGCTTCGACGCCTTTGGGGTCGAGGTGACGCAGGAGTTGCAGGCCCACCGGATGCCGCTGTCCCGCGCCTTACTCTGGCTGGCCGTGGGCCTGGTCTTCCTGATCCTCAGCTCGCGCCTGTTGGTGTGGGGTGCGGTCGAGATCGCGCATGCCGCAGGCGTGAGCGATCTCATCATCGGACTGACGATCGTCGCGGTGGGCACCTCTCTGCCTGAGCTCGCCTCGGCGATCATTGCCGCCCGCAAGGGCGAGCACGACCTGGCACTCGGGAATGTGATCGGGTCGAACATGTTCAACACACTCGCGGTCGTCGGCATCGCCGGGGCGATCCATCCCATGCCGGTGCCCCCGGAGGTGGTCTCCCGTGACATGCTGGTGATGGGGCTGCTCACCCTGTCCTTGTTCGTGTTCGGGTACGGGTTTCGCGGGCCGGGTCGGATCAACAGGCTCGAGGGATTGCTGCTCTCCATCGCCTATGTCGGTTACACGGGTTATCTGGTCAGCACCGTTTTCGGGCCGTGAAACGCGGCGCATAGGCGCCGCTCATCGGATTGATCCGTGTCAGGCATCTGCGTCGAGCCTGCCCTCGGGGCATTGACCGGACCATCGAAATAACCATAACGTTCGGGCTTGATCTTCCGGTGCCTCAAGGGTGTTCGCCCGAGGGGTTAAACGGGAAGCCGGTGCGCGGGTCCCTCGCGGGTCTGCAACGCCGGCGCTGCCCCCGCAACGGTAGACGAGTCAAGACGCGGCATCCGTGCCACTGTGAGTCATCATGGGAAGGCGCCGCGTCGGGGTTCGACCCCGCTCGTGAGCCCGGAGACCGGCCAGAGGATCGGGGATCCTTTCCTGCGGGAGTGCGTCTCGGCGAGGAGGTCGCGGCGTTCGGCCGTCGCCGGATCGAACACCCGGGAGGGGTCCCGAGCCGGGGTCGCGGGGCGCGACTGGCCGGGATGCTTGCCGAGTGGATCGTCCACTGCCTCGCTCTCGTCCGATCATTCTCTCCCGACCCCTTCTTTCGTCGGCCTGTGCGGGTGCGCTCGGGTCACCGTTGGAGTGTGTCGATGAACTCTCACGTGTTTGCCGCGGGCTTGCTGTTGCCCCTTGGTCTCCCAGTCCAGGCCGAGACGACCCTGATCCTCGACCCCCTAGTCGTCACGGCGACGCGGACGCCGGAGCCAGAAGAGGCGACCCTCGCTTCGGTGACCGTCGTCGATCGGGCCGAGATCGAGCGCCGCCAGCTCCGTTCGGTGCCGGACGCACTGCGCGGGCTGCCCGGCGTCGTCGTCTCGGGAAGCGGCGGGCGGGGTCAGCCGACAACGGTGTTCCTGCGCGGGACCAATGCCGGGCAGGTCCTGGTTCTGATCGACGGGGTTAAAGTCGGCTCGGCGACTCTCGGGACGGTCCCCTTTCAGGATCTCCCGATCGCTCAGGTGGAGCGTATCGAGGTGGTCCGCGGACCACGCTCGAGCCTCTATGGATCCGAGGCGATCGGCGGGGTCATCCAGATCTTCACTCGGCGCGGCGGCGGGCCCTTGCGGCCGCGCGTCAGCCTGGGTGCGGGGAGCTTCGACTCCGCCAGTGTATCCGGCGGCATCTCCGGTGGCGGCGAGCGTGCCTGGTTCGACCTGGGCGGCAACGTCGAGCAGACGGAGGGATTCGATGCCTGCGCGGGTCGCGTATTTCCCTTTGCGGGATGCGGCGTGAATGAGCCGGATCGCGACGGTTTTCGCAACCTGGGGTTGAGCGCGCGGGCCGGCTATGAATTCAGCGAGGCCGGGAAGGTTGACCTGCATCTGTTGCGCTCCGACAACCGCGCCGATTTCGACGGATCGGTCTTCTCGGGTAACGTCTCACGCTCGGAGCAGCAGGTGCTCGGCATCGAGGGAACCCTGCGTCCACTGGAGCCATGGACCCTGATCCTCTCCGCCGGGCGCAGCTCGGACAAGTACCGGTCATTCTACGATGACGCCATCGCCCCGACGCGGTTCGTCGACCGCTTCGACACCGAGCGTGACACCCTCGGACTCCAGAGCAACCTTGAATGGACCCCGGGGCAGGTCGCCACCCTGGGTCTCGACTACCTCGTCGATCGGGTCGGCGGCACGGTGGACTACACGGAGGATTCCAGGCGCAACACCGGGGTCTTCGGGCAGTATCTCGGCTCCTTCGGGGCCAATGAGATCGCCGCCAGCCTGCGTTATGACGACAACGAGCAGTTCGGCGGCCATGCGACGGGCAACGCGGCCTGGGGCTATCTGTTCGAGCGGGGCGTCCGGATCTCGCTCTCATACGGGACGGCCTTCAAGGCTCCGACCTTCAACGACCTCTATTACCCGGTTTTCGGCAACCCGGATCTGTCACCCGAGAAATCCGGCAGCCTGGAGCTGGGTTTGACCGGGTCCCTGCCGATGGGCCGCTGGGAGCTGAGCCTCTATCAGAACGACATCGATGACCTGATCGCCTTCGATGCGCAGACCTTCGCGGCGGCGAACATCGCCTCGGCCCGGATTCGTGGATTCGAGGCGTCGGCTGTACTCGAGGTGATGGGGTGGGACCTGGGAGCGAGCCTCACACTCCTGGAGCCGGAGAACAGATCGGACGGCCCCGATCAGGGCAACCTGCTGCCCCGGCGGCCCGAGCAGACGGTCGGGCTGGACATCGACCGCCACCTCGAGCGTTGGTCAGCCGGGGCGAGCCTCTATCTCGCCGGGCGGAGTTTCGACGATCTGGCCAACCAGGAGCGATTGGACGGCTACACACTCCTGGACCTGCGCGCGGAATATGCGGTCAGCCCGTCGGTCAGGATTCAGGGGCGGCTGCAGAACGCCCTCGACGAGGAGTACCAGACCGCGTATCTGTATGACGAGCCGGGCAGGGCGTTCTATCTCACCCTGCGGTACGAGCCCTGAGCGCGTGGTTGCCGGCAGAGTGGGTGAGATTCTGCGGGGTTGAGCTCGAGGCGTTGCGGCGAGGGCTTGCACCGCATGGTCGTCTACACCTTCCCGCAGATCTATCCCGACTTGCGGGACGCCGTCGAGGCCGACCACGCCGAAGCTTGAGCAGCGCCCCAAAACCCGCACAGACGCTATGCTTGTAAGCGGCCGCACCGACGGCGCCGTTGCTCGAAAGGCGCCGAACAGAGGTGCCGAGCCGCGCTCCCTTTCATGACAGTTCAAAACCGAGAGGAGTCTAGACAGTGTCCGACGCTACCACGGCCACAGAGGTTACCGCCGACGCAAAACCGAGTTGGCTCTATGTCCTGCTCGCGAGCTCTCCCTACATCCTGATCTACATCGCGACCATCTGGCTCGTGGCCATGACCGACAGTGAGTCGGCCAAGGCTGCGACCTACTGGCAGTATTTCGTCCCCATCGTCGGCCTGGTCTCGGTCATTGGTGGCTGGAGCAAGGCCGGCGGGAGCAAAGCGAAATACCTGACGGAGCAGGTCCTGCACTGGGGGGCGGTGATGGCCGTCATCTATCTGCTGTTTCTGCCCTCGATGGAGCGATTCCTGAACGCGGAGAGCCACGGCTTCGTCATCGCCTATATGCTGGGCCTGGCAGCGATCCTGTCGGGGATCTATCTGGATTGGAGGATGGCCGTATTCGGCCTCTTCCTGGTCGGCAGCGCGGTCGGAATCGGCTTCCTCGATCAGAACGCGATGCTGTTGACGCTGATCGGGGTCGCCATCCTGGCAATTGCAATCACGCTGCTCCTGCGCAGGGCCGGAAGCCGATGAGGCCCTAACCCTGAGTCCGGCCAACCGGGAGCGATCGGACGGCTACACACTCCCGGGCTTGGGCGCGGAATATGCCGGCAGCCCGTCGGCCATGGCCGTCCGGCCGCTTTCGGCCCTCCGCCCGAGCGCCTAGAATGGATCAGTGTGAGACCAGTACACAACCGTCGACCTGTCGACCCGACCAGGAGATCCTGACCTCATGACCCCTATCGCTGAATCTCGCTCCCGCACCCTGATCGGCCTGGCCCTGGCCGCGCTCATGGCGGCGACCCGCGGCCAACAATTCGCCCCTCTGGCGCATCACCTGCCGGATGCCTCGTTGGCGGTCTTCTTCCTCGCCGGCTTCTATCTGCGCTCGCTTTGGGTCTTCCCGGCCCTGTTCGGCCTGGCCACCCTGATCGACCTCATGGCCATCGGTTGGGGCGGGGTAAGCGGGTACTGCCTGACCCCGGCCTATTGGATGCTGGTGCCGGCCTACGGGGTCGTCTGGGGTCTCGGCCGCTGGTTTGCGGTCCGGCATCTGGAGTCCAGGGCGACCTTGCCCCTGTTGGTCGGTGTTCTGCTGATTGGCGGGGCCTTGGCGGAGGTCTTCGCCAGCGGCGGTTTCTATCTCCTGTCCGGGCGCTTCGCCGACCTCGCCCTCGTCGAGCTACTAGGCCGCTTCGCAACCTATATGCCAGCGACCCTCCTGCATCTGATGCTCTATGTGGGTCTGGCCGCCGTCGTCCATCTCACCCTCGTCCGGCTGCTGCCCAGCCCCCGCTCGGCGCGCACAGGCCTGCAATGACCGAGGAGGGCACGGCGGAGCGCCATCGCCGACGCATGCGGCGTCAGAAGGAGATCGTCGACGCGCGCATCGCGCGGGCCACTCAGGACTGCGGTGTCCTGGTCGTCAACACCGGCAACGGTAAGGGGAAGAGCTCCTCCGCCTTCGGGATGGTCGCACGTGCACTGGGCCACGGCATGAAGGTCGCTGTGGTCCAGTTCATCAAGGGCGGCTTCGCCACCGGCGAGGAGGCCTTCTTCCGGCGTTTCCCCGAGCTGGAGTATCACGTCATGGGCGAGGGGTTCACCTGGGAGACCCAGGACGCGGACCTCGACCGCCGGGCGGCCATGGCGGCCTGGGACAAGGCCGCGGCCTTTCTCGCCGACCCCTCCTTCGACATGGTGGTGCTCGATGAGCTCAACATCGCCCTGAAGCTGCGCCTGGTCCCGCTCGACCTCGTCCTGGACGCCTTGCAGAACCGGCCTGTCCACCAGCACGCCGTGATCACCGGCCGCGGGGCACCGGACGAGCTGATCGAGATCGCCGACACGGTCACCGAGATGCGGCCGGTCAAGCACGCCTTCGATGCCGGCATCATGGCGCAGAAGGGGGTCGAGCTCTGACCCCCGTTGCCGCTCCCGTGGCCGGCGGCGCCAAGCGGACCCTCATCGTTGGCGGCGTCCGATCCGGCAAGAGCCGGCTGGCCGAGCGCCTCGCCCTGGAGAGCGGCCTGCCAGTGGTCTATGTGGCAACCGCCCGTGCAGACGACGCGGAGATGCGTCGGCGCATCGCCGAGCATCAGCGCCGTCGGCGCGCCGATTGGCACCTGGTGGAAGAGCCGCTGGAGTTGGCCGAGGCCCTCGCGCAAGCGTGTGCCCCGGATCGTTGTGTCCTCGTCGAGTGTCTCACGCTCTGGTTGACGAACTGGCTCATGCGAACGGATGAGTCGGGTCTGCACGATCAGATGCAGGGGCTGCTCGCGGCGGCCGCGCACGCGCCCGGACGCCTGATCCTGGTCGGCAACGAGACCAACATGGGTGTGGTGCCGCTCGGTGAGCTCTCGCGTCGCTTCTGCGATCTGGCCGGGGGGCTGCATCAGGACCTGGCGGCCCGCTGCGACCAGGTCATCCTGAGCGTGGCCGGTCTGCCCCTCGCGCTCAAGGGGCCGGCGCCGTGACGGACCGGCCCGGCTGGCTCGCCGATCCCTGCCTGCCCATCGACGCCATGGCGGCTGACACGGCGCGGCGGCGGCAAGATCAACTTACCAAGCCGCCCGGCTCCCTGGGGCGGCTCGAAGAGGTCGCGATCCGCCTCGCCGGTCTGCAGGGGACCGCGAGTCCGTCGCCCGATCCGGTGCAGATCCTCCTGTTCGCCGCCGACCATGGGGTCGCGGCCGAGGGCGTCTCGGCCTTCCCGCAGGCAGTGACCAATCAGATGGTGCGCAATATTGCCGCAGGCGGCTCCGCCATCTCGGTGTTGGCGCGCGCCCTGGATGCGCGCATCGAGATCCTGGATCTGGGGACGGTCGCGGACCCGGGTCCGCTGGCGGGTGTCCGGTCCGAGCGTCTCGGTCCGGGCACCGGCAATATCCTGCACGAGCCCGCCATGCGCGATGGCCAGGTCGTTGCCGCCATGAACCTTGGGCGGGCCGCCGCCGAGCGTGCCGTCGACAGCGGGGCGCGGCTCCTGATCGGCGGCGAGATGGGGATCGCCAATACCACCGTGGCGACCGCCTTGGCCTGCGCCCTGCTGGGCGTGCCGGCGACCGAGCTGGCGGGACCCGGGACCGGCCTGGAGCCGGACGGGGTGGCCCATAAGGCGCAGGTCATCGCGCAGGCAGTGGCCCTGCACGCCGCGCCGAACCAGACCCCGCTGGAGCTGCTGCGTCGGCTCGGCGGTTTCGAGCTCGCTGCACTCACCGGCGCCTTCATCACGGCCGCTCAACGGGGTCTGCCGATTCTCGTCGACGGCTTCGTCGTGACCGCTGCCGCCCTGGCGGCGGTCCGTCTGCAGCCTGAGGTGCGCCATTGGATGCTCTTCTCACATGAATCCGCCGAGCCGGGTCATCGCCGGATGCTGGAGGCCCTGGACGCCGACCCCTTGCTCGATCTGGCTCTGCGCCTCGGCGAGGGGACCGGTGCCGCCGCGGTCGTCCCCTTGTTGCGGCTGGCCTGCGCTCTGCAACGGGAGATGGCCACGTTCGATGAGGCCGGTGTGAGCGGGGGCTGATGTCGGACCGCTTCCTGGACCTCCTCCGCCACGGCGAGGCCCAGCGTGGGGCGCGCTTTCGGGGCGGGCATGATGATCCCCTCAGCGCCGATGGCTGGGAGCAGATGCGGCGCGCCACCGCCAGGGATCCCGGTTGGACGCGGGTGGTCTGCTCACCGGCGCGGCGCTGCCGCGAGCCCGCGCAGCACCTGGCGGCGGGCCTGGACCTGCCGGTCTCGATCGTCCCCGCCCTCCGTGAGCGTGCCTTCGGCGGCTGGGAGGGCCTGGCCGTGGATCAGATCCCCCTCGGCGAGCTGACGCGGTTCTGGGACGACCCCGTGGGCTACACCCCGCCCGGCGCCGAGCCTTTCCCGGCCTTCCGGCAGCGCGTCCTGGCGGCCTGGGGTCGGGTGTGCGGCGAGGCCGGGCACTTTACCCTGATCTTGACCCACGGCGGTGTAATCCGTGTCGTCCTGGCCGAGCTGCTTCGCATGCCGCCCGAGGCCACGATCCTCATCGAGGTGCCGCCGGCCTGTCTGACGCGGGTGCGCATGCCGGCGCCCCCCGGCCGCGCCAGCCTGATGCGCCACGGGTGCCGCTGAGTGGATCTGCGCCCGCTGTGGCTCGCCGGGCGCTTCCTGACGCGACTGCCGTTTCCGCCCCCGCCCGAGATCGGTCCCGCGCTCTTCGGCCGGGCAGTGCCCTGGTATCCGCTGATCGGTCTGGTCCTCGGTGTCCTGGTCACGCTCGCCGCGACCGGCCTCAGGGCCCTCGAGCCTGGGGCGGGCGCCGCGCTGGTGCTGATCCTCTGGGTCTGGTCCACGGGGGCACTGCATCTGGACGGTCTGGCCGACAGCGCCGACGCCTGGGTCGGCGGGCTCGCGAGTCGTGAGCGCACGCTGGAGATCATGAAGGACCCGCGCAGCGGACCCGCCGGCGTGACCGCGATCGTGCTCGTTCTGATCGGCAAATGGGCGGCGCTTCAGGCCCTGATCGGGAGTGGGTCCGGCTGGCTCCTGGCCCTGCCACCCCTCCTGGCACGCGCCCAGCTGCCTCTGCTCCTATTGACCACCCCCTATGCCCGCGTCGTCGGCATGGGGTCCGACCAGGTCGCCCACCTCCCGCGCCGCGCCGCCTGGGCGGCGACCGCGGCGGCCTGGCTCGGTGGGGTCCTGATCGGCGGCTGGGCCGGGCTCTGCCTGGTGCTCACAGCGCTCTTGGTGTTCTGGCTGGGCAGACGCGTCGTGCTCAAGCGCCTTGGCGGCTTCACCGGGGACACCGCCGGTGCCATGGTGGAGATCACCGAGACAGCTCTCCTGCTCGCCGCCGTCATCCTCACCGGCAGGGCATGACTCCCGTTAATCGCCTGTTTGCGACGGCGGAAAATCCATATGTGACGGGTACATCTCCGCGCGCTGTGCGGCAGCGCGGTCTGTGCCGGTACCTCAAGAAAGGCCAAGATCGGAACCGGAGTTGTCACCGCGTCTCTCATGCAGATGGCCCGGAACCGTCTCCTCTAAAGACGTTTTCGATGCCCTTCCAACGCCGCGACCCACGTGGCGTCGAGCGCATGTTCCTGCCTAATCTGATGCTGGTCCGGATACTCACATTGATCAGCTCAATCGACACGACGCAGCAAATCGATCCGATGCGGTTTCCACAGGCGCACGCCTTCGGGCGTTCGATTTCGCTCGAAGGCCGCGCGGATATCCGCCAGGCGGGCCTCGTCGAGGCGACGGTCGCTGTGGGTCACGTCGATGAACCGTGCTGCGAAGCTCCGCCAGTCGGGGTAGATGCCCTCGGACTCGAAAAAGACCTCGTCCACTAGCTCGAACCGCCCCGCGTCGATCGCACGGCGCAGTGCGTCGAATGCGGCAGCGCGGACCCGCTGCTCGTCCTCAATCAGCCGCATGATCTCGTTGAAGGCGCCCCAATAGACTGGCTCGGAGACATAGAGCAGACCGCCGGGGACCAGCACACGATGGATCTCCCGGAGGGCTTGATCCATCGCCGGAACCGGAACATGGTGGAGCGACTTGAGCATGAAGACGAGGTCGTAGCTCGCATCGGGCGCCGTGATCGACTCTGCGCCGCCGTATTCAAAGGACACCTGTGGAAGGTCCGGGATCTCGAGGTTGCGCCGGTGCTGGACGCGGTCGACCTCGGTCGCGGTGATCCGGCTCGCATCGAGGCAGGTGGCCAGCGCGCGGGTCATGTGGGCTGCGCCACAGCCCAATTCCAGGACACGGCGGCCTTGAACCTGGACCAGCTCCGCGATGAGATCGATCTCCTCGCATCGATGGTAGGCGTTCGGGTCGTTGATCTGCATGGTTCGGTGTGACTCCGTTTGAAAGACTCGGCGATCGTGTCGAATGCCAGTTATGCCGCCCCGGACGGATGCGGGCGTGCGGCCGGCCGGCGAACTGGGATCATGGTTGGGCACCAACGTCCGTCCCGTCATTGTTTCGAGATCTTGCCTTAGGACGCCGCCCCCAAGCCATCCGAACCGCCCGTTCATGAGATCGTCTGCAAGAGAAAGCAGTGTTCAAGGGCGTCTTCGCCCCCGACCCCTGCTCGCCGGTTGGCAGCCCGCACGAGGCGCCGTACGACACTGTTTCGGCCGAGCTCGGTGCGGTCGCGTCATGCCGCGTCTGACACAATCAGGGCGCCGCGGTTGTTGCTGGTATTTCGCGCAACATGGAACGCTGCCTTTTGGCACCGGCTGCCCGAGCGCGAGTGACCCCTGACGAACCCTCGCAGTGCCCCGGCAACGAGCCTTGACTGGTGCCCGGCCCGCGTCTAGGGTGCCGATCCAAGTCACCGTGGGCCGACGGGATGTCCTATCCCTCCGGTGGGGGTTTTTTGTCCCTCGGTTGGATCCCCTATCCTTTGGCTCGGTGCGTGTCTGGCGAGGAGGGGTGGCCATGAGAAGAAGGGTAGCGCTTGCGACTGGCCTGGTCGGACTTCTGGTTCCGTTCGCAGCACTGAGCGCCGAGAGTAGTAGCGTGGGTGCGCTCCCGGACGGGGCCGTGTGCCTATGGCCCCGAGGCGTGGTGAAGGTCCAAGAAACCAATGATCCCAAGGGCAGGCCCAGCCAGTCCCTGGGGGAATACCATCTCAATCTCCTGGACGGCACTCGATTGTTCGACACGCTGCGGGGATCGATCCACGGGCAGGTGATAAGCTTCCAGACAGGTCAGTATGGGGAGATGATCTTCGACCCGATGGGTTTCCCCATACCATACGAGATCTATTACAGTGCGACCGATCGCCAGGCGCCGGCGGTGATCGAGGCGGTGGGGTCTGTGTCTCTGCCTGCGCCGGACCTCGAGGGGCGGTGGGAGTCGGAGAAAGCGGCCTGCTCACAGCAGTTACGGATCGACGTGGAGCTCGCCCCGGAGTCCCTGTTCACTCGGCACGATGGCGTATTCACCATCCTGCGAGGCTCGTGGTTCACGGTCGTCGGCGAACGGGACGGCTGCGCGTACCCGGTGATGGAGCAGTTCAAGATCGACGGTGGCTCGATCTGCGTGCTGAAAGCGGAATAGGTCCCGGGCACGGGCGTCCCTGCGGCGCCGGTCCCCGGTGATGGGTGGAGGCGCGATCGCCTAGGAGCCTTTCTGAGCCAGGAGATCCAACACGTTCTTCCCCATCCTTTCCTTTGGCTCCATCAGAAGGCGCGGTCTTCGCCCGGTTTCATCACGACGAGCCGGTCGGCCCGATTGTATTTGGCCAGCGCCGCGCGGAACTGGTCAGGCGTGCCGGCCAGCAACCCGAAAGTGCCGAAGTGCATCGGGATCACGTGCGTTGGCTCGACCCAGTCCACGGCCAGCGCGGCGCGCGCCGGGTCCATGGTGAAGTGCCCGCCGATGCAGGCCAGCATCAGGTCAATGTGCTGGAACATCGGAATCAGCTTCATGTCCTCGAACACATCGGTGTCGCCCGTGTGGTAGATCGTCGGGCCGCCGTCGATGTGCAGCACATAGCCGACGGGATTGCCGCTGGCGACGGATCCGGGCTGGCCCGAACCGGGATCCGGGATGTGGGGTGGTGTCAGCTCCGAGCCGTGGACGGCGTTCACGATCGTCACCCGCGCGCCGGCCCTGGGCAGCTCGATGGTGCCGCCGACGTTCCCGCCGGTCGCCAGAGTCGCCTGCTCCTCGGGGTAGCCCAGCATCGACTTCATGGTGAGCTGCAGCCCATAGGGCGCGACCAGCACCGCCCCGGTCTGCTTCGCGATTTCCACCGCGTCACCGACGTGGTCAGAGTGCCCATGCGTCACCATGATGTAGTCCACCCGGCGCAGCGCGGTGATCGAGCGCTTGTCGGGATTGGTCGGCACGGTGAGCCAGGGGTCGATCAGGATGACGCCGCCCGAGGGCGTTTCGATCTTCCACGCGGACTGCCCGTACCAGTGGATCCTCGTCTCTCCCTCGGCTGCGCGCGTCGACTGGCTCGCCAGGACAACCGCCAGCAGAGTGGCCCTCAGGGCCCACCGCATGATTCGCGCCATCGTCTTCTCCTCGCGGTTGACGAACGATTGGTGTCAGGAGCGATGATCGACCGCTCGCCTGACCAAAGAGTTTTCGTCCTCGGTTCCTTGGTCCGTGCTGACAGTGCTTGCGGCAACTGCCGGAGTGCCCTTGTCGGCGGCCTGCACCGCCAACGCCCGTCGTCATGGACGATTGCCGCCCCAGCGCAAATCGGGGCCTGCCAGGACCCGGGGTGGACGGGGCGTCCAGGCCGGCGCCATCATTTCGCTGATCAGGCCTTCATCAGGCCGGGCACGTTGGAAGTATATAAAATTAGTCGGAGATACGCCGACTGACGCATGGAGACTCTGGCCGCATCGGAATGTCCGCTATGGAAACCTAAGCGGAGGAAGGCCTTGAACGATCGGCCGGCGGGAGTGGCCGACTCCGGACGGCCGCGTCTGCTAAGCAGACTGACCGTAGCTGGGACGAACCGGTCGCGGGCTGGTCGAACGGCAGTGAACGCTAACGGTCGCGGGGCTGACCCGCTGTCTGTAATGGCGTCCCCACGGGGGTTCGAACCCCGGTTACCGCCGTGAAAGGGCGGTGTCCTAGGCCACTAGACGATGGGGACGGAAACCGTTACCAAAAAAATCCGGCTCTGATGGCCGGTTCCGGATTCTCCGGGGTTTTGGTGGAGCCAGGCGGGATCGAACCGCCGACCTCAACACTGCCAGTGTTGCGCTCTCCCAGCTGAGCTATGGCCCCAGTGTGATCGAGACGCGGAAGTCTACCGGCGGCATTTTCGTTTGTCCAGACTGGATTTCCCGCTTTGTTGCGGCCGATCCGTCCCAATATCCCCTCCCAGTCAACCGCGTCATTGACGCGGACTTGTGCGGCGTGCTCCGCCCGGTGCATGTTACAAGCGCCTTCGGATTCACACTTGAGGAGCTTTTGATCCATGATGCGCATCTTCTTGTTTCTCGCGACCAATGTCGCCGTCCTCGTCGTCATCAGCGTCGTCTTCCGACTCCTGGGGATCGACAGTCTGTTGCTGGAATCCGGCGGGATCGACATGGGGGCCTTGCTGGTCATGGCCGCCGTGATCGGCTTCAGCGGGTCGCTGATCTCGCTGTTCCTTTCCAAGATGATGGCCAAGCGGGCGATGGGTGTGCAGGTCATCGAGCAGCCCGCGACCCCGTTCGAGCGTTGGCTGGTGGATACGGTCGCCCGCCAATCGCAGGAGGCCGGGATCAGCATGCCCGAGGTGGGCATCTTCGACTCGCCCGAGCCGAACGCCTTCGCGACAGGCTGGAACCGCAACGACGCCTTGGTCGCGGTCAGCACCGGGCTTCTGCAGAACATGACCAAGGACGAGGTCGAAGCGGTTGTCGGACACGAGATCAGCCACGTTGCGAACGGCGATATGGTGACCCTCGCCTTGATCCAGGGTGTCGTCAACACCTTCGTCGTCTTTCTGGCGAGGATCATCGGTCACACCATCGACCGGGTCGTCTTCAAGACCGAAGAGGGTTATGGCGTGGCCTATTTCGTCGTTTCGATCATCGCCGAGATCATGCTCTCCATCCTTGCCAGCATGATCGTCATGTGGTTCTCGCGCTTCCGCGAGTTTCGCGCGGACGCAGGGGGTGCACGCCTGACCAGCCGCGCCCAGATGGCCAATGCCCTGCGCGCGCTGCAGCGCGTCCATCAGCCACATGACCTCCCGGCCGGCGAGTTCGCGGCGTTCGGGATCTCCGGAAAGATCGGGGATGGGCTCAAGGCGCTGTTCGCGAGCCACCCGCCACTGGAGAAACGGATCGCGGCGCTCGAGCAAGCCCGCGTCTGATCCGGCCTCGCCGGTTGCCCGCATCGAGCGGGCAGCCGGCCCTCCTTCCGCCCGACGGAGCGCCTGGCCAGGCCGACATCGCCGGCGATGTGCACCTCTCGCGCTGGCCATCGCCCTGGCAGGGGTCCATGCGCTCGCCGCCTTGAAGCATCATTTCATCGATCACGACCGCACGCTGGTGCGGATGCTTGGGCGTCGCCCGCGTCTGTCAATGTCAACGAAACCGCCCGGGAGGGGAGCATGAGAACGAAGCGAATCAAGGCCGTGCCGATCCTCGTCTGGTGTCTCGCCGCGGCCTCCGTATTTCCCGCCGTCGCGAGCGCCGGTGTCGAGCGCTATGTGATCGACACCGAGGGCGGGCATGCGTTCGTGCAGTTCCGCATCAAGCACCTCGCCTACAGCTGGCTGTATGGGCGCTTCAACGACTTCTCGGGGACCTTCACCTACGACCCGGAAGACCCGAGCAATTCCCAGGTCGAGTTGACCATCGACACGGCAAGCCTGGATTCAAACCATGCCGAGCGGGACAAGCACCTGCGGGGGCGGGATTTCCTCGACGTCGATAACTACCCACGGGCGTCTTTCAGGTCGACCTCCTACGAGGAAACCGGTTTCAACAAATCGGTGCTCGAGGGCGAGCTGACGCTCAAGGGGATCACCAAGCCGGTGCGGATCGAGGTCCAGCGGATCGGCCACGGACCTGATCCCTGGGGCGGATATCGTCGCGGCTTCGAGGGGTCGGCCCGTCTCGCGCTGAAGGATTTCGGGATCGACTACGACCTGGGCCCGGCGGCCCGAGAGGTGGAGATGATCCTCTCCATCGAAGGGATCCGGCAGTAGTGCGATCTTGCCGTTCTCAGCCGAGGAGCCCGGGGAAGTCGCGGTCCAGGGCGGCCATCAGCTCGTCGAGGCTGGTCAGGTCATAGTCCGGCGGCAGGATGCCTTCAACCCATCGCCGCCCGGGCGCGAACCGCCCGGTGCGAACCAGCGCGGTCCACATGCCGAGGCGCTCTGCACCCACGATGTCGGTGTCCGGGCGATCACCGATCATCATGCATTCGCCCGCGCCGCAGCCGAGAATCTCCAAGGCGATCTCGTAGAGCAAGGGCTCGGGCTTGCCCACGATCGTCGGCGTGACCCCCGTGGCGGCGGCAAAGGGCGCGACCAGGGCGCCACCGCCCGGCAGCAACAGGTGTCGCCCGTCGCGCACCCCATCCACGGTCGGGTCCGGATTGGTGGCGACCAGACGGGCGCCTCGACTCAGAATCAGATTGATGCCGGTCGTCAGGTGATCGAAATCCAGCCCGGGTCCTTCGCCGACGACGACGACGTCGGCATGCTCCTGATCTGGTCGACCAACGGTCCGAAGGGCCGCGTCCAGACCGGGCGCGCCCACCGCGAAATAGCGAAATCCGGGCCGAACCTTGGCCAGCCAGCGTGCCGTGGCCAGGGCCGACGTGAGGATGCGAGCCGGGTCGGGCCGCGGTAGACCCATCGCCAGGAGTGCATCCGCGGCTTCCTCCGGCGCACGAACGGGGTTGTTGGTGACGAAGGCATGGGGAGTCGCCGCTACCCGTGTCAGCAGACGCTGCGCCCCGGGCAAAGGCCGGTCGCCGTGGAACAGAAGACCGTCCATGTCGATCAGCAGGGCCCGGGGGCGGCGTGCCTTCATCGAGAGGTCATCGGATCTTGCGTCAAGGCGAATCGCTAGACTGTTCCATTTGAAGGGCATCTTAAAGGTATCCATACCGCAAAGACGAGACGAGCGACGCGGATTGCGCCGCATTTTATTGCACGGTGAGTTTCCGCCGGCGCGTCGCGACCCAGCAGGAGAGGCCCACCCGGTTTCGCTGCCTCCTCGCCGTTTACGTTGGCAGCCACCACAGAGTCTATGCTCCGGTGACCTGCCGCCACCCGAGCCGGTCGGTTGCTTCAGTCCGCCAGGTCTTGCGTAAGCGAGTCGCGCACCGCAGGCGGCGCATCGACCTGATACCGATACTCCGGGTGATCGATCCCGATCGCGAGCTTCGCACCCTGTTTCAATGCCGCGGCCATCGGGGCCGCGATCTCGAAGCGCAGAAAATGCACCGAGGATGTCTTGGCTTCGTCCTCGCGCTCCATGTCCTCATCGGCAATTGCATAGACCCGCTCGAAGTCGGACACCTGGACCCACACCTGGTCCTCGATACCCCGCAGACGCGCCAAGGCATCGCGCCGCTCGTCCACGTCCTCGTACTCGATCATGAAGGTCGCCTTCCAGTTGGTCCCGTCGGGGATCAGCGGATTGTAGGCGTCCAACTCGTCCTGGATGCCCTCGGCCTCAAAGATCCGCTCGACACGCAGCATCTCCTGAATCTGGTACTGCATGGTCAGGCGGTCTTCGAAATAGAGTGTGACATGCGCCCCGATCTGGACCTGGCGATGCTTCTTGTGGTCCATCACCCGGGCACGGAAGTCGCCGCGCACCTGGGCGTACTGCTCGAGGCTGTAAAGGTCGTCTCGTGTCAGATGCATGCTTGTCTCCGGATAGCGGTGTCGCGACGTCGCGGTTGCCCTGCGGCTCAGATGCCGTAGGCGATGCGCAAGAGGGTCAAGGGGTGTTGCTGCTTGCCGTCCCGGCCCAAGGCGTGCGCGATGTGGGCGCCGGCCATCGGGCAGTCGCTTCCGAAATGATCCGGAGCGGCCTTCTCGACTCGGCCCGCGACCGGCCGCACAATCTTCATGGCGGCGTCGTAGAACTCCTTCTTCACCGCATAGGTTCCGTCGTGGCCAGAGCAGCGCTCGATGATCTCCACTGTCGTGTCGGGCACCAGGGCCAGCACCTCCCGGGTCTTCTGCCCGATGTTTTGCACGCGCTGGTGGCAGGACGCCTGATAGATGACGCTGCCAAGCGGTTTTTGGAACTCCGTGTTCAGCTTCCCGTGCTTGTGTCGGAGCATCAGGTACTCGAAGGGGTCGAAGACGTGCGCCTTCACGGCCTGCACGTCGGCGTCCTCGGGGAACATCAAGGGAAGCTCCTGCTTGAACATGAGGACACAGGACGGGATCATGGCGACGATGTCCCAACCCTCGTCGACGAGTCGTTTGAGCACCGGGATGTTGGCATCTTTCGCAGCCTTGACAGCATCGAGATCACCCAACTCCAGCTTGGGCATTCCGCAGCACTGCTCCTTGTCCGGGAGTGTGACCGGAAT
>NZ_JAJDNA010000082.1 GCF_022340925.1 Thiocapsa sp.
AACCCCGACGCCGTCGCGGCCTCGATCAAGTCGGCGCTGCTGAGCCGCTTGGAGGAGCTGTGCGGGACCGATCCGGATATCCTTGTCGCCAAGCGCTACAAACGCCTGATGAGCTACGGCGAGTTCAAGGACGAGCGCCCGACCCCACGGTGACCGCATGACCCGGTTCGGGCCGGACTGTCTGGGCGGCGCCCTGGCTCATCTGAGGCCGTCGGATCACTGCTGGGTCGCCTATAGCGGCGGTCTGGACTCGACGGTGCTGCTGCATGCGGCCTGCTCGATCTGCGGGCGCCTGCCCGGTGAGCTTCGAGCGATCCATATCGATCATGGCCTCCATGCGGACTCGTCTCTTTGGTCCGCGCATTGTGCACGCCAATGCGACGCCCTCGGCGTTCCGCTTGTGATCCGATGCCTGCAGCTGCAGCCGCTCCCCGGGGAGAGCATCGAGGCGATGGCACGCCAGTCCCGTTATCGTGCCCTGGCGGCGCTGCTCGCGCCGGGCGACTGCGTGCTGACTGCCCACAACCAGGACGATCAGGCCGAGACGCTCTTGCTCGCCCTGCTGCGCGGCAGCGGTGTCCAGGGGTTGGCGGCGATGCCATCCGAGACGGTCCTCGGGCAAGGACGCTTGTTGCGCCCCCTGCTGGATGTGCCGCGGCTGGCCCTGGAGCACTATGCCCGGCACCAGGGCCTTTCCTGGATTGAGGACCCGAGCAATCGCGCGCAGCGACTGGATCGCAATTACCTTCGCCATCGCGTGGTTCCCCTGCTGCGAGCGCGTTGGCCCGCGGTCTCGGCGACCCTGGCGCGCAGCGCGGGCCATTGCGCCGAGAGCGCGCGGCTCGTCGAGGCCGTCGCATCGGACGCGCTGGCGGGTAGCGCCGGCCGTTGTGGAGGAACGCTGAGCATCCAGGCGCTCGCCAAGCTCGATCGGGGCCGGCAGAGGTCGGCCCTGCGCCTGTGGCTGCGTCGCCGCGGCTTCGCGATACCCCAGACGCGGCACCTGGCGCGTATCCTCGACGAGCTCCTCAGAGCCCGACCGGATGCCGACCCGCTGGTCTCCTGGGCGGGGTGCGAGGTGCGCCGCTATCGTGACGATCTGTTCGCCCTGCCTCCCCTGCCGCCGTCACCCGGTGCCCTGGCGATCCGCTGGGAGCCTGACAGCGCGTTCGCCGGGTTGAATCTCCCACTCGGCCTCGGGAGTCTGCAGTGGCCGGAGATGGCCGATGGGCGGCGACGGGATCCGTGGTCGGCAGGGGCTCTGACGGTCCGCTTCGGGTTGACCGGACAGACCTGCCGCCCGCGATTGGCTGCGCATCGGCGCGCGTTGAAGAAGCTCCTCCAGGAGGCCGGGATTCCGCGCTGGCTTCGTCCGTATGTGCCATTGGTGCTCTCGGGTGAGAGGCTGATCGCCGTGGCCGGGGTCTGCGGGTGCGGGCATGAGGGATCCGGGCCGGGGCCGATCGAGTCACCGCGTTGGCGCGGACACCCCTGGGAGGAGCTTGGCGTCTTCGCGTGTTGATGGTTGCGCCGGCATGGGGTCTGACGCGCATGCGAAGATCGCCGGGTTTAGGCTTGCGATGCGTGCCCGCCTGGGCGAGGCGGCGACACCTCGAGCCGGCGCATGCATTCCGGCCGCCGCTCAATAGAGTGCATTCATCATCTTGGCGCGATAGCTGGCCACCAGGTCGCCGCCGCCAAGCAGATCGAAGACGGCGAGCATCCCTTTGCGCCCGGCGTCCTCTTCGAACCCACGGTCGCGCTTCATCAAGGTCAGGAGATTCTCCAGTGCGGGTTCATAGTCCCCACGGACGACCTGGTGGGCGGCAAGCTGATAGCGGGCACGGCTGTCATTCGGGTCTGCGGACAGCGTCCGGACGAGCTCCGGCTCCGATGGGGCGCCCTCGAGTGCGCTGGCGAACCTGAGCTGGCCGCGCAGGGCGATCACCTCGGGGTCGTTTGCCAGCTCGATCGGAAGCCGCTCGATCGCCGACTGGGCCTCGGCGACGTCGCCGCGAGCCGCCTTGAGCTGCAACTCGGCGAGCGCGAGACGGACGTTGCCGGGATCCTGCTCGTGTGCGCGATCGATCAGGGCCTGGGCACCCGCGAGGTCGCCTCCCGCCATCAGTCCCTGTGCCTGCGCGAGCAGATCGTCGGAGGCCCGCGGGATGTGGCGGTCCAGGAACTCCCGGATCTGGCCCTCAGGCAGTGCGCCCATGAACTGATCCACCGGACGCCCGGACTTGAAGAGCTGGACGGTAGGCAGGCTGCGGATGCCGAACTCGGCGGCCAGCGCCTGTTGCGCCTCGGTATCGACCTTGGCGAGCAGGAAGCGTCCGCCGTATTCCTCGGCCAGTTTGGCCAGAATCGGCATCAACATGCGGCACGGCGCACACCAGTCGGCCCAGAAATCGACCAGGACGGGGCGCTCGAACGAGCCTTCGAGCACGATCGACTGAAAATTTTCCGCCGTAACGTTCACAGTGTTGAGAGAATCAACCATGATCGGCGCACTCCTGAAAACGGATCAAATGGCCACAGGATCTCTGGTGAACATAACTGTCGGATGGGGTTGATTCAAGACGAGCGCGGTCAGACGTCCGCGACTGTCTGAGTCCGTACCTAAACTGCCGGCACGCGCGAACGGCTTCATCCATGACCATCATGTCGCGCGCAGCGATCTGTCCCTCTTGGTCGATCTCTGGGCGCCTCGGTGCGCCCGCGCCGGTTTTTCCGTTCGTGCCTCGCGTGGACACCCGGGCTCGGGTTCTTTAGAATTCCCGCGGGTCGGGGTAGTGCCCAGGACCCGCCTGGCGTGATTTCGCCGCTGTACCTGTCCCCATTGCGGCCGTCTCACGCCCTCGCCCGGACCGGAGAAAGCCTTGAGCAAACCCGCGGTACTCGTCTTGGAGGACGGCTCTGTCTTCCGGGGAACATCGATCGGCGCCGATGGAACGAGCGTCGGCGAGGTGGTTTTCAACACCTCCATGTCCGGGTATCAGGAAATCCTGACCGACCCCTCTTACCTGCGGCAGCTCGTCACCCTGACCTACCCCCACATCGGCAACGTCGGCACGAACGTCGAGGACGAGGAGTCAGACCGCGTCCAGGCAGCCGGACTGATCATTCGTGACCTGCCGGTGCGGGCGAGCAACTTTCGGGCCCAGGAGCGGCTCGACGACTACCTGAGCCGCCAGGGCATCCCCGGCATTGCCGAGATCGATACGCGGCGCCTGACCCGTCTCCTGCGTGAGAAGGGTGCTCAGAATGGCTGCCTTCAGGCCGGCGAGGCGATCGACGAGGCGGCGGCGCTGCGCGCGGCGCGGGCTTTCCCGGGACTCAAGGGCATGGATCTCGCCCAGCATGCCTCGACGCCGGAGGCGTATCCCTGGACTCAGGGGGTGTGGACGCTCGGTGCCGGGCTGCCGGCAGCCCTTCACCCGGTCGGCGGGCGCCTCCCGTTCCACGTCGTCGCTTACGACTATGGCATCAAGCGCAACATCCTCAGGATGCTGGTCGACCGGGGCTGTCATGTCACCGTCGTCCCGGCTCACATGCCAGGCGGGACGGTGCTCGGCCTCAGGCCTGACGGGGTGTTCCTTTCCAATGGCCCTGGCGACCCCGAGCCCTGTGACTATGCCATCGCGGCGATTCGCGAGCTGCTCGATACCGACGTCCCGCTCTTCGGTATCTGTCTCGGCCACCAACTGCTCGGTCTGGCGTGCGGCGCGCGCACCCTCAAGATGAAATTCGGTCACCACGGGGCCAATCATCCGGTGCAGGATCTGCGCACCGGTGCGGTCTTGATCAGCAGCCAGAACCATGGTTTTGCGGTGGACGAGGAGAGTCTGCCCGCCCACCTCGAGGCGACGCACCGGTCGCTGTTCGACGGCAGCCTGCAGGGCATCCGTCACCGCGAGCGGCCTGCGTTCGGATTTCAGGGTCACCCCGAGGCGAGCCCGGGCCCCCATGATCTTGCGCCTCTCTTTGACCGTTTCATCGATCTCATGCGCGCCCGGAAGGCCTAAGCCGCGAATCAACCCCCATGCCAAAGCGTACCGATATCCAGAGCATCCTGATCATCGGCTCGGGGCCGATCGTGATCGGGCAGGCGTGCGAGTTCGATTATTCGGGGGCACAGGCCTGCAAGGCACTGCGTGAGGAGGGCTACCGGGTCATCCTGGTGAACTCGAACCCGGCGACCATCATGACCGACCCGGACATGGCCGACGCGACCTATATCGAGCCGGTCACCTGGCGCGCGGTGGCGGCCATCATCGAGCGGGAGCGCCCGAATGCACTGCTGCCGACCATGGGTGGTCAGACGGCCCTGAACTGCGCGCTCGATCTGGTCCGCGAGGGGGTGCTCGAGCGCTTCGGCGTCGAGCTGATCGGGGCCTCGCGGGAGGCGATCGACAAGGCGGAGGATCGCGATCTCTTCCGCCAGTCGATGCGCCGGATCGGGCTCGACATGCCGCGCGCGTCGATCGCCCATAGTCTGGAAGAGGCGATCCAGGTCCAGGCCTCGATCGGCTTTCCGACGATCATCCGTCCGTCCTTCACGATGGGCGGCAGCGGGGGCGGGATCGCGTATAACCAGGAAGAGTTCGAAGAGATCTGCCGCCGCGGACTTGACCTCTCGCCGACCCGTGAGCTGCTGATCGAGGAGTCGGTCCTGGGATGGAAAGAGTTCGAGATGGAGGTGGTCCGGGATCATGCGGACAATTGCATCATCATCTGCTCGATCGAGAACCTTGATCCCATGGGTGTGCACACCGGTGATTCGATCACGGTCGCCCCCGCCCAGACCCTGACCGACAAGGAATTTCAGATCATGCGCGACGCCGCGATCGCGGTATTGCGGGAGATCGGCGTCGACACCGGCGGCTCGAACGTGCAGTTCGCGATCAATCCGGACGACGGTCGCATGATCATCATCGAGATGAACCCCCGGGTCTCGCGCTCGTCGGCCTTGGCCTCCAAGGCAACCGGATTCCCGATCGCCAAGGTCGCCGCCAAGCTGGCCGTGGGCTACACCCTCGATGAGCTGCGCAACGAGAGCACGGGCGGGGCGACACCGGCCTCGTTCGAGCCCAGCATCGATTACGTGGTCACCAAGATCCCGCGCTTTGCCTTCGAGAAATTTCCCCAGGCCGACCCTCGGCTCACCACGCAGATGAAATCGGTGGGCGAGGTGATGGCGATCGGCCGAACCTTCCAGGAGTCGCTGCAGAAGGCCGTTCGCGGCCTGGAGATCGATCGCCACGGGCTCGACGAAATCGTGGACCCAAGGGAGCCGGATCCCGTCACGCGGGTCCGCCATGAGCTGCGTCAGACCGGCGCCGACCGGCTCTTTTACCTCGCCGATGCCTTCCGGCTGGGGATGAGCCTCGAACAGATCCAGGGTCTGTCCAGGATCGATCCCTGGTTCCTGGCTCAGGTCGAAGATCTGGTGCAGACAGAGCGGCGGGTGCGCGCCGGCGGTCGCGCGGCACTCGACCGCGACTGCCTGCGTGCGCTCAAGCGCAAGGGTTTCTCGGACCGGCGGATCGGGGACCTGGTCGGGGCACCGGAGCAGGAGATCCGGGGGCTGCGACACCGGCTCGATCTTCGACCGGTTTACAAGCGCGTCGACACCTGCGCCGCCGAGTTTGCCTCGAGCACCGCTTACCTCTACTCCACCTACGAGGAGGAATGCGAGGCCGACCCCAGCGACCGGAGGAAGGTCATGGTGCTCGGCGGCGGTCCGAATCGCATCGGGCAGGGGATCGAGTTCGACTATTGTTGTGTCCATGCCGCGTTCTCCCTGCGCGACGACGGCTATGAGACCATCATGGTCAACTGTAATCCCGAGACCGTCTCGACCGATTATGATACCTCCGACCGGCTCTATTTCGAGCCGCTGACCCTGGAGGACGTGCTCGAGATCGTCGCCAGGGAGCGACCGCTCGGGGTCATCGTGCAGTACGGCGGTCAGACCCCGCTGAAGCTTGCGCGCGACCTGGAAGCGGCCGGTGTCCCCATCATCGGGACGAGCCCGGACAGCATCGATCTGGCAGAGGATCGCGAACGATTCCAGCAGATGATCCATCAGCTGGCCTTGCGGCAACCGCCCAATGCGACCGCCCGCAGCGAGTCCGAGGCGGTCGAGCGGGCCGCGGCGATCGGCTACCCCCTGGTCGTCCGTCCCTCCTACGTGCTGGGTGGGCGGGCGATGGAGATCGTCTTCGACGAATCCGAGCTCAATCGTTACATGCACGAGGCGGTTCGCGTCTCCAACGAGTCGCCGGTCTTGCTGGATCGTTTTCTCGACGATGCCATCGAGGTGGATATCGATGCCATCTGCGACGGTCAGGACGTGCTGATCGGCGGCATCATGGAGCACATCGAGCAGGCCGGAGTGCACTCGGGCGATTCGGCGTGCTCGCTGCCGCCCTACACACTGTCCCCGTCGATCCAGGATCGGATGCGCAGGCAAATGGCGCGGATGGCGCGAGCATTGAACGTGGTCGGGTTGATGAACGCTCAGTTCGCGGTCAAGGGCGAGGATGTCTTCATTCTCGAGGTCAACCCGCGTGCCTCCCGGACCGTTCCCTTTGTCTCCAAAGCAATCGGGGTGCCCTTGGCGAAGGTGGCCGCCCGCTGCATGGTGGGCAAGACTCTGGCGGAGCAGGGACTGAGCCGCGAGCAGACGCCCAAGCATTATTTCGTCAAGGAGGCCGTCTTTCCTTTCGTCAAATTCCCCGGCGTGGATACGCTGCTGGGTCCCGAGATGAAGTCGACCGGCGAGGTGATGGGCATCGGCGAGTCCTTTGGCGAGGCGTATGCGAAGGCTCAGGAAGGTGCCGGCACGCTCCTGCCGCCGCTGCGCGGCAAGGCGCTGCTGAGCGTTCGCGAAGCGGATAAGGTCAGGCTGACTTCGGTGGCGAAGGATCTCATCGGGTTCGGCTTTGTGCTCTACGGCACCCATGGGACGGCCCGGACCCTGCGCGAGGCAGGCCTCGATTGTATCGGTGTCAACAAGGTCGCCGAGGGGCGACCGCACGTGGTCGACATGATCAAGAACAACGAGGTCAGCTTCATCGTCAACACGACCGAGGGCGCGCAGGCGATCGCGGATTCGGCGGCCATTCGCCGGGCTGCACTCCAGCACAAGGTGAGCTATACCACGACCATCTCAGGGGCCGAGGCCACTTGCCTGGCATTGAAACAACTGGACATTCTGAGCGTCAATCGGTTACAAGATTTGTACTGACCGATATGACGGGCGCCGTTTTTGGCGCCCGCGGCCTTTCTGTTTGACACCCATTGTTTCGATCCGCTGCAGGTCCTCGGCTCGATCGGCCGACAGGGCGGTGGCGGCCTATCCAGACGAGGAAGCTACCCATGAACCAGGTCCCGCTGACCATCAGGGGCGCTGAAAAATTGCGTGAAGAGCTCGAGCGACTCAAGCGCAGTGAGCGTCCGCGCGTGATCGAGGCGATTGCCGAGGCCCGGGCCCATGGCGATCTGAAGGAGAACGCCGAGTATCATGCTGCGCGAGAGCAGCAAGGATTCATCGAAGGCCGCATCAAGGACATCGAAGGCAAGCTGGCGCATGCCCAGATCATCGACGTGACGAAACTGCCCGCCAACGGTCGGGTCGTGTTCGGCTCCACTGTGAATGTCCTGGAGCTGGACAAGGACATCGAGCATACCTTCCAGATCGTCGGCGAGGACGAGGCCGACCTCAAGCAGGGTAAGATCTCGATCGCCTCGCCGATTGCCCGTTGCCTGATCGGCAAAAGCGAGGGCGACGTGACCTCGGTGAAGGTCCCGGGCGGCGTTCGGGAGTTCGAGATCCTGGAGGTGCAGTACGTTTAAACCGCGTCCTGCCGAGCGGCTCGTCTCGAGCTCCTAGCCCGCACCGTCGCGCGAGATCAGTGCAATCACCCGATCCAATGCGCGGTCGGGCAGGACCCGCTTGAGCACGGCGAAGAGACGGGTCGGCAGGGTGACGGCATAGCGTGTGCGCGGCCGGGGACTCTCCAGCGCGTGGACCAGCTTTTTCAGGACGGCCTCGGCCGGAAGTGTGAAGGGCTGGGCGGCGCCGGCCCGGGTGAGCCGCGTCTCTGCGCGCGCATAGGCGAGGCGGTGGGCACTCCGGTCACTGTCGATGTTGGCCTTGAAGGCGGCATAGGCGTTCTCCCGGAATCGGCTCAGGATTGGACCGGGCTCGATCAGCGAGACTGAGATCCCCGTCCCTCTCAGCTCAAGACGGAGCGTGTCCGTGAGCCCTTCGAGGGCGTATTTGCTCGCGACATAGGCCCCTCGATAGGGTAGCGGGATGAAGCCGAGGATCGAGCTGTTCTGCACGATCCGGCCATGACCCTGATGACGCATGATGGGAATGACTTGGCAGGTGAGGTCGTGCCAGCCGAGCAGATTGGTCTCCAGCTGGGCACGCAGCACCTCGCGGCTCAGGTCCTCCACCGCCCCAGGTTGCCCGTAAGCCCCATTGTTGAAGAGTGCGGTGAGGGTGCCGCCGGTGAGCTCGAGGGTCCGGGCGAGGCCGGCGCGGATGCCCGCGGGATCGTCCAGGTCGAGTCGAATCGCGCAAAGGCCCTGCGCCTCGAGACGGATCACGTCGTCGGCCTTGCGCGCCGATGCGATCACCTGCCAGCCGCGCCGAGCGAGACCGAGTGCGCAGGTCAGGCCGATTCCGCTCGAGCAGCCGGTGATGAGCAAAGAGCGTTTTGGGGGCATGGTCATCCGCTGCCATTGTGACGGATCCGCAACGGCGCCCAGGAGGCACGGGTCTGCGCCACGTGCATCAGGACGGCTTGGCATGAGATTAAGGCGGATCCCGGTTCCGGGCGCAAGCCCGAGTGGCGGGCTGGATTTGATTTCGCCGACCGCATCCCTATAAATCCGCCGCTGCATTGATGGTGATCTTGAGGAACGAGCAATGCCGATCTACGAATATCGCTGCGAGAGCTGCGGACACGAGCTCGAGCGGATGCAGAAGATAAGCGACCCGCCGCTCACCGACTGTCCCCAGTGCGGGCAACCGGCGCTGCGCAAGCGGATCTCCGCTGCGGCCTTTCGGCTCAAAGGGGGTGGCTGGTACGAGACGGACTTTAAGAAGTCCAATCAAAAGAATCTCCACGACGGCGGCGGGAAGAAGGATCCCAAGTCGGGGGAAGGGGCCTCGTCCGCCGCCGGTGCGTCGGCCGACACAGGGAGCGCGAAGGCCGCTGCGTCCGACTCGGGGACGGCCGCAAAGGCGA
>NZ_JAJDNA010000096.1 GCF_022340925.1 Thiocapsa sp.
TGTGGTTGCTCGCGATGAGGACACGCTTCCCGACTTTGCCCGCCGCTATGGTCTGGGTTACGACGAGATCGTTGCGGCGAATCCGGGGGTCGACCCGTGGCTGCCCGGCAAGGGGACCCGCATCGTGCTTCCGACCCAGCACGTCCTCCCCGACGCCCCCCGCGAAGGCGTGGTCGTGAATCTCGCGGCGCTGCGCCTGTTCTACTTTCCTGAACGCGAGGACGGAGAGCCGCAGGAGGTCATCACACATCCGATCGGCATCGGTCGGGAGGGTCGGAGGACCCCGCTCGGTCAGATGCGCATCATCCAGAAGACCGAAAACCCCACCTGGACGGTGCCCGCATCCGTCCGCGCCGAGCATGCTCGGCGCGGCGACCCGCTGCCGGCGGTCGTGCCGCCCGGACCCGACAATCCGCTGGGAGCGCACGCGATGCGCCTGAGCCGCCCCAGCTACCTGTTCCATGGCACAAACAAACCCTTCGGCGTCGGCATGCGGGTCAGTCACGGGTGCGTTCGATTGTACCCGGAGGACATCGCTCAATTGTTCGATGAGGTCCCGGTTGGCGCCCCGGTCCGCATCGTGAATCAGCCCTATCTGGCGGGTCGGCGAGACGGCCAACTCTATCTGGAGGCGCATGCGCCGCTCGCCGAGGATGCCGCCCGGTGGAAAGGCAGCCTCAAGCCGATGGAGAAGGCCGTCGCTGCGAGTGTCGCCGACGATCCTGCGTCGGTGGACTGGGAGAAGGCGCGAGACGCCGCTCAAGAGGTGCGCGGCATCCCGGTCCCCATCTCCCCGGGCAGCCCCAATCTCGAGGACGTCGTCGCGCGCGCACCACGGGTCCCCCGGATTCCGCCATGGGAGGAGGCAGAGGGCCGGGACACCTGACCCGGGGGTTGCCGGACGGGATACGTGTGAGCGCGCGACTGGGGGGCGCGCTCGAGGCAGGAGGTGCCCGGGCCGCTCCCACTTTGTTGTCGCCGCCTCGCCCCCATGATCCTAAGCATTGGAACGAGTCGAAGCCGACGCAGTCGATGACCACAGAGATCGTCACCGTCCGCCCCGGGCTTGCAACCGCGACACTGCAGCGGCTGCCCAATTTCGTGGGCATCTCCGAGGCCACCGCCGGCGCCACCGGAATCTCGATGAACCTCGTCGTGATCCCGCCCGCAGGCCAGGCGGAGCCTCATCTGCACCTGGGGTTCGAGACCGCCATCTACCTCCTCAAGGGCCGTGTCGAGACACGGTATGGAGAGAAACTCAGCCAGTCGGTCGTCAATCGCGAAGGGGATTTCATCTTCATCCCGGCCGGTGTCCCGCATCAGCCTCGCAACCTGAGTGACCGCGAGCCGGCCCTTGCCATCGTGGCCCGGAACAATGCCAACGAGCAGGAGACCGTGCAGCTCTATCAGCCGCAGGCCCTCGGCGCGATCGATCCTGGGCGATCAGAGGCTTGAATCGACCCGTCACTGGAACCGAGCCCGACCTCAGGTATAGGGGCCTGCCCCGTTTCTACGGGCGGCGCAGTGCGCGTTGGCGGAGACCAGATCCTTCACCAGGAACGGGAGGTAATAGATGAAGCTGGACAGCAGGGCTAATCCCGCCAAGCTCAGGATGTACCAGGGCCAGGGTCCGAGGTAATCCATCAGCGAGGGCTGCTGGGGTTTGGTGGACAGAAAAAGGTAGTTGGTTCCGAGCCATAGATTGATTGGAGCGACGATGGCGACGACCGGGAGCAAAGCCCCGAGAGACTTGAAAATGGAGACGAGCCGGGGTCTAAACCGAAAGACCAGAGTGGCGTACAGGACGCCCACGATCACCAGGCCGTGCCCGATGAAGAAGGCGATGAACGCAGGGCTGGGATATCCCCTGTCCAGATCTGGTGTCAGGAGTGCCTGAAGGGTCCCGCCCCACGCCCAGAAGTAGACCACCTCGTAGGTGCGATAAGACCGCATCGCCAACACCCATGCCGTCAAAATGACCGAGAGTCCGCAGAGATGCAGCGGCAGAAGGCTGTCCAGAGCGCGTTCGTAGTGACTCGCCAGAAGCCAGATATGGAACCCCTCCTGGATGAGCAGAAGAACCGCGAGCAGGATGCCCGCGCGGTCTTGCCAGGCGGTGGTCAGGGTCCGCCTTGCCAGCAGTGGGACGCCGATACCCACCGTGGCGATGATCAACAGCGTCGCAAGGTGCGCCGGGCCGAAAAGGATGAATGGGTCTGCCGTGCTCATTGCGACCTCCGGGTATGCCTGGTCCGGAATGGACCCTCCTGTCGGGGCGCCGTCGGTTGCGCCGGACGATGCCGGGACGCGCTCCAGGATGAAGTCGGCCTGGAGCGCTCGATGAAGGCCCGATCCCAGAGCGGTCTCCGATCCGAGATCGAGCGGTCGAGCCACGCCGCGGAGATCATGTCATTCTGCCATCCCTTCAACGGGTCGTCGGTGATGTTGGGCGGCGCTGCCTGCGTCGTCGTTTCGACCATCGTTCCTGGGCTCATCGGGGACCAGGTGCGCTCGGGTCGAGGTTCGATCACACTGACCACTTCCACGGCAGCATGGAGCCAGACGTGACCCCAACCACCCTGCGGCCTGGTCTGATGCTCGTCCACGGCAACCATGCCGAGACCCTTCGAGATCTGCTGGTGGAGTGGGTCACGCGCTATCCGCTCGCCCCGCTCGAGAATGAGATCATCCTGGCGCAGAGCAACGGGATCGCACAGTGGCTCAAGCTGGCGTTCGCCGCCGATGCGGATGCCGGCCGCGGGGAGCAGGACGCCGAGCGGCCGGGTCTCGGCATCGCCTCAGCACTCGACATCTCCTTGCCATCCCGTTTTCTCTGGCGCGTCTACCGGGCGGTGCTTGGTGCCGACGCCGTGCCGGAGACCTCGCCCTTCGACCAGTCGCGCCTGGTGTGGCGCCTGGTGCGTCTGCTTCCGGAGGTGATGGCGCGGCCCGAATACGCCCCGCTGCGTCGCTTTCTGACGCGCGATACCGATCTGCGGAAGCGTTTCCAGCTCGCCGATCGCCTGGCCGATCTCTTCGACCAGTATCAGGTGTACCGCGCGGACTGGTTGGCGGCCTGGGCAGGCGGCGAGGACGTGCTGATCGATGCACGCGGCGCCCGTCGCCGCATGCCCCAGGAGCAGCGTTGGCAGGCGGCGCTCTGGCGCGCGCTGCTCGAGGATGTGGGGACAGCTCCGCGCGACCCCGGAGGCGGCTCGAACGCCGGCCGAGCCACCGTGCATGAGGCCTTCCTGCTCCGCGCGGGTGGATGGCCGAAGGACGACCGCCCGAGCGGACTGCCGCGCCGGCTGATGGTCTTCGGCATCTCGAGCCTGCCGCGTCAGTCTCTGGAGGTGGTGGCCGCGCTGGCGCGCTGGACGCAGATCCTGGTATGCGTCCACAACCCTTGTCAGCACTACTGGGCCGAGATCGTCTCCGACAAGGACCTGCTGCGGGCCGGGCGCGCCCGTCAGCGTCGTCGTGACGGCCTGCCGGCCGACCTGTCGGAGGACTCGATGCACCTGCATGCCCACCCGTTGCTCGCGGCGTGGGGGAAGCAGGGTCGCGATTTCATCGGCCTGCTCGACGAGCATCACGAAGCCGCAGCGCGCGCCGGCGATGAGGGCCGGGTCTCGCCCATCGGCCAGCGCATCGAGCTCTTCGGGTCCCCTGGCGGGGATACCCTTCTGCAACAGCTCCAGGACGACATCCGCGACCTGCGCCCACTCGCCGAGACCCGCGCGCTCTGGCCGCCCGTGCAGCCAGCGCGGGACGCCTCGATTCGGTTCCACATCGCCCACAGCCCACAGCGCGAGGTCGAGATCCTCCACGACCAGTTGCTCGCCGCCTTCAATGCCGAGGCGAGCCTGAGGCCGCGTGACGTCGTCGTCATGGTGCCGGACATCGACACCTACGCGCCGCATGTCCAGGCGGTGTTCGGTCTGCTCGACCGGGAGGACCCGCGTTACATCCCGCACAGCGTCGTGGATCGGGGCCGCCGGTCCACCGATCCGCTCGTCCAGGCGTTGGAGAGACTGCTCGACCTTCCGCACTCCCGCCTGGCCGTCAGCGATCTGCTCGATCTGCTCGAGGTCCCGGCCCTGCGCCGGCGGTTCGGAATCGCCGAGGAGGATCTCCCGCAGCTTCATCGCTGGATCCGCGAGGCCAACATCCGTTGGGGTCTGCATGCCGAGCAGCGGGCCAGCCTCGACCTCCCTGCGCAGGC
>NZ_JAJDNA010000100.1 GCF_022340925.1 Thiocapsa sp.
GGGCGCGCGGCTCGGGGCGATGGTTTCCAACTGTGCGCTCGATTTTCGCGACGCCCTCCAGCGCTCGGCAGCGTGCAGTGATGGGGGCAGGTGAATGCGCGGTCTTGAGAGCCTGGCAGCCGCCAGGGAGCTTGGTCGAAATGTTCTCGGGGATGCGTTGACGCTTCGCCTGTTCTGCGGGCTGTTGGCGTTTGACGTTGCTTACATCGGCGTCGTTGCCGCCAAGGCGCTCGGGTTGGTCTGGTTCCATTCCGGCATCGGGAACGCGATTATCGCCGGCCAGCTCGTGCTCCTTGCGCTGCTCCTGCTATCCGGCTGGTGGCATGCGCGCAACGCGGCCCTTGCCAGTCTCTCGCTGGTCGCCGTCCTGATGGCGGTGGAGAAGATCTTCAAATTTCACCGCTTTTTAAAAGGCCATTCGGTCGACCCGCACGCGCCGAGCGGTTTGGGTGCCGCAGCGAGCGGACAGCTGATCGGCTTGTCCGCTTATCTGCTCGTCTTCGGCGGCGTCATCGTCGCGGCCCTCGCAATCGGTTGGCACCGAAGCGATCGGGCCGGACGCGCCTCCATCCTGCTTGTGGGCACCGGCTTCGCCGTCATGGCCGGGACCTCGATCGTCGCTGATGCGATCGGCTCCGTGCTCAGGACCCTGCTCGGTATGGATCGCGATGCGCTCTCTCGCGCCGAGCAGGGACTCGAGCTCTTTGCGGTCTCGGCGTTGCTGGCGCTCGCGGTCGGTGTGGTTCGCGTCGGCTGGCGGGAATAGCGGGTGCGGCATGCCATGCGCCCCGCCAGGTCCGTCGTCTAGAACTCCGGGCGCCATTCGGGGTGGCGATGGGGTTCAGGCTCGTGCGCTGTTGGGTGCGCCCAACGCCCGTCGAGGCGCAGGACATCCCGCCGCTGCGAGCCAGTAGTCCGCTCGGGGCAGACCGCATCCGGGTTCTGTCCGCACTAGACAGAGTGTTCGTTCAGCCACTTGCCGATGGCGGGGGTGACCTCTTTCTGGGCCTTGCCGCTGACATAGATGCCGATGTGTCCGCCGGGGAAGGCGAGCTCGGTATAGTCCTGGCTTTCGGTCAGATCCTTCAGGGCCTTCGATGCGTCGGGCGGAACCAGGTGGTCCTGCATGGCATAGATGTTGAGCACGGGACAGGTGATCCTCTTGAGGTCGACCGCTTGACCGCCCAGCATCACCCCCCCGTTGATGAAGCCATTGCGCTGGTAGAAGTCCTTGATGAACTGACGGAAGGTCTCGCCGGCCTGGTCCGGGCTGTCGAAGATCCACTTCTCCATCCGCAGGAAGTTCTTGACCTTGTCCGGGTCGTCGAGCAGGTCGACCATGTTGACGTATTTCTGCCCGGTGAGGCTGAACGGCTTCAGCGAGAGGAAGGTCCAGTTCAGCAGCTCGCCGGGGATGTTGCCCATGGTGTCGACGGCGAGGTCGATGTCGACGTTCTGCACCCAGGCCGACAGGAGATTGTCCGGGGTCTTGAAGTCCACCGGGGTGACCATGGTGACGAGATTCTTGACCTTGTCCTGGTGCATTGCGGTGTACATGAGACCGAATGCTCCACCCTGGCAGATGCCGAGGAGGTTGATCTTCTCGATCCCATGTGCATCGAGGATATGGTCCACACAGCGGTCGAGGTAGCCGTTGATGTAGTCGTCGAGCGTGATCGCCCGGTCGGCCTGATCCGGATAGCCCCAGTCGATGAGATACACGTCCTGGCCGGTGGCCAATAGACCCTTGATCGTGGAGCGGTCCTCCTGGATGTCGGTCATGTAGGGCCGATTGACCAATGCGTAGACGATCAGGAGTGGTACGGGCTCGGCGGTGGCACCCTCGGGCGTGTCATAGCGATAGAGGACCAGCTTGTCCTCGCTGTAGACCGCATGCTTCGGACTGACGCCGGTGTCGATCGTCTGGGCATTGAGCAGGTTCTCCATGCCCTGGCCCAGCTTACGGGAATAGTCCAGCATCTCTTGGGCGAGCTTGTCGGGCCTGATATCGATTGGGATCACGATTGGGTTCCTCGTGGTGTGCGTCAGGGATGCGCCGGCCCTCGGGCGGCTGGTGTCAGTCGGTCCTGGTTGTCTTGGCGGCGGCCTTCTTCCGCACCTGTGCCTTGGCTGACGGCGCGGCGGCCTTGATCGTGGGCGGCAGCGTAGTCGGCACGGTGGCCGCAAGGGCTGCGACCTGCTTTTCGAGCGCCTGGAGAGTGTGGCGGAGCTGCTTGTTCTCGCGCCGCGTCTCCTGCAGACGATCCTGCAGGGTCCGCAGCTCGCTGCGACTCGGCATGTTCAGGGCGCCGAGGTTCTCGTCGACCATCACGGCCATCCGCCGTTTCAAGGCCATCTGGGCGTTCACCAGGTGCCCATGGATCTTGGCATATTCGGGTGTTGCGACCTCTTCCGCGTAGACCGCCTCGCAGGACATGACCCAGTGATCGTAAAGTGAGCGGGCCGAGTCGATGCTCTTGCCGCTGTCGATGACACCCTGGATGTAGCTGCCCATGCGTTCGACGGACTTGACTCCGAGGCGGGCGTAGAAGCCGGAGTATTCCTGCAGGGCCTGTTGGTAGTCGATCGCCGCGCGGATCAGCTCCTGATACTGACTCTGCTCTTCCCGGGTGTAACCCAGCCCCGGCGCCGACAGGACGCGATTGAGGTGCTCGTGCGGCATGTTGCGCAGGGCGTCGCCGGGCATGGGCGACATCGACGACATCATCCGCTGCCAGTTGTCGAGCGGCATCTCCCAGAAGGACATGATCTGCTGCATGACGTTGTCGCCACCATCCAGCGAACCGGAAAAGCGCTGCCGGATGTCTTCCAGCGCCTGGGTCCAGAATGCCATGCCGTCACTCGCGTAGGCATCGTCGCGTGCGCCGGTGGCGAAGGCTTCCCCGAAGCGGAAGAAGACCTTGCCTTGTTCCATTAGCTTGTCCATGAAGGTCCTGGAAGAATCCGAGACCGCCGGCGAGAGCGCCTTCCACCAGTTGTCGACCGCGCTTTCCCATGGGTTGGTGAGCTTGCCTTCGTCCCCCTCCAAGCCCATCGCCTGCCGGCTCATCTGGGACCAGGTCTCCCAGTACTTGCGCTGCAGGTCGAGCCAACTGTCATCGAAAAAGCCTTCTTCAGCCATGGTCTTGCCCCCTTTGGATCGCATCGCCGCACACGGTATCATGTCGATTTGTGCACTGCAACAAAGCGGCGTAGAATCACCGTGCTCATTACAAGGCGAGCCGGGCGTCCACAGCGCACCGCCGGGTCGCGTGATCGGCCAGCCTTTGCCACTGGGCTTCCACCGCAAACACACGGGCATGCACACCATGAGCGAAAACATCGTGATCGTTGACGCGGGCCGCACAGCGGTCGGCACCTTCGGCGGCAGTCTGTCTTCCCTCCCGGCAACCGAATTCGGGGCCGCCCTGCTCAAGGCCTTGATGGCGCGGACCGGCATCGCTCCTGACCAGGTCGACGAGGTCATCCTGGGTCAGGTTCTGACCGCCGGCGTCGGCCAGAACCCGGCGCGCCAGACGACCCTGAACGCGGGCCTCCCTCACGCGGTCCCGGCCATGACCATCAACAAGGTCTGCGGGAGCGGACTCAAGGCGGTTCATCTGGCGATGCAGGCGATCGCCTGCGGCGATGCGGATATCGTGATTGCGGGTGGCCAGGAAAGCATGAGCCAGTCCTCACATGTCCTTCCGCGCTCGCGTGAGGGGCAACGGATGGGAGATTGGCCGATGAAGGACACCATGATCGTCGATGGTCTCTGGGATGCCTTCAATCAGTGCCACATGGGCGTGACCGCGGAGAATATCGCCAAGCAATACGCCTTGAGCCGCGAGGCCCAGGATGCCTTCGCGGCGGCGTCCCAGCAGAAGACCGAAGCGGCCATCAAGTCGGGCCGCTTCGCCGACGAGATCATCCCCATCAGTGTCCCCCAGCGCAAGGGCGAGCCGGTGGTCTTCGATCAGGATGAGTTCCCGCGCCCCGGCACCACGCCGGAGACACTCGCCAAGCTGCGCCCGGCGTTCGACAAGGCGGGGACGGTGACCGCCGGCAATGCCTCCGGCATCAATGACGGGGCGGCGATGGTGGTGGTCACGAAGGAGTCCAAGGCGAAGGAGCTCGGTCTCAAGCCGATGGCACGCCTGGTTGCCTTCGCGAGCGCCGGCGTGGATCCCGCCATCATGGGTACAGGGCCGATCCCGGCCTCGACAAAGTGTCTCGAGAAGGCCGGTTGGACGCCCGAGGAGCTGGACCTGATCGAGGCCAACGAGGCCTTTGCGGCGCAGGCGATGTCGGTCAACCAGGAGATGGGCTGGGAGCTGAGCAAGGTCAACGTGAACGGCGGCGCCATCTCGATCGGTCATCCGATCGGTGCGTCCGGTGCCCGTGTGTTGGTGACCCTGCTCTATGAGATGCAGAAGCGGGATGCCAGGAAGGGGCTGGCGACCCTCTGTATCGGCGGCGGCCAAGGGGTTGCTCTCGCGGTCGAGCGGGTCTGAGCAGCGGGCCCTGCCAGGCTCGGCGCGGGAGCGCCGGGCCCGCGCGTGGTGCCCCCGTTGGCTGGGGTACACTTATCCAGACCGAAGGACGAATCGGCCCAGCTGCCCATGAAAGACCAGCGCATCATCAAGAAGTACCCGAACCGGCGCCTCTACGACACCGAAGTCAGCCGCTACATCACGCTGGCCGACGTGCGCGACCTCGTCATGAGCTGTGCGAGCTTCAAGGTGATCGACACGGCAAACGACCAAGACATCACCCGGTCGATCCTGTTGCAGATCATGCTCGACGAGGAAAGCGGGGGAGAGCCCCTCTTCACCGCCACGATGCTGTCTCAGATCATCCGTTTCTATGGCGGCACCCTTCAGGGCATGTTCGCCCGATATCTCGAAAGCTCCCTGGATCTGTTCTCGAAACAACACCAAGAGCTGGCGCGGTCCTGGGGTGAGACCCCGTTCGATGCCATGAGCCGCATGACCCGGAAGAACGTCCAGCTTTGGACCGAGATCCAGGGCGAATTCATGCGCGCGGCCGGTTTTGCCGTTGGCGGAGACCGCCCCAAGAAGGCCGAGGCGAAGCAGCCCGGTCCGCGGGACAACGACGCGACAGGGCACGACGAATCCATGTGAGGGCACGGTGCGGATCGGCAGCGGTGCACACGCCCCCCGACTGCAACCCGCTTGCCCGCATCGGCTCACCGCGCCAAGCACCCCGCCTGGCGCGCCATGGGTGACTGCCCGCTGGCCCTGGAGTCGGCGGAGGACCCCGGATTGAGGCGCGCCGCGAGGGCCGTTCTCCACCGGCGGTGCCAGGCCGTGGATTGAATGACAGGGGTTGACAGGTCTCTTTCGAGCCATTATTGTGCGCCGCAACAATTGCTGCACCGCACAACAGCCGGAGTAAGACACATGACGACCAATGACACCCTCACCAGCCTCAACGAGATGACCAACAAGACCGCCGAGCGCATGACCAGCCTGGGTGAGCTCAATGTCCGTGCCTTCGAGAAGCTTTCAGCCCGTCAGATGGATGCGATGAGCCTCTACATGGATCACGCCATGCGGGTCATGAAGCTGGCCACCGAATCGAAGGGCTACAACGAATTCTTCAAGGGTCAGGTCGAGGCGGCCAAGGAGCTGAGCGAGCGAATCCTGGCAGAAGGCAAGACCGGTATGCAGGTCGTAAGCGAGGTCCGGGACGAATACCGTACCTGGTTCGAGAAGAACCTGGCCGACCTCAACGCAGACCTGCGCAAGGCCGTTCCGACCGCCTGACCCAGTCGGTTCCTCGAGACACCCTCTCGCCACAGTCCAAGGACGGACTGCCATTCGCAACCCCTCGCAGCGGGATGTAGTAAATCATGGATTGAGACCCAGACGCGAGCAGCGCTCGAACCGATCATGCGTCGATCGCGGGACGCCCGGTCTGAACACGTGGACCGACGAAACCATAATGACCTGGAGGAATAGAGACATGACCCGTATCGCACTTGTCACTGGTGGTATCGGCGGAATTGGGACCTCGATCTGTACGCGTCTTGCAAAGGATGGCTGCACCGTCATCGCGAACCATCACCCATCCGAGGCAGATGCCGCAGCGGCATGGAAGGCGGATCGCGAGGCCGAGGGTTTCAGGATCGACACGATCGCCGGGGATGTCTCCTCGTTCGACGACAGCGCACGGATGATCAAGGAGATCGCCGACCGTCACGGCAACATCGACATTCTCGTCAACTGCGCTGGCATCACGCGCGACAAGACCTTCAAGAAGATGGAGCTGGCGCAGTGGGAGGCGGTGATCCAGGTCAACCTGAACAGCGTCTTCAATGTGACCCGTCAGGTGTGGGAAGGCATGCTGGAACGCGGCTTCGGGCGGATCATCAACATCTCCTCGGTCAACGGGCAGCGCGGTCAGTTCGGCCAGGCGAACTATTCCGCCGCCAAGGCCGGCATGCACGGCTTCACGATGGCCCTCGCCCAAGAGGGCGCAGCAAAGGGCGTGACCGTGAACACTGTCTCGCCCGGCTATGTCGAGACCGCGATGACCTTGGCAATGGACGACACGGTGCGCAACAGCATCATCTCCGGCATCCCGATGCGCCGGATGGCCCAGCCCGACGAGATCGCCGCGGCGATTGCCTTCCTGGCCAGCGACCAAAGCGCCTATATGACTGGCGCGAACCTGCCGGTGAACGGCGGTCTCTTCATGCACTGAGGCGACCGTTGCATCCATGACATCGACGCTGCAGGCTGGCCGAAGGCCATCCCGGCCCAGCGAGGTTCGATGGATACAGTGTCCTCCTCGTCTCTGTCATCATGAGACGTTTGCAGCCCGGCCCCTCGCCGGGCTTTTTTTTGCGGACTTGGGGTGTACTTTTCCGGAGATCCTGTGCTCAGCAATCAAGGTGATGCACACAGGTCTGCTCCGCGCAATGCGACGATCGCGGCCCCTCAACGGCCCTTGCAGAGCACAGGCGGCCGGATCCGCACAGCGCTGTCGGCTGTTTCAGGCCGCCCGCTCCCGGGCGATGGCCCGGTAACCGATGTCACGTCGATAGTAGCAGTCCTGCCAGTGGATCCCCTCGATCGCGCGGTAGGCGAGGGCCTGGGCTTCCGAGACGCTGTTGCCCAAGGCCGTGACACAGAGCACACGGCCGCCGCTGGTCAAGACCGCCGATCCCTCCGGCTTGGTGCCGCCATGGAAGACCTTGGTCCCGGGGGGCAGTTGATTGTCCAACCCGGAGATGGAGCGGCCGACCTCGTATCGATCGGGATAGCCGCCCGCGGCCATCACCACGCCCACTGCGGGTCGAGGATCCCAGGCAGCCGCCGTGCGATCGAGTCGACCCTCGACCGCGGCCAGACAGAGCTCGACGAGGTCTGATTCCAGGCGCATCAGGAGTGGCTGCGTCTCCGGATCCCCCAGCCGGCAGTTGTACTCGAGGACCTTGGGTGTCCCATCGGGTGAGATCATGAGTCCGGCATAGAGAAAGCCGACGTACTGGATGCCCTCGGCGCTGAGTCCGGTGACCGTCGGCTCGATCACCTCGTGCATGATGCGCTCGTGGACGGCCGGGGTCACGATGGGTGCGGGCGAATAGGCGCCCATCCCGCCGGTGTTGGGCCCACGATCGCCATCGTCGCGCGCCTTGTGGTCTTGTGAGGTGGCGAGCGGCAGGATATGCGCGCCGTCGACCATGACCATGAAGCTCGCCTCCTCGCCGGTCAGCCATTCCTCAATGACCAGCCGTTTGCCGGCGCTGCCGAATCGCCTGACGCTCAGCATGTCGAGCACTGCCGCCTCGGCCGCCGCCAGATCCTCTGCCAGGATGACGCCCTTGCCGGCCGCGAGGCCATCGGCCTTGATGACGATCGGGGCACCCACCTGTCGGAGATACTCGAAGGCGGGCGCGGGTTCCGTGAAGACGTCGTAGGCCGCCGTGGGGATCCGATGTCGCGCCAGGAAGTCCTTCGTGAATGCCTTGGAGCCTTCGAGCTGCGCCGCGACCCTGCGCGGGCCGAAGCACCGCAGACCGGCAGCCTCGAAGGCGTCGACGATGCCCGCGACCAGGGGCGCCTCGGGGCCGATGATGGTCAGACCGATCGCCTGGTCGGTCGCGAACCGCACCAGGGCAGGAACATCCTCGGACGCGATCGGCACATTCTCGACATGGGGTTCCTGGGCGGTCCCGCCGTTACCCGGTGCCACGAAGACACGCTCCGCCAGAGGCGACCGCGCGGCCTTCCAGGCAAGGGCATGCTCGCGTCCGCCGCTGCCGACGATCAGGATCTTCATAGGCGCTTGCTTCCTTCAGCCGAACGAGATCACGCCGCGCCGGCTCGACTGGATGAACTGGACGATCTGTTGCGTCTCGGGGCCGGGGTAGTCCTGCTCGGCGCGCACCAGGGCCTGCGGCAGTCGCAGGCCGGAGCGGAAGATCAGGCGATAGGCGCCCTTGATCCGGTCACGCTGCTCCGGGGAGAAGCCGGCCCGGCGCAGGCCCACGACGTTCAGACCAACGATTCGTGCACGGTGACCGTCGGCCAACGCGAACGGCGGCACGTCCTGGGGTACGCCGGTAACCCCGGCGACCATGGCGTATGCCCCGATCCGGCAGAATTGATGAACCGCGACCTGCCCCGAAATGAAGGTGCGGTCCTCGATCTCGACATGACCGGCCAGCGTGGCGGTGTTGGCGAAGATGTTGTGGTCGCCGACGATGCAGTCGTGACCCGCATGCGAGAAGGCCATCCAGTAATTGTGACTGCCGATGCGCGTGCCCGCCTCGGACTTGAGGCCGCAGCTGATGTTGACGCCTTCCTTGAAGTCATTGTGATCGCCGATGACCAGCGGTCGGGCCAGCTCCGGCCGATAGCCGAGATCCTGGGGCGCGGACCCGAGCGTCACCCCATGACAGACCTGGTTGTGGGCCCCCATGTGGGTCAGGGCGAAGATGCGCACGCATGACTCGATCCGACAGCCCTCGCCGATCACGGCCCCGGACTCGATGATCGAGTAGGGCCCGACACTGACCGTCTCGTGCAGGTCGGCGCCCTCTTCGATGATGGCAGTAGGATGGATTGCCATGGTTGACCTTCTGGCGAGACTCATCCGCAACCACGCCTTGCCAGGGCTTGTTGCCCGAGGCGAGGCTGAGCGCACCGCTAAACGACGCCTTACACTCCGGACGCGGCTTCGCCTCAGTGTCTGAAATGACGCATGCCCGTGACAACCATGGCCATGCGGTGCTCGTTGGCCGCGGCGATGACCTCTTCGTCACGGAGGGAGCCGCCGGGCTGGATGACGGCAGTGATGCCGGCCTCGGCGGCCTGATCGATGCCGTCGCGGAAAGGGAAGAAGGCGTCCGAGGCCATGACGGCGCCGGCCAACTTGAGACCGGACTGCTCGGCCTTGATGGCTGCGATTCGGGCCGAGTTGATCCGGCTCATCTGGCCGGCTCCCACACCAATGGTCATGCCGTTGCGTCCGTAAACGATGGCGTTGGATTTGACGAACTTGGCCACCCGCCAGGCGAAGAGGAGGTCGTCCAGCTCCTGCTGACTCGGCTCGCGCTCGCTGACGGTGCGCAGGGACTCGATCAGCCGGAGGTCCGCATCCTGTACCAGGAGCCCCCCGTTGACCCGTTTGAAGTCGAGACGATGCACCAGCTCGCTGTCCCAGGCGCCGCATTCGAGCAGACGGATGTTCTTCTTGGCCGCGACGGCTTCGCCCGCCCCGGGGCTCACGTGAGGCGCAATGATCACCTCGACGAACTGACGCTCGACGACGGCCCTGGCCGTCTCGCCGTCCAGCTCCTGATTGAAGGCGATGATCCCGCCGAAGGCGGATTCGGGGTCGGTGCTGTAGGCGCGCTCGTAGGCCTCGAGCAGGCTCGAGCCGAGGGCGACGCCGCAGGGGTTGGCGTGCTTCACGATCACACACGCCGGCGCTTCCGCGAATTGCTTGATGCATTCCAACGCGGCATCGGTGTCGGCGATGTTGTTGTAGGACAGGTCCTTGCCCTGCAGCTGGCGGGCGGTGGCGACGCTCTTCTCCGAGAGGCTGTGCTCCACGTAGAAGGCGGCGTTCTGGTGCGGGTTCTCGCCGTACCGCATGGACTGCTTGCGGCTGAGCTGCAGGCTCAGTGTTCGCGGGAAGGCCCCGGGCAGATCGACCGCGAGACGCGCACCCAGATGGTTGGCGATGGCCCCATCATAGCGCGCGGTATGCTCAAAGGCCTTCACCGCGAGATCGAAACGCAGGGCATCGCTCACGCCCCCATGCTCGGCGATCTCGGCAGCGACCCTCAGGTAATCGGCCGCATCCACCACGACGGTGACGCTGACATGGTTCTTGGCTGCCGCGCGGAGCAGGGTCGGTCCGCCGATGTCGATATTCTCGATCGCCGTCGCCAGGTCGCAAGACGGGTCGGCGACTGTCTCCTCGAAAGGATAGAGGTTCACCACGACGAGGTCGATCGTCTTGATCTCGTTTTCACGCATGACCCTGTCGTCGACCCCGCGCCGACCCAATATCCCGCCATGGATGCGTGGATGCAGCGTCTTGACCCGGCCCGCCATCATCTCCGGGAAGCCGGTGTAGTCCGAGACCTCGATCACGGCGATCTCATGCTCGGTCAGCATGCGGGCGGTCCCGCCGGTCGAGAGGATCTCGACCCCGCTGTCCGCGAGGCCGCGGGCGAACGCGATCAGGCCGGTCTTGTCGGAGACGCTGATCAGGGCGCGATGAATGGGTTCCATTTGGATCGATCCGGCTCGTCTGATCTGGGGGACTGGGTTCGGGTCAGCGGTCGCGCGCAATCCCATAGCCACGGAGACGTTTTCGCAGGGTCGCCCGCGTCAAGCCGAGCATTTTCGCGGCAAGGCTCAGGTTCCCGTTCGTGTGCTTCAGAACGGTCTCGAACAGCGGGCGCTCGACCTCTTCGATGACGAGCTCGTAGAGATTGCTCACCTGATGCCCCGCCATGTTCTCGAGGTAGAAACCGAGTGCGTCCTGTACGCACTTGCTCAAGGGGTCGGTACGATCGGCCTCGACGACCTTCAGCTCGGTCGACTGCGACGGTTTTACGCTGTCCAATGCGGCTGTCTTCATGCTGCTCGATTCTCCTTTTCGGGGCCTGGGTCGAAGAACGCGGCCACTTGAGACAACTGCTCGGCCACGGTTTCCGTCCGGTTGATCCTTTCTCTAAAAGCTGCCGCACCCGGCAAGTGCCCGCAGTACCAGGCGATGTGCTTCCGGGCAATGCGCAAGCCGTCTTGGGTGCCGTAAAACAGGTATAGCGCCTCGAGGTGCTCGCTCAGGAGCGCCTGGACCCATCGCCTCGGCGGCTGGACCGGGAGGGTCCCCGAAGCAAGATAGGCCGCGACGTCGCGGAAGAGCCAGGGCCGACCCCGGGACGCGCGCCCGATCATAATAGCATCGGCGCCGGTGCAGTCCAGAACCTCTTTCGCCCTCTGGGGGCTTGCGATGTCGCCATTCGCAATGAGAGGAATCGGCACCCTCTCGCGAATCGAGCGCACTGTCTCGTGCTCCGCCGGCACAGCGTAGTTGCAGGCGCGCGTCCGGCCGTGCACGGCCAGCGCGGCGATCCCGCTCTCCCAGGCGATCTGAGCGATGCGCAGTGCGTTGCGGGTCTCCGGCGTCCACCCGGTGCGGATCTTCAGGGTGACTGGGACCTCGACGGCAGCCACGACGGATGCGAGGATTCGCCCGACCAGGACCTCGTCCCTCAGCAGCGCCGATCCAGCGGCCCGATGGCAGACTTTTTTGGCTGGGCAGCCCATGTTGATGTCGACGATGTGGGCCCCGCGCTCGACATGGACCCGGGCCGCCTCGGCCATTGCGATCGGATCCGTGCCGACGATCTGTACCGAGACGGGCCCGCCCTCTCCGCGATAATCGAGACGCCGTATCGATTTCCGGGTGCCCCACAGCGCCGTGTTCGACGACACCATCTCCGCCACGGCAAGGCCCGCGCCCAGGCGCCGACACAGCGTGCGGAAGGGGCGATCACTGATCCCGGCCATCGGCGCGAGGATCAGATTGTTCTCGAACCGGTATGGGCCGATGGTGAAGTGGCATCTCTCTTGCGCAGTCATCGTCGCAGCCCGCTGATGAGGGCCCAGTCCTCTCTCACCCGCGCGGGTGCGAGCAGGACCGCGCCGGCATAGGCGCGGCTGACCGCCTCCACCTGCCCCGCCAGCACCCCGGAGATCGCGAGCCCGCCCCCCGGGCGCAGGGCTCGCGTCAGCCGGGGCGCCAACTCGATCAGCGGTCCGGCCAGGATGTTCGCGACGGTGACATCGACGCTCAGGCCCGGGAGCTCGTCCGGGCGATAGATCGAGATCCGGTCGGCGACCGCGTTGGCAAGAGCGTTGTCGCGGGTCGCCTCCAGGGCCTGGGGATCATGGTCGACCGCGATCGCCGCCGCGGCGCCCAGTCGAAGCGCCGCGATGGCTAGAATCCCGGAGCCGCATCCGTAGTCGAGAACCGTCCTGCCGGCCAGCGGGACATGGTCGAGCCATTCCAGACAGAGAGCCGTGGTGGCATGCTGACCTGTCCCGAAGGCCAACCCCGGATCCAGCATGACCACGCGCGCGTCGCGGTCATCCGGGGCCTGACCGTGCGGGCAGACCCAGAGGCGGCGGCCGAAACGGGTGGGCTTGAAGGTATCGAGCCAGACCCGTTCCCAGGCCTGATCGGCGATCCGCTCGACCGACGGGTTCGTCCCGAGCTCGCGCGCCAGCGCGTCGACCAAGGCCTCGCCGCTTGCGTCCGCCGTGAACAGCGCGGAGACCCTGACCCGCGTCCACAGCGGCGTCTCGCCCGGACCCGGCTCGAGCTGCGGCTCGTCGCCGGCATCCGCGAGGGTAACCGACAGCGCGCCCGCCTCGTCGAGTCTCGAGGCGATCCGCTCGGCTTCGGGCCCGTGTGCCTCGATCGACAGCTGCAGCCAGGGCATCTAAACCGCGTCCGGCATGAGGTGCGATCTGTCCATCTGGGCTCGACCCTGCGTGAGTCCAAGGGCGCCCTGGCGGACGCGGATCAAGTCTGTCATTCGTAGCTCGATACCCGTCGCATCTGGGTTTTGCATTCAGCGAGTTGCGCTTGATCGTGGGCGAGAAGCAGGGCGCGACGAGGAGTGCCAGCGGGCTCTGTCGCGCGGAGTCGCAACGCGGCCATCGGGTGCGAGAGGCATGCATCGCGGCGGACAATCCATATCTGACGGGCATGAGCCGCGTCTTGCCACGGCATTCGCCTGACCCAAGGCTGAGCTCGCCTCAGCGAAATGCATGTCGTCCAGAAGGCGGCTCAGCTCTGCATGCCGAGCTTCTTCTCCAGATAGTGGATGTTGGCGCCGCCGGCCAGGAAGGCGCCGTCGCTCAGGATCGAGCGCTGCAGCTTGATATTGGTGTTGATGCCGTCGATCACGGTCTCACGCAGGGCGTTGCACATCCGGGCGATCGCGGCATCCCGGTCTTCGCCGTGGGTGATGAGCTTGCCGATCATGGAGTCATAGTATCGCGGTACCGTGTAGCCGGAATAGATATGGGTCTCGAGTCGGACGCCGGGACCACCGGGGGCATGAAACTCTGTGATCTTCCCTGGGCTGGGCATGAAGGTCTCGGAGTCCTCGGCATTGATGCGGCACTCGACCGCGTGCCCGCGGATCTGGACGTCGTCCTGGCAGTAGCGTAACGGCTCGCCGGCAGCGATCAGGATCTGCTCCTTGACGATATCGATGCCCGTGATCATCTCCGTGACCGGATGCTCGACCTGCACGCGCGTGTTCATCTCGATGAAATAGAAGCAGCCGTCCTCGTAAAGGAACTCGAATGTGCCGGCACCCCGATAACCGATGGTCCGACAGGCCTCAGCGCAGCGCTCGCCGATCTCGCGCCTTTGTGCCTCGGTGATGCCGGGGGCCGGGGCCTCTTCCAAGACCTTTTGGTGACGGCGCTGCATGGAGCAGTCGCGCTCGCCGAGATGGATCGCATTGCCCAACTGGTCGGCGAGCACCTGGAACTCGATATGCCGCGGGTTCTCCAGATACTTCTCCATGTAGACCATGTCGTTGCTGAAGGCTGCGGCAGCCTCGGCCTTGGTCAGTGAGATGGCATTCAATAAGGTCGCTTCGGAATGGACGACCCGCATCCCACGTCCGCCGCCGCCGCCGGATGCCTTGATGATGACCGGGTAGCCGATCTCGCGCGCGATTGCCAGGGTGCGCTTCTTGTTGTCGTCGAGAGGGCCATCGGAGCCGGGCACGCAGGGGACGCCCGCCGTCCTCATCGCCGTGATGGCGGAGACCTTGTCGCCCATGAGGCGGATCGTCTCGGGTCTGGGCCCGATGAAGATGAAGCCCGAATGCTCGACGCGCTCGGCGAAGTCGGCATTCTCCGAGAGGAAACCGTAGCCGGGATGGACGGCCACGGTGTCCGTCACCTCGGCGGCGCTGATGATGGCCGGTACGTTGAGATAGCTGTGCAGCGAGGACGCCGGACCGATACAGACCGACTCGTCGGCGAGGAGGACATGCTTGAGGTCGCGATCCGCCTCGGAGTGCACCGCGACCGTCTTGATGCCGAGCTCGCGACAGGCGCGCAGAATCCGCAGCGCGATCTCGCCCCGGTTGGCGATCAGGACCTTCTCGATCATTGCAGCCATGGCGGAGGTGTCTTTGTTCAAGGAGGCCGGCGCGACTGGCGGCGCGGCCCGCTGGTTGGGCGGAGCGGTCCGCCTTTATTCGATCACGAACAGCGGCTGATTGTATTCAACCGGTTGGCCGTTCTCGACGAGGATCCGTCTCACCGTTCCACCCTGCTCGCATTCGATCTGGTTGAGGATCTTCATCGCCTCGATGATGCAGAGGGTCTCGCCGGCCTGGACTGTCTGCCCCTCCTCCACGAACGGCTTGGAACCCGGCGAAGGGGCTCGATAGAAGGTCCCAACCATGGGCGAGCGGACGATCTCCCCGTCCATGGCTTCGAGCTCCTCATCCTCGTCAACGGCGCCCGCCGTCGCTGGGCCCGCGACCGGAGCCGCGGCCATGGGTCCCGCCTGAGGCATGTACAGCGGCATCGTCGCGCTGCCTTGCCGGCTGATGCGAACCGACTCCTCTCCCTCGTGGATCTCGATCTCGGCGACGTCGGATTGCTCCAACAGCTCGATCAGCTTTTTGACCTTGCGGATGTCCATACTCAATGGCTCTCGTTCGGTTGGTCTTGCGCCAGGCGGCCAAGCGCGGCGCGCAATGCGAGCCTATATCCCTCGGCGCCGAGCCCGCTGATCACGCCGACGGCGATGTCGGAGAAGTAGGAGTGCGCACGGAATGGCTCGCGGGCGTGGACGTTGGACAGATGGACCTCGATAAAGGGGATCCCGACCGCGAGCAGGGCGTCGCGAAGCGCGACGCTGGTATGCGTGAAGGCGGCGGGGTTCAAGATGATGAAGCGGACCTGCTCGCTCGTGGCCCGCTGGACGGCATCGACCAGCACATGCTCGGCGTTAGTCTGAAGGAACTCCAGCGTCAACCCGGCCGCCCGTGCCATCTCCTCCAGGCTTTGGCGGATATCCGCTAGGGTTGCACGACCGTAGTGTGCCGGCTCCCGGGTACCGAGAAGATTGAGATTGGGTCCGTTCAGAACCAGGATCGCGGCCATCCGGTCAACTCGCTCTATGTCGATCGGCCACCAGAGTAGCCGCCGATCCGATTGGGAATAGCGGAAAATCGCGCCGAATTGTGCGGATTTTACGCGATCATGTCCAGCTAAGAGGCTTCCTCCGACGGCGCTCCGTGCCCCGCTGCGTTGATCAGTCCGCCGAGCTGCCGCTCGAGCTCTGCGGCCGTGATCTCTCCGGTGCGACTGAAGACACGCCGCCCGCGGCGATCGAAGATCACCGTGAAGGGGAGCCCCTCCACCCGGTTACCGAGTCGCCTCGAGAGGGCCACCGCCTCGGGGTTGGCGATCAGGATGGGGTAGTTGACCGGGTATCTGGCGACGAACTCAGCCACGTCCTCGAGGCGGTCCACGGCGATTCCGACAACCTGCACACCGGCCTTGCCGAGCGTCTCCTGCGCGTGAATGAACAACGGCATCTCGCGCACGCAGGGTGGGCACCAGCTTGCCCAGTAATGGATGACCAGGATCTTGCCGGACCAAGCGCCGCTCTGGACCTCGTGTCCTTCGGTGTCGGTCAGCCGAAAGTCGGGCAGAGTCTGGAGTTGGGCGGCGCCTGACAACTCCGCATTTGGCAGGGGCTCGCTCAACCAGCGTTGGCCCAGCACCGCGATTCCGACGCTGATGCCGCCGGCGAGCACCGCCACGGCTCCGACCTTGAGCGGGCTCATGGCGCGGCCCTGCGCAGATGCTCGACGAAGGCATCCGCGGACTTGAAGCCAACCATGCGGTAGCCCTTGAGCTCGCTCCCTGAGGTGTCGAAGAAGAGGATGGCCGGTGGCCCGGGGATGCCGAAGCGACCCTGCATCAGGGCCCGATCCTCGGCGTCGCTGGCGGTCACGTCCGCTTGCAACAGCACGAAGCGGCTCATCTCGGAGATCACCGCCGGATCGCTGAAGGTGTAGCGCTCCAGCTCCTTGCAGGTGACACACCAGTCGGCATAGAAGTCGAGCATGACCGGCTTGCCGATCTCGCCCGCCTTCGCGATCTCCCGATCGAGATCCTCGACCGTCTTGATGCGTGCGAACGTCGCCTCCGCCGCGACCCCGCCCCCGCCGCCGACGGCGAGTCCGCGCAGCGGCTGGACCGTGTCCTTGCCCCCTGCCGCGGCCCCGAGCAGCATCAAGGCGCCATAGATGAGCAGGAAGACCCCGAGGCCCTTCCAGAGCTTGCTCCAGCCACTGCTGTCGGGCGGCAGTTGGGTCAGCGCACCCATGTAGACTGCCGAGCTGATCAGGAGCAGACCCCACAAGACCATGGCGACCGCCGGCGGCAGGATGCGCTCGAGCATGAAGATGGCGACTGCGAGCAGGGCGACGCCGAAGACGGCCTTGACCGCGTCCATCCAAGCTCCAGCGCGCGGCAGCAGCTTGCCCGCCGAGGTGCCGATCACGATCAGGGGTGCGCCCATCCCCATGCTGAGCGCGAACAGCGCGATGCCGCCTAGGACGGCGTCGCCGGTCTGACTGATGTAGATGAGTGCCCCGAACAGAGGCGGCGCAACGCAAGGGCCCACGATGAGTGCAGAGAGCAGACCCATGATGGCCACGCCGATCAAGGTACCGCCCTCCTGTTTGTTGCTGATCTCGGCGAGCTTGGACTGGAGGCGCGATGGCAGCTGCAGGTCGTAGAAACCGAACATGGACAACGCGAGCAGCACGAAGACCATTGCAAAGGCGCTGAGGATCCAGGGGTTCTGGAAGGCCGCCTGCAGGTTGGCGCCGAACAGGCCTGCCAAGACCCCGATCACCGTGTAGGTCAAGGCCATAGCCAGGACGTAGGCGACCGAGAGCATGAAGGCCTTGCGTGTCGTGATGCCGGGTCCCTGTCCGGCGATGATACCGGAGAGGATTGGGATCATGGGGAAGACGCAGGGGGTGAGGGCGAGCAGCAGGCCGAAGCCGAAGAAGGCCGCGATCACCACCCAGATTCCGCTAGTCGCGAGGACCGAGGCGATCCGGTCCTGCTCCGAGACGGGTTCATCGGCGCCGCTCCGGGCGGTTGGGGGGGCTGACCGGACGGCCGCGGCGCCGGCCGTCGGGAGGGCCGTTGTCACCGTTGTCTCGGGCAGGGTCAGCTTGACCCGCCGCGTCTGCGGGGGATAACAGATTCCGATCTCCGCGCAGCCTTGATACTTCGCGACGAGGGTGATCTCGGTTGGCTCACCGGATCCGCGTAGCAGCGGCACGGTCAAGTCGACGCGATCATGGTAGACCTCGACATCGCCGACGCTGCCGTCCGGGAGGATCGAATCTTTCTTGATGTCGCCCGCAGGGCGCTTGAAATCGCCGATTGCGGCCGTTGGGGCGTTCTCCAGTGCTATCTCGAGCAGGTGGCCGTAGAGGTAGGTCTCGGGAGCGATGTCCCAGGTCAACTGGAGCTCGTCGGGGCCGGCGACCTCGGCAGCGAAGCGGAACGCCTCCTCGGCGGGCAGGATGTCGTCATCCGTGCCGAGGCCCAACGTTTGGCCGAATCCCGCCAAGCCGTTGAGGGATTGCTCGCCTTCAATCGCCGACCCGCCGGGGTCCGCCGCCGCGGCGGGCTGAGCGGACTCGTCTGACGCCGTGGATACCTCCGTCAGGGCGGGCAGCTCGAGCAAGATCCGCTGCCGATGCGGGGGATAGCACAGGCCCGCGTCGGCGCAGCCTTGCGAGGTGGCTTCCAGGGTCAGGATGTTCTCGGCCCCGGTCGAACGGGCGACCGGCACGCGAATCTCGACGCTGTCACGATAGATCTGCACCTTGCCGAAGAACTCGTCCTCCTTCGTCTCCGCCGCCGGCAGGCTCGGGGCGCCGGTCGACATACCCGCTGTGTCCGTCTCGAAGCCGAACTTGCTCTGGTACATGTAATAGCCATCGGCAATCTCCCAGCGCACTCGGACCCTGTCGGGTCCGTCGGCCGCGCCGGAGATCCGGAAGGCCTGATCAGGCAAGAGGAATTCATCCTCGGCCATGGCAGGAGCCGATAGGCCGCCGGCGAGAAGCCAGGTCAGGGCCAAGACACCGAACGGGCGGGGTGCGCCGGTCGACCAGGGCCGGCTTCGGCGACGCTTGTTCTGGTCGGCACCCACGTGCATGGTCGCGGGTCGCGGCGTCTCGACTGCGGGCCCGGCGGAGGAGCTTAGTCGTCGTTGTTGGTGCATGTCGTTACCCAGCTCAGATAGTCGGGGAGTCCCTCGGTGATCGGGACCGCGATGATCTCCGGCACCGCGTAGGGATGCAATTGGCGCAGTCGTCCGGTCAGTGCCGCGACGCGCTCGACCGTGGTCTTGATCAAGGCCAAGACCTCGGGATCGCGCTGCATCCGACCTTCCCAGAGGTAGATCGAGGTGATGCCGGGCATCAGGTTGACGCAGGCGGCAAGTCTTTCCTGGATCAGGTGCTCCGCAATCCGGAGCGCGGTGTCCTGATCGGGGCAGGTGCACAGGATCAATCGGTGACTTGGCGTCATGCTAACGGGTCCTTGATCGAATCGCGCCATGAGGATCTCCGAATCGCCGGGGCTGAGCAATCCGCCGCAGCCGGGGCCATCGGGATGCGTCTCGGGCAGGGGCCGTCTCGGATGCGTCCGTCGCCAAACCGATCCGATCGAAGGCCAGACGGCATTTCATCGTGACCAGGGTTGCACTATCCTGCATCCGATGCGGGTTCTTCTACCACCGTGCTCATCGGTCATATCGGCGTCAGCCGACCGACCGAACGACTCCTGGGACCATCGTCGTGCCTGTTTTGCTTCTGCTTGTCGGCCTGCCGTTGCTCGAGCTGTACGTCCTGATCCGGGTCGGCTCCGAGATCGGGGCGTTTCCCACCATTGCCCTCTCCGTCCTCACTGCCGTGATCGGGACCTGGCTGGTCCGACGCCAAGGCTTCGGCCTGCTGCTGCGGGTCCGCGAGATGGCCGACCGAGGCGAGATTCCGGCCCTTGAAATGCTGGATGGTGCGCTCCTCATCGTGGCAGGACTCTTTCTGCTTCTGCCGGGCTTCATGACGGACGCCGCCGGCTTCTTGTTGCTCGTCCCGGCCTTGCGAAAACGGCTCGTCGGGCGGGCCGTCCACGTGATTCCGGCCCGTCCGCATGGCTCCCTCAAAGGGGAAGACCGCCCCCGGATCATCGAGGGCGACTATCGGCGCGAGGATTGACGGCGCGTGTGACCTCAAGCCTCGAGCGGCGATCAGGCCTGGTGGATTGTCCGGATCGAGCCGCGGCCGAGGCGGTGTTGCAGGATCCCGAGTCTTTGGCTCGTGACGCCCCCCAACCGGTTCAAAACGGCGCTCCGCGTGGCGCTCAGCGCTTGACAGGTGATGATTTGGCTCTACTATTAGCACTCGTCTGAGTTGAGTGCTAACAGTCTGGCCAGGCCTGCTCGGGTGCACTTCAAACCTGTCAACTGCACGAGGAGATCCCCTAATGAAGATTCGCCCCCTGCACGACCGCGTCGTTGTCCGTCGTATGGAAGAAGAGCGTACGACCGCCGGCGGCATCGTGATCCCGGATTCTGCGACCGAGAAGCCGATCCAGGGCGAGGTCATCGCCGTCGGCAAAGGCAAGATTCTCGACAATGGAGAGAGCCGTCCGCTCGACGTCAAGGTCGGTGACCGCGTCCTGTTTGGCAAGTATTCCGGCACCGAGGTGAAGCTCGACGGTAACGAGCTCCTGGTGATGCGCGAAGAAGACATCATGGGCGTCGTCGAGGGTTGAGGTCAGCCCCCGCTTTATCTGAGCCACGCAAGCTCTCTCAGAGAACCGTTAAGAATCGAGGTAAGACACCATGAGTGCAAAAGACGTGAAGTTCGGCGGGGATGCCCGCGTTCGCATGATGGAGGGTGTGAACATCCTCGCCAACGCCGTAAAGGTCACGCTGGGACCCAAGGGCCGCAACGTGGTCCTCGAAAAGTCCTTCGGTGCGCCGACCGTGACCAAGGACGGCGTTTCCGTCGCCAAGGAGGTCGAGCTCCAGGACAAATTCGAGAACATGGGGGCGCAGATGGTCAAGGAGGTCGCTTCTCACACCTCCGACGTGGCGGGCGACGGCACCACCACCGCGACCGTTCTTGCCCAGGCCATGGTCCGCGAAGGGCTGAAAGCGGTTGCCGCCGGCATGAACCCGATGGATCTCAAACGCGGGATCGATAAGGCTGTCGAGGCGGCTGTCGAGGAGCTCAAGAACGTCTCCAAGCCGTGCACCGAAAGCAAGGCCATCGCCCAGGTCGGCACCATTTCGGCCAACGCCGACGAGTCGATCGGCCAGATCATCGCCGAGGCGATGGAGAAGGTCGGAAAGGAAGGCGTCATCACCGTCGAGGATGGCACGTCCCTCCACAACGAGCTCGATGTGGTGGAGGGCATGCAGTTCGATCGCGGCTATCTCTCTCCTTACTTCATCAATAACCAGCAGAGCCAGAGCGCCGAGTTGGAAGACCCTTACATTCTGCTACACGACAAGAAGATCTCCAACATCCGTGAGCTGCTGCCCGTGCTGGAGTCTGTCGCCAAGGCCGGGCGTCCGCTGTTGATCGTCGCCGAGGACGTCGAGGGTGAGGCGCTGGCCACGCTGGTCGTCAACACGATCCGCGGCATCGTCAAGGTCTGTGCGGTCAAGGCGCCCGGTTTCGGCGACCGTCGCAAGGCCATGCTGCAGGACATCGCGATCCTCACCGGTGCGACCGTCATCTCCGAGGAGGTCGGCCTGACGCTTGAGAAGGCCAGCCTGAATGATCTGGGTACCGCCAAGAAGGTGCAGATCGGTAAGGACGAGACCACCATCATCGACGGCGCCGGCTCCGAGATGGACATCAAGGCACGCTGCGAGCAGATCCGCGCCCAGGTCGAGGAGACGACCTCCGACTACGATCGGGAGAAGCTCCAAGAGCGCCTGGCCAAGCTCGCCGGCGGTGTGGCCGTCATCAAGGTCGGTGCCGCGACCGAGATGGAGATGAAGGAGAAGAAGGCACGGGTCGAGGATGCCCTGCACGCGACCCGAGCAGCGGTCGAGGAAGGGATCGTTCCCGGCGGCGGTGTTGCCCTCGTGCGCGCCCAGACCGCGATTCAGGCCCTTACCGGCGCCAACCATGACCAGGATGTCGGCATCACGATTGCCCGCCGCGCCATGGAAGAGCCGCTGCGTCAGATCGTCGCCAATGCCGGCTGTGAGCCCTCCGTCATCCTTCATAAGGTGGTCGAGGGATCAGGTAACTTCGGTTACAACGCGGCCAACGGTGAATACGGCGACATGGTCGACATGGGCATCCTTGATCCCACCAAGGTCACCCGCTCGGCGCTCCAGAATGCCGCGTCGGTCGCCGGTCTTATGATCACCACCGAGGCGATGGTCGCCGAGGAGCCCAAGGAGGAGGCCCCGATGCCCGGCGGCGGCGGAATGGGAGGCATGGGCGACATGGGGATGATGTAAGGCCCCGGCTCACGCAGATGTGCGATCAAAAACCCCGCTTCGGCGGGGTTTTTTGTGCTCAGTGCTGCTGAATATGACATTGCAGTGATACCCGATGATCCGCTTGAGATCCCAGACAGCCCGTTTGCTGCTGCCTCCTCGTGTCGCCCTGCCGGCGGCCTATTCGCTGCTCGTCGGTGTTGCGGTGGCCTGGCCCGAGCTGCGGGCACAGGACTCGGGCATTGACCTGGCGTCGTTGAGAGTGGCGGTCCCGATGGCCGGTCATCCTGACCGTCGATCCCCTGCTCGGATCCTAACAGGCCCTACGAAGAGGTCGTGAAACCAATCGGTTGGGATCTGACATGCGGAATGAGTGGGCTCCGTCTAGACTGTGGGAGGGCTCGCGCGACACGGTCGCGTGGCGCTCCTTTCACCTCGGAACGACAACCGGAGGCCAGCCATGTGGGGCTATCTTAGAAGCTTCGACAGCGATCTACTCAGTCAGCTCGAGGGCATGCGCCAGGACATGGACGCCCTCTTCGGTGGCCGACCGGCCCCCTCGGGGATCCGTTCGGTCGCCTCGGGGACCTACCCGGCGATCAACGTTGGGGCATCGCCCAGTCGGGTGGACGTTTATGTGTTTGCCGCGGGCGTCGACCCGAAGAGTCTGGAGATCTCGATCCAGCAGAATCTGCTGACCATCGCAGGCGAGCGCAAGGACGCGTTGCCGGATGACATCCAGCTCTACCGGCGCGAGCGTTTCAGCGGTGGTTTTCGCCGAGTCATCACGCTGCCCGAGGATGTGGACCCCGACAAGGTGCAGGCGGACTATCGTGATGGTGTGCTGCACCTGACGGTCGAGCGGCGTGAGGAGGTCAAGCCGCGGCGGATCGAGGTCAAATAGTCCGCCACGGCCAGCCATGCGCTTGGGCAAGGTCTTACGAGGACCGAATCAAACACGAACGATATCGAGGAGTTTCACGATGAACGAGAAAAAATCGGTGCAGGCGCGAGAGTCAGGTGAGACGCAGCCCGCTCGCGGCGCGGGATCGGCTCTCTTGCCGCCGGTCGATATCTATGAAGACGCCACGGGCATCACCCTCAAGGCCGACCTCCCGGGCGTGTCGCGCGAGCGCCTTTCGGTCCAGGTCGACCAGGATACCCTGGTCGTCGAGGGCGAGGCGGCAATCGAGATGCCCGCCGACATGGAAGCGCTCTATGCAGACCTGCGCACCACTCAGTTCAGGCGCAGCTTCACCTTGAGCCATGAGCTGCAGGCCGACCAGATCGAGGCCCAGATGCAGGACGGAGTGCTCACCCTCAGGGTCCCGAAACGGGCCGAGCTGCAGCCCCGTAAGATCCAGATCAACGTGGGTTGAAACGGCGCGCAGGGCCTGCGGCCCTGCGCGTCGCAAGCGTGGTGGGGATGGCGTGACAATCCGCCGCGCCTCGGCAAGAATCGCATAGGCCTCCTGTCTTGACCCGCTCCCGCGACCGGCGGGGCTTGGCGAGTGATGGGGTCCCTGTTTCCCGTATTCATGCGGGTACCTCTTGCGCCGGACGAGCGGATCCGCGCCGTCCGGCCGCGCCGCTGCGACTCGGTTCCTGTGAGCACTGCGATCGACATCTTCTAGGCTGACTGCCCACCCGGGTCGGAGGATCATCCATGGACATCGAGGCATTGAACGCTGAGCACGGCATCGACGGCGTTTTGCGATTTACGAAAGGTCGTGGCGGTTTCGTCATGATTGAGATCGCCAACGCGCATGCAACGGCCCTGATCTCACCCTATGGTGGCCAGGTGTTGGCGTACCGACCTGTCGACGCGGCAGAAGACCTGTTGTTCGTCAGCGATCGCGCCTACTTCAGCGAAGGAAAGGCGATCAAGGGCGGGATTCCCGTCTGTTGGCCCTGGTTTGGTCCGGACCCGGAGGGTAAGGGTCGACCCGCACACGGTTTTGTTCGTGCATGGCCGTGGACGGTGCTTACGACCGAGGCGCTTGACGACGGCTCGACTCGGGTCCGGCTCGGGATCGCGGACGATAAGGATACACGGGCGATCTGGCCCCAGTATTTCAATCTCTTGGTTGATATCCGGCTGGCCGGAGCCCTCGCAGTGGACTTGGTCACGCGTAACGCGGGCGATCGGCCGTTTCGGATCACGCAGGGCCTGCATGCGTACTTCAAGATCGGGGATGTGGACGGTGTCCGGGTCGAGGGTCTCGACGGCTGCCGCTATATCGACCAGGCGAAGGACGGCGCCGGGGCCGTCCTGACGCAGCACGGCCCCGTGGGGTTTGAGCGCGAGGTCAACCGCATCTACGAGGATGTCCCCTCAGTGCTCAACATCATCGATCCGGCCATGGGTCGGCGCATCCGCATCGAATCCGAGCAGAGCCGCACGGCCGTCGTCTGGAACCCATGGGCGGAGACCGCAATGGCCATGGACGATCTCGATGACCAAGACTATCGGCGCTTCATCTGCGTCGAGACGGTCAACACGGCCTCCGAGGTGATCGAGATTCCAGCTGGCGAGGACTATCGTCTTGGGGCCTGCTATGCCGTCGAGCCACTCTGACCAGCGGCTGATGGACGGCTTTCGGAATCTGGATCCGATCACCGAGGCCCACTGGCAGACCTGGCTCGACTGGGCGCTCGAGCAGGGCGTCGAGGTGCCCGGCGAGTTGGAGTTCGCGTCGGCGCGGGCACGTGTCTGGGAGGCCAGCGAGTACGTCGCCATCACGGCCGCCCGGCATCCTGAGGTGCTCGCCGATCTGATCGCGACCGGGGATCTGGAGCAGGTCCACGACCCCGTCTACCTCGCCCGGGGATTGGATGCGGCGCTCTCGGGGGTCACGGATGAGACCGGACTCCAGCGGGCGCTGCGTCGGTTCCGCCGGCGCGAGATGATGCGAATCATCTGGCGCGACGTCACCGGGCGCGCCGCCCTGGGGGAGACCCTCGAGCATCTCACCGAGCTGGCCGACCTCTCTGTCCGGCGCGCGCTCGACCGGTTGCATACCTGGACCTGTGCCGAGCTCGGCACACCACGGGATAGCGAGGGACGCGAGCAGCAGATGCTGGTGCTCGGGATGGGTAAGCTCGGTGCGCGCGAGCTGAACCTGAGCTCCGACATCGATCTCATCTTTGGCTTTGCGAGCAACGGAGAGGTCGAGGGTGGTCCGCGTCGGTTGACCAACGAGCAGTTCTTCCTCAAGCTGGGTCAGCGGCTCGTCCAGGCATTGGGGAGCCACACGGTGGACGGCTTCGTGTTCAGGGTCGACACGCGCCTGCGGCCCTTTGGTGAGTCCGGGCCTCTTGCGATGAGCTTCGATGCCCTGGACGACTACTACCAGAGCCAGGCCAGAGAGTGGGAGCGTTACGCCATGATCAAGGCGCGGGTCGTGGCAGGTGCCCCTGCCGATGCGGCCCAGCTGATGGCCCTGCTGCGCCCGTTCGTCTATCGTCGCTATCTCGACTTCGGTGCCATCGAGTCGCTGCGCGATCTCAAGCAGATGATCGCCAAAGAGCTCTATCGTCGCGGGATGGACGCGAACATTAAGCTGGGGCCGGGCGGGATCAGGGAGATCGAATTCATCGGTCAGTCCTTCCAGTTGATCCGTGGCGGACGTGACCCGGATCTCCAGATCCGTCCTATCCGCGAAGTGCTCGCTGTGTTGGCTCAGAAGCAGCTGATGCCTGCGTCCGCTGTGCAGAAGCTCGATGCCGCGTACTGTTTTCTCCGCCTGGTGGAGAATCGCCTCCAGGCTCATCGTGACAGACAGACCCATCTGCTTCCCGCGGACGACATGGGACGGACACGTCTCGCGCGTGCGATGGGATTCGCGGATTGGCCGGCGTTTGACTTCGTGTTGCGGGACCACCGTAGCCAGGTTCAGGAGCAGTTCGACGAGGTCTTTGCCGCCCCTGAAACCGAGGGGCCCTCACACGCGTCCGGATGGGTCGCCCTCTGGCATAACGAAGCTCAATCGTCGCACGATGTCCCCGCGCTCACCGAGGCGGGCTTTACCGATCCGGAGGCGGCCCAAAGCCGACTCGGGCAGTTCCGCGATGCCATCGCTCGCAAGGGACTGAGTCGCCGCGGCTACGATCGACTGGAACGGCTGATGCCGCTCGTGATGCAGGTGACCTCCGCCAGCCAGTACCCGGACCTCGCCCTGGAACGGGTGCTCAAGGTGCTCGAGGCGGTCGCGCGGCGGACGTCCTACCTGGCCATGCTCGTGGAGCATCCGGTGATCCTTTCTCATCTTGCGCGCCTGGCGAGCATGAGTCCCTGGTTCACCGATCGGATCTGCCGTCACCCCCTGTTGCTGGACGAGATGATTGACCCGCGGCGGCTCTATGCGCCTCTCCGTCGCGGCGACCTGGAGGCTGAGCTCGACGCCCTGCTGCTGCATGTGGATGCGGATGACCTGGAGCAGCAGATGGAGCGTCTACGCCAGTTCGCGCAGGGAAACATGTTGCGGGTCGCCGCTGCGGATCTGACCGAGGTGATCCCGCTGATGGTCGTGAGCGACTATCTGACCGAGATCGCAGAGGTCTCCATCCGCTGTGTGCTGCGGCTGGCCTTCGAGCACCTGGCCCGGCGCCACGGCCGGCCAACCCAGCTGCTCGGGGATGAGACCGGATTCCTGGTCCTCGGTTACGGAAAGCTCGGCGGGATCGAGCTGGGTTACGGCTCGGATCTCGATCTGGTCTTCATCCACGGCACGCTGGGGCAGACGGCCATGACCGACGGTGGGAAGCCGATCAGCAACGAGCAGTTTTTTGCGCGTCTGGGCCAGCGCATGATCCACATGATGACAACCCAGACCCCCTCTGGCGTCCTCTATGAGATCGATATGCGCCTGCGCCCCGATGGGAACCGGGGTCTTCTGACCCGCTCGCTGAATGCATTCGCGGCGTACCAAGTGAGCGATGCCTGGACCTGGGAGCATCAGGCACTGGTTCGGGCGCGCCCGGTGGCGGGCGATCCCCTCTTGGCCCGGCGCTTCGCCGAGCTGCGTCGCGGGATCATCTGTCGCAAGCGCGATGCCGCACAGTTGCGCGCAGATGTGCGGGAGATGCGGGCCAAGATGCGCGCCAATCTCGACAAGAGCGGAGGCGGCCGCTTCGATCTCAAGCAAGGTGCAGGCGGTATTGCCGATATCGAGTTTATGGTTCAATACACGGTCCTGCGCTGGGCTTTCGAGCATCCGGAGCTGTCCGACTGGACCGACAACGTGCGTCTGCTCGACGCGCTGGGACAGCTCGATCTGCTGCCCGGCAAGGCGGCGGCCGACCTCACCGCGGCCTATAAGGCACTCCGTGCTGCCTATCATCGCAGCGCCCTGCAGGAGCAACCCAAGACCGTCGGGGATGACGAGCTGCACTCGGAGCGCGAGCGGGTGGCGTGTCTATGGCGCGAGCTGATGGACGAGCGGCCGCGCTGACGGGATGGTCTCTCGAATCGAACCGGGGCCCGTGTGTCCCGATGCAACCGGAGTGAGCACGACATGGCAACGATGGCGGACCGTGATGGCCTGATCTGGCACAACGGCGAGATGGTGCCCTGGCGGGAGGCCCAGACACATGTACTGACTCACACCTTCCATTACGGGATGGGCGTCTTCGAGGGGGTGCGCGCCTATCGGACCGACAGCGGCACCGCGATCTTCCGCCTGCGCGACCATACCGACCGGCTCTTCGATTCCGCCCATATCCTGGGGATGAAGCTGCCTTACGATCGCGAGACCATCGACGAGGCCCAGCGCATCGCGGTGCGTGAGAACCGCCTCGATTCGGCTTATATCCGTCCGATGTTCTTCTACGGCCCCGAAGGCATGGGGCTGCGTGCCGATAATCTGCAGGTGCATTGCATCGTCGCGGCCTGGGAGTGGGGCGCCTACCTGGGCGAGGAGAACATGACCAAGGGCATCCGGATCCGGGTCTCGTCCTTCACCCGTCACCATGTCAACATCACCATGTGCCGGGCCAAGGCAAACGGCAACTACATGAACTCGATGATGGCCCTTCAGGAGGCCCTGCGCGACGGCTATGACGAGGCCCTGATGCTGGATGCCTCGGGCTATGTGATGGAGGGCAGCGGCGAGAATGTCTTCATCGTGCGCAACGGTGTGCTCTACACCCCGGACCTGACCTCGGCACTCGACGGCATCACCCGTCGCACCGTCATGAGCCTCGCGCATGAGTTGGGGATCCAGGTGGTGGAAAAGCGGATCACGCGGGATGAGGTCTATATCGCCGACGAAGCCTTTTTCACCGGAACGGCCGCGGAGGTGACGCCGATCCGCGAGGTCGACGGACGCGCCATCGGCAGCGGGACCCGTGGCCCGATCACCGAGCGGCTCCAAGGTCTCTACTTCGATCTGGTCCATGGTCGCCTTCCGGCCCACCCCGAATGGCTGACCCTGGTATGAAGCCCGTGCAGTGCGACCTCCACGGGTTTCCGCCCGAGCTCGATCCCGCCTTGCCGCGCAGCCGCAGACGCGATTTGAAGCTGAGGAAGGTCTGCTTCGGACCGCGTTCACCGCACCGCTCGGTGAGTCGTTGAAGTGTGTTTGTGCGATCATCGAAGCCTTGGTGCCTATGCATGACGCGGCTTGAACCGGGATCGGGGGTATTGCGCTTGATCTCGAGCGCCAATCCCGGATAACCAACGCGATGGAGAAAGAGTCGATGTCAGACGCCGCCCTTGAGACGCGGGCCGAGCATGGGTTGATCGAGGTCAGCCGCAAGGATCTGCCACTCTCCTGCCCTTTGCCCGATGCCCCCGTCTGGAATATGCATCCGCGGGTCTATCTGCCGATCGAAGACGAGCCGAGCCGTGAGGCCGTCTGTCCCTATTGCGGGGCGCGCTATCGGTTGATGGACTGATGCCTCCGACATGACCCCGGACACCGAGATCCGAATCGCCCGACCGGACGACTGGCATCTGCATCTCCGCGATGGGGCCGTTCTGGCGGATGCCCTCGGGCACACCGTCCGGCGCTTCGCCCGGGCCATCGTCATGCCGAACCTGAAACCGCCGGTGGTGAATACCGCCATGGCGCTGCGCTATCGGGAGCGCATCCTCCACGCGCTGCCGCCCGGCAGCGAGTTCCAGCCCTTGATGACCCTCTATCTCACAGATGAGACGACGCCGGCGGAGATTGCCACGGCCAGGGCAAGCGGACAGGTCTTAGGCTGCAAGCTCTATCCGGCGGGTGCAACCACCAACTCGGAGAGCGGTGTCACCGACCTGCCCGGACGCTATCGCGTCTTCGAGGCCATGCAGCGTGAGGGCCTCCGTCTCCTGGTACATGGGGAGGTGACGGACGATCGGGTCGATATCTTCGATCGCGAGCGGCGCTTCATCGAGGAGCGCCTTGAGCCGATCGTGCGCGAATTTCCCGGACTCAAGGTCGTGTTCGAGCATGTCACGACAGCGGAGGCGGTGGATTTCGTGCGCGGGGGACCCCCGACCCTGGCCGCGACCGTCACGCCCCATCATCTGCTTTACAACCGCAATGCCATGCTGGCGGGCGGGATCCGACCTCATCTCTACTGTTTGCCTGTCCTCAAGCGCGAGCCGCACCGCCTGGCCCTGGTCTCGGCCGCCACGAGCGGCCACCCCAGGTTCTTCCTGGGTACGGATAGTGCCCCACACCCGATCGGCGACAAGGAGAGCGCCTGCGGCTGCGCGGGGACCTTCAGTGCCCACGCGGCCATCGAGCTCTATGCCGAGGTGTTCGAGCAGGCGGGAGCCCTGGATCGTCTGGAGGGGTTCGCCAGCCATTACGGCGCGGATTTCTATGGGCTCCCCCGCAATCGCGGGACTATTTGCCTGCGACATGAGCCCTGGACGGTGCCGCCGTCCTATCCCTTCGGTGCGAGCCGGGTGGTGCCACTGCGTGCCAGCGAATCTGTCGGGTGGCGGCTGGGCGCCTGAGCCGCAGCGGATCGGCGCGGGCCGATCGGCTGCATCTAACGGCGTGGTTCGGGATTGGTATCGAAGTCGACCTCGTCCCAGAAGTCCTCTTCGCCCTCCGGCGGATTCCCGTCGTGCACCCGGTAGTGACGACGCTGCAGGTACGCATCGCGCAACAAAATATAGGGGTCGATGGCTGCGTCCTCGAGGATCTCGGTCGTGGTCAGGAGGTTGGCTCGGCGATCGATGGCCCGCAGTCCGACAAGACCCCAGTAAACTCCGTCGCTCTTGAGGTTGAACACCGGGTCGAGATTGAACAGCGGATCGGTGAACAGATCCCCGGCCTCGCCGAACGCGTCGCGCACGCTGCTAGGCCCCAGGAACGGCAACATCAGGTAGGCGCCGGAGTCCAGGCCCCAGTAGCCGAGCGTCTGACCGAAGTCTTCCTTGTAGCTCGGCAGACCGACATTGGTTGCGACGTCAACGAAGCCCAGGACCCCCACGGTGGAATTGATGAAGAGTCGACCGACGTCGCTGCCGGCACGCGACATCTTGAATTGCATGACGTTGTTGATTGCCGACGTCACGTCGGCGAGGTTGCCGAAGAAGTTGGTGATTCCGCGCTCCACCGGATCCGGAGTGATTGCGCGATAGCCTTTCGCAGCCGGCTTAAGGAATGCCTTGTCGAAGTCGGTGTTGAACCGATAAACGGCTCGATTGAAGGGCTCGAGCGGATCGCGGGGGTCCGTAATCCGACTCGGCGCCGATGCGCACCCGCCCGTGAGCATCAGTATCCCCAATGCTGCCAGCAAAGGCCGACTCCGGCAGGCGCGTGAATCAGGGTCCGGCATGCGTTGCAGGTCTCTCGCAGCAGATGGGCCGAATCCTATCACAGCCTGCGCCGACGTCGACTCAAGACGCTCAGAAGACCGCCGACACCTGATAGTCTTTGCGGCGCAGGAGCTCCACCACCCCCAGCTCACCTGACATGTGCAATGCGCCGACGGCAATAAACCAGCCGCCCTGCGCGATCAGTGGCGCCATGCGCTCGACCATCCGATGGTTGCGCGAGTCGATCACGACTGTCCGGAAGAGGCCTGCCAGCCCGGGATCGGTTTCGGCGAGATAGGATTCGCTCAGCGCCTTCAGTCCTGCCATGTCGCGCTCGAGATAGGCGGTGATCAGCCCTTCGAGGATCGCGGGCAGATGTTCTCGGGCAGCCAGGGTTTCGCGCAGCAGCGCGATCTGGTCGGGCTCGGCGAGGTCATCGAAGACGGCGAGCTGCTCCGCCATGGTCTCCAGGCCCCGGATCTGCTTGCCGTCGGAAACGGCGTTCCGATAGAGGAGCATGTCCAGGAACTCACCCGTATCGGACGGGGGTGCGCTGAGCAGTGTCACCACGGCCCAGGGTTTCAGATCTTTGAAGGCCTCCTCGGACATCCCGAGATCGCCGAGGGCGAGGGTCGCCTCCCGATAGAGGTCCGGCGGGAGCGTATCGCGCAGCAGCCGCCCGTCGGTATAGGCCATGGTCACCATCGCCTTGATGATCGCCGGGCCGTCCGGAACGACCTCGAGGGCGAGGCCTGGACTTGCAGCGAAGGCCTCGCGAACCTGCTCCGGGAGCTCCACGACACGCCGATCGTCACTATGGATGGTTCCGAACAGAAAACACGGGGTGGTCCCGCTCCCGGAGCGGATCTCGTAAAGGATCGCGTGCGCCTCGGATGTCTCTGCGGTGGACGGTGCACCCCCGATCGCAAGGCAGGCGCCGATCAGGCCGAGAAGCAGATGTCGGATGGTCATCAGACGCGTCACGCGGTGAGAATCAGAGTCTCCGCAGGGTCGTGGCCGGCGCGATCGAATCCGCTGGCGGGTCCTAAGCGTGAGCCGAATCGCTGTAATCGGAGTGACCGGGTTTGGCATTCATCTTCGTGCCACTTATGCTGATGCGATGAAACAGGAGCCAAAGACCAGAGAGGGCATCGCGGCCCGCTTCCGGGGTTTTCTGCCGGTCGTCGTCGACGTCGAAACGGGCGGTTTCGATCCGCAGCGACACGCGCTCCTGGAAATCGCGGCCATCATCATCCGGATGCTGCCGGACGGGCGACTCGAGCCGGGGTCTCCTATCGCCTGCCATGTGCTGCCGTTTGTGGGCTCGGAAGTTGATCCAAGCGCACTGGCTTTCAACCGCATCGACCCCGACCACCCTTTTCGCGATGCCGTGTCCGAGTCGGACGCCTTGAGCCGCATCTTGACACCGATCCGAAAGGCCGTGAAGTCGACTGGTTGCAATCGGGCCATCCTGGTGGGGCACAATGCGCATTTCGACCTGGGCTTCGTCAAGGCGGCCGTAGAGCGGACGGGCTCCAAACGCAACCCGTTCCACTCTTTCAGCGTCTTCGATACCGTGACGCTCGCCGGTCTGATGTTTGGACAGACGGTTTTGGCGCGCGCATCGCGAGAGGCGGGTCTGGGGTGGCAGACCAGTGAGGCGCACTCCGCTCTCTACGACGCAGAGCAGACGGCGCGTCTGTTTTGCACCATCGTGAACCGGTGGCGCGAGCTGGATCCCGTTCGTGCGTGGGAGACTGGCCCACAACCCTGAAGGGACGTCCCTCAGGCCGGCCCTGGCGTCTCCCCGGCGTACAAAGGTCGCGCGGCGCCGACGCTCAGCCGGCCTGCGTCCCACGCTTTGCGGCCGCCTCCTCCATCATCGGCTTGAGCTGGCCGCCGGCGTGCAGCTCGAGCGTGATGTCGCAGCCGCCGATGAGCTCGCCGTCGATGTAGATCTGGGGAAAGGTCGGCCAATCCGCGTAGCGCGGGAGATTCTCGAAGATCTCCGGATCCTGCAGCACGTTGACGTACGCAAAGGGGACGCCGCACTCCTGCAGGGCGGCAGCCGCCCTCATCGAAAACCCACACTGGGGGAACTGAGGGGTGCCTTTCATATAGATCACCACTGGGTTGTTCTTGACCTGTTCGCCAATGCGCTCCAGCACGTCCATCGCTCACCTCATCAGACCGTTCGATTTAACCTCTGCAGACTGTCGGGACGGGAGTGGCCATTTCAAGCGTCCCGCAAGCGGACCCAAGTGTCGACGGCGGTGTCCCCTCGGAGGCCGTCCATCCGCCATTCTGCCTGGGCTGACTCTCGGGCCTTCAACAGGCCGAATCGACGTTGCGCTGCAGCCAGAGCTCGAGCAGCGCAAGGTGCCAGAGCTTGTTGCCTTGGATGCGGGTGTGGTGCATGTCCGGGGCGGCGAGCAACTCGTCGAGATACGGCTTTCGATAGAGGCCGCGTTCTCGGCAGGCGCGTGATCCCAGCACGTCCCGCATCATCTCCAGGAACGGACCGCGGACGTACTTTAGCGCCGGCATCGGAAAGTAGCCTTTCGGTCGATCGATGACGGCGTCAGGCAACAGTCCGCGCGCCATCGCCTTGAGCGGGTACTTGCCGCCATCCCGGAGCTTGAGCTCGGGCGGGCAGCTCGCGGCCAGCTCGACCAGGTCATGGTCGAGAAAGGGTACCCGGGCCTCGAGCCCCCAGGCCATCGTCATGTTGTCCACCCGCTTGACCGGGTCGTCGACGATCAGCGTGGTCACGTCTAGCCGTAGGACGGCGTCCATGAGCTCGTCGGCATCGGGCTCGGCCAGTCGGGCGCCAATCAGTGCCGAGGTGTGGTCCTCGCAGGCGTAGGCGTCGTTGACCATACGCAGGTACTCGTCATGATCGCGGTCGAAATAGTGCCTGCGGAACCGCTCGAGCGGCGACCCCTCGCGCTCCGCCGCGATGCGCGGATACCAGAAATAGCCCCCGAAGACCTCGTCCGCGCCTTGACCCGACTGCACAACCTTGACCTCCTTCGAGACCTGCTCGGCCAGCAGATAGAAGGCCACGGCGTCCTGGCCGAACATCGGCTCGGTCATCGCATCGATCGCCTCCGGCAACCGCTCCAGGACCCGCGCGTTCGGGACTCGCAACCGCCGATGCCGCGTGCCATAACGGGCGACGACGAGATCGGAGTACTGGAACTCACTCCCCGCTTCTTCCGGGGTATCTTCAAACCCGACGGAGAAGGTCCGAAGGTCCGCCACCCCCGCCTCGGCAAGGAGTGCAACCAGCAGGCTTGAATCCAGACCGCCGGAGAGGAGCACCCCCACCGGGACGTCTGCCACCTCGCTGCGGATCCTCACCGCATGGCGCAGCGCCTCGTGGATCGCCTCCAGCCACTCCGGCTCGCTCCGCGTCTGCGCCGGGCGTGTCGCCGACAGGCGCCAAAAGGCTGCCTCCGACCGCGCGCCTCGGGCATCGATGCGCAGCCAGTGTCCTGGGGCGAGCTTGCGGATTCCGCGCAAGACGGTGCGCGGCGCCGGGACCACGGCATGCAGGGTGAACAGGTGGTGCAAAGCGACCGGATCGATCGTGGTGTCCACCCCGCCGCATGCCATGAGTGCCTGGGTACTCGACGCGAAACGCAGCGTCGAGCCTTGGTCTGACCAATAGAGCGGCTTGATCCCGAAACGGTCCCGGGCGAGAAAGAGCGCCTGTTGATTGGCGTCCCAGACTGCGAAGGCGAACATCCCGTGCAGATGCGCGCAGCAGTCGGTACCCCAGGCATGCCAGGCCTTCAGGATCACCTCGCTGTCCCCGTTTGAGAAGAAACGATAACCCCGCTCCTCCAGCTCGCGACGCAGGGCGCGGTAGTTGTAGATCGTCCCGTTGAAGACCAAGGCGAGTCCCAACTCGGCATCGACCATGGGCTGGTTGGAGCGTACAGAGAGGTCGATGATGGAGAGCCGCCGGTGTCCGAAGCCGAGCGCCCCGTCGCTGTAGCTTCCGCCATGGTCCGGACCGCGCCGGACCAGCTCGCCCATCATCGCCTGGATCGCCGCCAGGTCGACCGGCGCCCCGTCGAGCCGCAATTCACCGCAGATGCCGCACATTTGAGCGCTCTCCTACAGGGTCGACCCGGTCGAATGGATGAACTCAAGGGGCCAGACGCATCCGCGCGCGCTCAAGCCCTTGAGGATGGTGAAGATCCTTCGCCTGCACTCGGCGTCAGACATGGGGATGGACAGATCGGCTCAGGCGTCTGTCGCGGCCTCCGCTCCCCAGCCACCGCCTCCCGGCGTCTCGATCGTCAGGCGATCCCCTGGCCCCACTCGGACGCTGATTTTTGGGGGGAGATCTCTCTCATTCAATGTGTTGCAACCACGCGCGCCCGGGCCGCCGCCTGCCATTCCCCAGGGGTCGAAGCGCCGACGCTCGGTCAGGAGTGTGACGTCGGCCGGCGCGAGGAAGGTGAGCTCGCGGACCAAGCCATCTCCGCCCCGGCGAACGCCGTCGCCCCCAGACCCCCGGCGCAAAGCGTAGCGCTGCACCCGCACCGGATACCGCGCCTCCAGGACCTCGATCGGCGTATTGAGCGTGTTGGTCATGTGCGTATGGACGCCGGACCACCCCCCGCCGACGCTGCCCGCACCCATTCCGCCCCCAATGGTCTCATAGTAGTCCCAGAATGCGCCGCGTTCGGTGCTGCCGAGCGCGAGATTATTCATGCTACCTTGGCTGGCGGCCGGAATCAGGTCGGGGATCGCTCGGCCGAGCGCGCCCGTGACGACATCCACGACCCGGGTGCTGGTCTCGACATTGCCCGCGGCCACTGCTGCGGGGCGCCGCGCATTGAGCAGGCTGCCGGCAGGGGCCGCGATGCTGATCGAACGAAAGGTTCCGGCGCAGGCCGGCGTCTGGGGCGGCATCAGGCAGCGAAAGGCATAGAGCACCGCCGCGGCAGCAACGGAGAGCGGGCAGTTGATGTTGCCCGGCACCTGGTGTGCCGTGCCGGCGAAGTCGACGTGGATCCGCTCTGGTGAAGCCTCGATGGCGACCCGGATGGGGATCGCCTCGGTCCCCTGACCGTCATCGTCCATGACATCCTCGAAGCGATAGATCCCGGGCGGGATCTGCCGCAGGGCGACACGGGCAAGTCGTTCGCCGTAAGCGTTGAGATCCTGGATCGCCGCCTCGAAGGCAGACGGGCCGAGGGCCTCGATCAAGCCTCCCAGACGCGATTGTCCGGCCCGATTCGAGCTGATCTGGGCCAAGAAGTCACCGCGAGCGTCATCCGGATTGCGTGTCGCGTCGAGGATACGCCCCAGTTGGGCCTGGTCGAGGTGGCCCCGGCGGATCAGAAGGCTGGGCGCAAGCACCAGGCCCTCCTCGTCAAGCGTACGTGAGACCGGCATCGAGCCCGGTGCAATGGCGCCGATGTCGGCATGATGAGCGCGATTGGCCAGAAAGGCGATCACACGCCCGCCCGCGAAGAGCGGTGCGATGAGGGTGACGTCCGGGAGATGGGTCCCCCCGAGGAATGGGTCGTTGAGCACCACCATGTCGCCTTCGGCCCATTCGCAGGCGCTCACGATATCCGCCATGGCATAGGCCATGCTGCCCAAATGGACCGGTATGTGCGCCGCCTGGGCGCTGAGATGTCCGCCGCGATCGAAGACCGCGCAGGAGAAATCGAGCCGATCGCGGATGTTCGTCGAGAAGGCGGCCCGGCGCAGGACGAGCCCCATCTCCTCACAGACGGCCTGGAGGCGGCTGGCAAAGAGGCCCAGCTCGATTGCGTTCATTGCCAAACTCAGCCCCCGGCGCCCGCCGGGCGCCGTCAAAGATCCACTCGTCACGGATCCGCTCATGGTCAACCGCCGGGTTGGCGTCGCGACTCACCGAAGGCCGCGGCCGCAGGGAAATGTCCCTCACCGCCCCCGATGTTGGCCCGCGATCGGCTTGAGATACCTGAACGCGGGCCAATCTTGCCCTTTGTGTAGAAGATTCCAGTCCACACCAGATCGGAGGCCTCACGATGGTTCACGAGCTACCCGCATTGCCGTTCGAAAAGGATGCCTTGGAGCCTGTCATCTCCGCCGAGACCATTGAGTACCACTACGGCAAGCATCACCAGACCTACGTCAACAACCTCAACAACCTGATCCCCGGAACCGAGTTCGAGTCCATGAGCCTCGAAGACATCATCATGAAATCGTCCGGGGGGGTGTTCAACAACGCGGCTCAGGTCTGGAACCACACATTCTACTGGAACTGCCTCAGCCCGAGCGGCGGCGGGGCGCCGACCGGTGCGCTAGCCGACGCCATCAACGCCAAGTTTGGCTCCTTCGATGAGCTCAAGAAACAATTCTCGCAGGCCGCCGCAACCAACTTCGGGTCGGGCTGGACCTGGCTTGTGAAGACTGCGGATGGGTCGATCGACATCGCGAACACCTCCAACGCCGGCACCCCTCTCACCGAGGGCAAGACTCCGCTCCTCACCATCGACGTCTGGGAGCACGCCTACTACATCGATTATCGCAACGCCCGTCCGAGGTATCTCGAAGCGATCTGGGACAAGGTCAACTGGGGGTTCGTCGCGGCGAACTACACGGCTTGACCGACCCAGCTCGGTGGCCCGCATTGAAAGGCCGGGACTGGGCGGAGTCTGTGCGGTGGCTCAGCTCAACGGCGTTCGATCGCGCTCAGGATGCTGCTCCGGCGGAACCCGTACCGCGGGTGGCGCGACGCGCGGGCTGATCTGGTCTGCTGGGAGCCTGTCGGACTGAGGGGATCGAAGCGAGGGCGTGGGAGAGCGAGGTCCGATTCGACCGGTTGTGAGACGCGCAGCGGGCCTGTGTGACGAGACACCGGGGGGTATAGGCCGCTCTCCCGCCGGCGCAGTCGATCGGCCTCACGTCCGACAGTCTCCCAGACCGTGGGACGGGCACAAGACGTCACCCGACCTCGGCCTCGTCGCCCCGCGGCCCACCCCCTTATCATCGACGGTGTCGCACTCCGCCGGCCGGGACGGCTACGGGTGGTTCGGGCCACACCTCTGCGATCAGGCCCGCCGGCCGCCGGGTTGCAGCCGGCGTCCTGAGTTGCGCCGCCACGGGCTTCGTCATCCGACCGATCGAGACGTGCGCGACCTTATCGACACCTTTTGGAGGCCGACATGGAGATGCTTCGCTACAGCCTGGTCCAGCGCCTGTTGCACTGGCTGATCGTGATCCTGGTGCTGGCTTTGATCGTCATCGGCTCGCTGCTGGGAAGGCTGGGTTTCGACGGCGTCAAGGACCTGGTGGGGATCGAGATGACCAATCAGCTGTATACCTACCACAAGACATTCGGGATCCTGGTGCTCATCCTCATGGTGCTGCGCCTGGTCCTGAGACGGGTCCTCGCGTTCCCTGCCTACCAGCCCCCTCTACATTGGTTTCAGCGGGCGGCCAGTCTCACGGTTCACAGTCTCTTGTATGTCGCGCTGATCCTGATGCCTGTGCTGGGCTGGTTGGCGACCGCCGCCGGAGGCTACCCGGTTCAGTTCTTCGGCGCCACCCTTCCGGGGCTGATCGGCAAGGACGAAGCCCTCAGCGAGACCTTGTTTCAGTATCACGCGTGGGTCGGCTGGACGATCCTCACGCTGATCGTCGTTCATGTGGCGGCCGCGGTCTATCACTGGAAGATCAGACGTGACGGTGTCATGCAGCGGATCAGTCTAATCTGACGCGCCCTGCACGCTCGGGAGGTCGCTTGACGCTGTGACGGGGCGGCGCTCCCGGGCAGCCGCGCTGCTCGTTCGGCCCCGTGGTCATCTTCTTGTCGGCCGAGCGGCTTTCGCGTTATATTCACGCACTTCGCCTTTGAGTAGAGGCGGTTTCCCTTGTGGAGGAACCGCCTCTTTTGTTTTTGAAGACTGGGCGGTGCCTGCCGACATGAGCGAACCCTTGATGGCCACCTACACGCGCTTGCCTGTTGCCTTCGCGCGCGGTGAAGGCGTTTGGCTTTGGGATACGGAGGGCCGGCGCTATCTCGATGCCCTCTCGGGGATCGCTGTGTGCGGGCTTGGTCACGCGCACCCGGCGATCCGCGAAGCGATCTGCGAGCAGGCAGGTCTGCTTGTTCATACCTCGAATCTCTACCGGATTACCGAGCAAGAGCGCCTGGGAGCCATGCTGACCCAGATGTCCGGAATGGATCGCGTCTTCTTCGCCAACTCGGGGGCGGAAGCCAACGAGGCCGCGATCAAGCTCGCCCGACTCCACGCCCATCAGCGCGGCGTGGATAATCCGGCGATCCTGGTCACCGAGAACAGCTTCCATGGCCGCACGCTCGCGACCTTGTCGGCGACCGGGAATCGAAAGGTCCAAGCGGGATTCGAGCCTCTGGTTCAGGGGTTCGTCCGGGTTCCCTATGATGACGTGGCAGCGATCGAGACAGCGGCCGCCAATCGTCCGAATATCGTCGCGATCTTGGTCGAGCCGATCCAGGGCGAAGGCGGCATCCGGATCCCATCCCCGGATTACGGGCGGCGTTTACGTGAGCTCTGCGACCGCCAAGGATGGTTGCTGATCTGCGATGAGATCCAGACGGGGATGGGGCGCACCGGCCGCCTTTTCGCCCATCAGCACGGTGAATCGGCCCCCGACGTCATGACCCTCGCCAAGGGTTTGGCGAATGGCGTGCCGATCGGGGCGTGCCTCGCACGAGGTGCCGCGGCTGAGGTCCTGGGTCCTGGCTCCCATGGGTCGACGTTCGGGGGCAACCCGTTGGCGTGCCGCGCCGCGCGCGCCGTGTTGGAGTCGATTGCCGCCGGCGAGCTGGTCGCCAATGCAGCCGAGCAGGGCGCCTATCTCCTCGCGGGGTTCCGGGAGGCGTTGGGCGATGTCGCGGGTGTGGTCGAGATCCGTGGGCGTGGTCTGATGCTCGGGATCGAGGTGGATCGCCCCTGCGCCGACCTGGTTGGCCAGGCACTTGAGGCGGGGCTGCTCATCAGTGTGACGGCAGAGCGGGTCATCCGGCTGTTACCGCCGCTCATTCTGACTCGCCAGGAGGCCGACCATCTGCTTCAAGGGTTGACTGCCCTGATCACGCGCTATCTGGATCACGACTGAGCGTGCCATGCGGGAGACATGATGCTCATGGGTACCTGTCGATCACGCTGCCGACACTTCCTATCCTTGCTCGATCTGAGCGCCGATGAAGCCCGGGCACTCATTGCGCGTGCGATGGAGCTCAAGCGCATGCTGAGATCCGGCGAGGAATATCGCCCCTTTCCGGGTCGCACACTGGCGATGATCTTCGACAAGTCGTCGACCCGCACCCGGGTGTCGTTCGAGGCCGGGATGGTCCAGCTGGGCGGCCATGCCCTGTTTCTGTCACCGCGCGACACCCAGCTGGGCCGCGGCGAGCCGATCGAGGACAGTGCCCGGGTCCTCTCCCGCATGGTCGATGCCGTGATGATCCGGACCTTCAGGCAGGAGACGCTCGAGCGTTTCGCTGCGCATTCCGAAGTCCCGGTCATCAATGGTCTGACCGATCGCTTGCACCCCTGCCAGCTGCTCGCCGACCTGCAGACCTATCAGGAGCATCGTGGGGACATCCGCGGGCGGCGCGTGACCTGGGTCGGAGACGGAAACAACATGTGCCACTCGTTCATGGAAGCCGCTCGTCTGTTCGATTTCGAGCTCTCGATCGCCTGTCCGGAGGGCTTCGACCCCAACCCCGACCTCTTCGCCGCCGTCGATGATCGATGCCGCATCGTGCGAGACCCGGCGGAGGCGGCCGAGGGGGCCGATCTGGTCGCGACCGACGTCTGGGCGAGCATGGGTCAAGAGGACGAGCAGGCCAGGCGTCAGGCCCTGTTTGCGCCTTTTCAGGTCAACGATACCGTGATGTCTCGGGCCGCGACCGATGCGCTCTTCATGCATTGTCTGCCGGCACACCGTGGCGAGGAGGTCGCCGCCTCTGTCATCGACGGTCCTCGGTCCGTGGTCTGGGATCAGGCGGAGAACCGACTGCATGCCCAAAAGGCCTTGCTTGAGCTCCTCCTGCTTCCGATGCCGTGACACGCGCCAGGCCCTCGCGAAGATGCCCTTCCGATCGGTCCCCCGCGTGGCCCGGCCAGAACCGCCCCGCGATTCCCGCGCACAAACCATGCGTAGACGAGGACGAGCCGTGAGACGTGCTGTGCTTCTTTCGATCTTTCTCGCGGGCGTCCAGGCTGCCCAGATCCCGGTGCTCCACGCTGCGACGCGTTATGTGACGGATGCGCTCGAAGTCACCTTGCGCACGGGTGAGAGCAATCGCTATCGCATCATCCGGATGCTTCCGAGCGGCACACCGCTGGAGGTCTTGAGTGTCAACAAGGCGACCGACTACGCCCGTGTGCGCACCGAGGACGGGACGGTCGGCTACGTCCTCGAGCGCGAGCTCCAAGACGAGCCAGCGGCACGCGATCGGGTCGTCGAGCTCGAAAAGCGGCTGAGCGAGCTGCAGGCGGAGCCGGACGCACTCGCCGCGCGGCTTGCCGCCTTACAGGCCGACCAGACCCGCATCAATGCGGAATTCCAGAATCTGCAGCGCGAGAAGCAGCGGCTGGAGCAAGAGCTGGCGACCATACGCCATGCGTCGGCCAATATCCTCGACATCACCAGCGACCGGGAACGCCTGCGTATCCAGGTGAGCGAGCTCACGCGGGAGCGAGCCGATCTCGAGCAAGCAAACCAGGATCTCATTAACCAGACCAATCAGCGGTGGTTCATGATCGGTGCCGGAGTGATCCTCGTCGGTGTCCTGATCGGTCTCGTCCTTCCGCATTTCAGGTTTCGTCGCCGAAGCTCCTGGGGGTCTCTCTGAGTCTGCCTACTTGGCATGGCGGTCGCCGGCTTTCAGGCCTGATTTGGAAGCAGTTTTTCAGCATTTTCGCTCGGTCGCATGATCCGGGCGCGATAGGCTGCGATTCTCAGCTGGTTGAGAGCGGATGACTGCCCGCACACGGGCCCGTCTGGGTTCGGCGCCTCTGCGCGCCCCTTCTGATCTGGACGATCGTTGCGATGTCGGATACTGTATGAATAAACAGTCATTCGCATGCAGGCACTTTCGTGTCCGTCGCGTACGCCGAGCTCTGCTGCCGTTCAAACTTCTCCTTCCTGCGCGGCGCCTCCCACCCCGAGGAGCTCGTCCGGCGTGCCTCTGATTTGGGCTATCGCGCGCTTGCTCTGACCGACCGCTGCTCGTTTTCGGGTGTGGTGCGTGCACACGCGGAGGCCAAATCACTCGGTTTTGCGCTCATCATCGGGAGCGAGCTGCCCTTGGAATCTGGCCTGCGTCTGGTGGCGTTGGCTGTCAACCGCGACGGCTACGGCAACCTCTCGATGCTGATCTCACGCGCTCGACGGCGTGCCAAGAAGGGGGACTTCCGTCTCCTGCCATCCGATCTGGATGATGGTCTCCCCGACTGCCTGCTGCTCTGGCTTCCCGATGTGGAGACCGATCCCGCGACCGGCTACAGGCTGGCCGAGCGTCTGCGGGGCCGGTTGTGGATCGGGGTGAGCCTGCTGCGTCGCGGCGGGGATCGGGCGCGTCTCGAACGCCTGCAACGGCTCGGACAGGCCTGCGGACTCCCTCTCGTGGCGGTGGGCGAGGTCTCCATGCATGTGCCGAGCCGCCGGTCGCTGCTCGATACCCTGACCGCAATCCGACTCGGGGTGAGGGTGGACAGTGTCGGTGCCGCGTTGGCGCAGAATCGGGAGAACCATCTGCGTCGCCTGCAGGATCTCGGGCGCTTCTATCCCCCGTCGCTGCTCGCCGAGACACTGGAGATCGCGTCCGCCTGCCGTTTCACGCTCGACGAGCTGCGTTATGAGTATCCGGATGAGCTGGTCCCGTCCGGCATCTCCCCAAGGATTCATCTGCGCCGCCTGACCGAGCAGGGCGCCCGTGAGCGCTTCCCGGGCGGCGTGCCCCCAAGTGTACAGTCGATGCTTGAGCATGAGCTGAACTTGATCGGCGAGCTCGCCTATGAGCCCTATTTCCTTACGGTTCATGACATCGTTCGGTTTGCACGCTCACGCGGGATCCTGTGTCAGGGCCGCGGGTCGGCGGCCAACTCGGCGGTCTGCTATTGCCTGGGGATCACCGAGGTTGACCCATCGCGCATGGAGATGCTCTTCGAACGATTCATCTCGCGCGAGCGCGGCGAGCCGCCGGACATCGATGTGGACTTTGAGCACCAGCGGCGCGAGGAGGTGATCCAGTACGTCTATGCCAAATACGGCCGCGAGCGCGCCGCCTTGGCGGCGAGCCTGGTCTGCTATCGCCCACGGAGCGCGGTGCGTGACGTGGGCAAGGCGCTCGGCATGGGTCCGGATCAGGTCGATCGTCTGGCGCGCAATCTCAACTGGTGGGATGGACAGGCGATCGCGCCTGAACGGCTGCGTGAGGTGGGGCTGGATCCGTATGACCCGTTGGTGCTCAAGACCATGCGTCTGGTCCATGAGCTGTTGGGTTTTCCCCGGCATCTCTCCCAGCATGTCGGCGGCTTCGTCATCGCGCGCGATGATCTGCACCGGCTCGTGCCGATCGAGAATGCGGCCATGGACAGGCGCACCGTCATCCAATGGGACAAGGACGACCTGGAGTCGCTCGGGCTGCTCAAGGTCGACTGCCTGGCGCTGGGGATGCTCAGTGCCATTCGTCGAGCACTGGACCTCATCAACGGCTTTCGCAAGACCGACCTGCGCCTCGCTGATATCCCGCCGGAGGATCCTCTGGTCTACCGAATGATTCAGCGCGGCGAGACTACGGGTGTCTTCCAGATCGAGTCGCGCGCGCAGATGGCGATGCTGCCGCGGCTCAAGCCGGCCTGCTTCTACGACCTGGTGATTGAGGTGGCGATCGTCCGCCCGGGGCCCATCCAGGGCGACATGGTGCACCCCTATCTGCGGCGCCGTCAGGGATTGGAGCCCGTGACCTATCCGTCCGAGGCGGTCAGAGAGGTGCTGGGCCGTACCCTCGGGGTTCCGATCTTCCAGGAGCAGGTGATCAAGGTGGCCACGGTGGCGGCCGGTTTCTCGCCGGGCGAGGCGGATGAGGTCCGCCGCTCGATGGCTGCCTGGCGCCGTCGCGGAGGGCTCGAGGGACTGCGCGGACGCCTGGTCGGGGGCATGGTGATGCGCGGTTACACGCTGGCCTTCGCCGAGCAGATCTATCACCAGATCCTGGGCTTTGGTGAGTATGGTTTCCCGGAGTCCCACGCGGCAAGCTTCGCCTTGCTCGTGTATGTTTCCGCCTGGCTCAAGCATCACGAGCCAGCCGCCTTCTTCGCCGCCCTCCTCGATAGCCAGCCCATGGGTTTCTATGCCCCAGCCCAGTTGATCCGGGAGGCACGTCGCCAGGGAGTCGAGGTGCGACCGGTCGATGTCTGTGCGAGCAACTGGGATTGCCGCTTGGAGCCGGCTCGCGATGGCGCGGCAACGCTGCGGCTCGGCCTCTGCATGGTCAAGGGGCTCTCGCAGGCCGGCGCGGAGCAACTGGTCCAGCAGCGCCAGGAGCGTCCTTGGTCGTCCCTGGCCGACCTGGAGGAGCGGGTCGGTCTGACCCGCAAGGACCTCAAGGCTCTGGCCGGTGCCGATGCACTGGCCGGTCTGACCGGAAACCGCCGCCTGGCCTTGTGGCAGGTTTGCGGGCTCGGCACGGACCTGCCCCTGGCGCCGCCCCCGCGCGATCCTGGCGCACTGCCCCTGTTGCCGGTCCCGAGCGAGGGTGCGGAGATCATTGCCGACTATCAGGCTTGCGGTCTTACACTGCGGCGACATCCATTGGCACTGCTACGACCGCGGCTCGAGCAGCGGCGTCTGCTGTCGGCGCGTGAGGTTGGCGAGGCACCACCGGGTGCACAGGTCCGGACCTCGGGTCTGGTGATCAACCGTCAGCGGCCGGCCTCCGCCAAAGACGTCACCTTCGTGACACTCGAGGACGAGACCGGCTACGTCAATCTGTTGGTCTGGCCGGACTTGGCCGAGCGGCAGAGGACAGTGCTGCTCGGCGCCCGCCTGTTGTCAGTGGTCGGCGAGGTGCAGCGCCATAGCGGTGTGACTCATTTGATTGCGCGAAGGTTGGGCGACGACTCGGCGTTGCTCGGCGGACTCCTGACCCGGTCGCGCGACTTTCGTTGAGGGGATCTCGCCGCTGGAGCAGCCCAGGGCGATCCCGCCACGCGGCAGACGCTGAAGTGGCGAGACCTTCGATCGGCGGGCCGCTTCGCATCGGATGCGCCCGCTGTCTGCTCCGCCTGCCCAGCTCAACGGAACCAGGGTGTATGATCTCGAGCCCACATCCCTGTCTCCCAGTGCCGCGCTTTTCGGCATCGCCTGGTCGGTGAGGGTGAGCGAGCCTGCGAAATCCCCACTTGCAGTGAGTCCAATCCGTGGGTCGTCAAGGCGCACATGCTTTGGCTCTGTCCGGACTCGCGGTGGGCCGGCAACGGGACGAGTCGAGGATCGGCCTATGCGACGGATGTCACTCGGGTGGATGAATCCATTACAGCTCCCAAGGAGTGCACATGTTAAGAGATTGGTCTGACGCTTATCGGATCGGGATCGACGAGATCGATCAGCAGCATCAAGGCTTCTTCGCCGCATCACACCAGTTGTATGAGGCGATCCTCAACCGCGAGGGCCGGGAGGGCGTGATCGAGGCCCTCGCCTTCATGCGTGACTATGCCGAGACGCATTTCACCACCGAAGAAGACTTCATGCGCAGGCATGCGTACCCGGATCTCGCGGCGCATTTGCGGCAGCATATTGCCTTCATGCGTCATCTTGACGCACTGGAGGACGATCTTCGCACCTTCGGCGCCTCTCAAGAGTTGGCGGATCGGGCCTTGGACCTGACCCAGGATTGGTTGATCGATCACATCGCAGACGAGGACGTCCTTTACGCCCTGCATGTCAAGGCGGGGGGGCTTGGGGAGCGAAGGGCCGCGCACCTCGAACGACCGACAGATCCGGATCTGTGAGGACCGGTTGCGGCCTTCATCTCCGCTTCATCCGCAGCTGACCGGACGGAACCGGTCGCCTCTTGCTCTCCCGGGCGTCCATCATACCGTTGGGCGACGGCGCTGCCCGCCGGCACTTGCGGCTCCGCTGGCCGTGGGTGCCGGCGGGCAGTCTCACTCAGGACGCCTTCTCGGCACCGTCCTTGACACTGACCTCGGGGCTGACCGCCTTCATCTTGCCCGAGCTGCGGCAATGGCTGGAGACTTCGATTCCATCCTTCCGTGTATAACCCGCTTGCCAGCGGCAGTCCTCCGTAGTCTCGCAGACTTCCTGTTCCAGAGCTTTGCACGTGGATGCGGCCAAGACCTGGGTGCTGATTGCGAGCGCGATTGCTGCACTGGAGAGCGTGAACAGGAATGTGGAACGAAGCGTTGTGGTTCGCATGAGCGTGATCCTTGGTTGCGGTTTCGGGATTCACGTTGTCGTTTGTAAACGAAACGTGCTCGACAACCATAGAACCAAAGTGTACACAAATCAAGTACGATTTTCGCGCGCGAGCGGCTCGCTCAAGACGGCGGAAGGGCTAGCCCGCCGGCTTATCCGCGAGTCCGAGATAGCGCTGATGGAGCCGCTCCACCTGGGCCAGAAGTGCGCGGCGATCGCCGCTGTTGTCGATGATGTCGTCAGCCCTGGCCAGGCGCTCGGCGCGGCCGATCTGGCTTGCGACGATGTGTGCGATCTCGGTGTCCGCTAGACCGCTGCGTCGACGGACGCGCTCGAGCTGAACCGCTTGGGGAACATCGACGACCAACACGCGATCGGCAAGGTCCTGCTGATTGGTTTCGAACAGCAAGGGGATGACGAGCACCGCATAGGGTGTGTCGAGCGCCGCCAGACGCTGGAGCATCCGGCGTTTGATCCGAGGATGCAGAATGGCTTCCAGACGGCGGCGGGCCTCCGGGTCCCGGAACACCAAGGTGCGCAGGGAGTCCCGATCGAGGCTGCCATCGGGGCGGATGACCTCTGATCCGAAGGCGGCGGCGATCTCGTTGGCGGCCGGGCTGCCCGGCGCAGCCAGCTCGCGTGCCAAGACGTCCGTGTCGATCACCCCCGCGCCGCGGGCCGCCAGCGCGTCCGCCACTGTCGATTTGCCGCTTCCGATGCCGCCAGTCAGTCCAATGACCAACACGATCGACGCCTAGCCGAGGCCAACCGTCTGGAGATAGACTCGGTTGATCTGCTCCCCCCAGATCAAGCTGATCCATCCCGCGACGGCGAGAAAGGGTCCGAAGGGTATGGGTGAGCCCCGTGCATGTCGCCCGCTCAGGATCAGGATCACCCCAAGCGACGCCCCGGTGAATGCCGACAAGAGGACGATCTGAGGCAGAGATTGCCAGCCCAGCCAGGCGCCGAGGACCGCCAGGAGCTTGAAGTCGCCGTAGCCCATCCCTTCCTTGCCGGTAATCAACCGAAACAGGTGGAAGACGATCCACAGGCTGAGATAGCCGGCGACGGCGCCGATAATGGCCGAGTGGCTGTCGGTGAAGACGCCGAAGAGGCTCAGGATCAACCCGAGCCAAACGAGCGGCAAGGTCATGCTGTCCGGCAACAGCTGGGTATCATAATCGATGACCGCGAGTGCGATCAGTGCCCAGGTCAAGAGCAGCGCAGGGGCGGTCTGCACGCTCAGACCGAAGTGCAGGATGACCGCGACGGTCAGCACCGCGGTGAAGCCCTCCACCAGCGGGTAGCGCACGCCGATTGTGCCGCCGCACGCCGAGCAGCGCCCGCCCAGGAGCAGATAGCTCAGTAGAGGGATGTTCTCGTAGGCTCGAATTCGATGCCCGCAGTGCGTGCATGTGGAGGGCGGGTGCGCCAGTGAGATGCGTGCCGGCTCCGGGTGGTCGGTGCCAGCGCCGTCGTCGCCCGCCAGTTCCGCGCAGTCTCGTGTCCAAGCCGCCTCAAGCATCCGAGGCAGCCGCAGGATCACCACGTTCAGAAAGCTTCCGGCGACCAGGCCAAGCAGGACGGTGGTCCCGTAGAGCAGCGGCGGGCTGTGCTCGGCGATATCAATCCAGCTCATAGGGCGCCTCCATGGCGGCAGATCGTAGGGTCAGACCACGGCGGCCAGTTTGAAGATCGGCAGATACATGGCGATGATCAGGCTGCCGACGAGCCCGCCGATCACGACCATGATCATGGGCTCGAGCAGACTGCTCAGGCTGTCAACCGCGTTATCGACCTGTTCTTCGTAGAAGTCGGCGACCTTCGCCAGCATCTCATCGAGTGACCCGGATTCCTCCCCGATGGCGGTCATCTGAATAACCATGTGCGGGAACAGTGCCTGCTGGCGCATCGACAGCTGCAGGGACTGACCGGTGGCCACCTCCTCGCGCATCTTCAAGACGGCATTCTGGTAGACGATATTGCCGGTCGCACCCGAGACCGAGTCGAGGGCCTCGACCAGTGGCACCCCCGCCGCGAACATGGTCGAGAGCGTGCGGGCGAAGCGCGCCAGCGCGGCCTTGTGCAGGATCGGCCCGATCACCGGGATCCTGAGAACGGCGCGATCGACGATCTCGCGGAAGCGGCGTGATCGCTTGAACACATTGGCGACGACGTAGGACGCGGCGCCCAATGCGAGAAGGACCACCCACCACCAACGGCGCAGCATGTCAGACAATCCGATGACCAACAGCGTGAAGGCGGGGAGATCGGCGCCGAAGCTCGAGAACAGCTCCTTGAACTGGGGGATCACGAAGATGAGGAGGACCGCGCTAACGATGATGGCCACCGCGATGACCGCCAGTGGATAGAACATCGCCTTCTTGATCTTGCCCTTGATGGATTCGGTCTTCTCCTTGTAGGTCGCGATCTTGTCGAGGAGGACGTCCAAGACCCCGGCCTGCTCGCCGGCGGCGACCAGGTTGCAGACCAGGTCGTCAAAATAGAGTGGATACTTGCCCAAGGCGAGTGCCATGGATGTGCCGCTCTCGATATCCTGCTTGATCGCCAGGATCATGTCCTGCATCGCCGGATTCTCATGCCCGCGGCCGACGATGTCGAAGGCCTGCACCAAGGGCACCCCGGCGGACATCATAGTGGCGAGCTGGCGGCTGAAGATGGCGAGGTCGGCGCTGGTGATCTTCCTCTTGCCGCCGAATAGCGGCTGGGGCTTTTTCTTGACCTTGGTGAGGCTCACGCCCTGCCGCTTCAGGTCGGCCCTGACCAGTGTCATGTTGGGTGCGCGGGTCTCACCGGTAATTCGGGTGCCACGACGGTCGCGGCCTTCCCAGGTGAAGACATAGGCCTTCTCGGCTTGGGGCTTCGTCCTGAGCTTCCTCTTCACTGCCGTTGCCATTTCCGTTTCCCTTGCAGTCATTCCTTGGTGACACGGTGGAGCTCTTCGAGGCTCGTCACCCCTTCCTTAACCTTGTTGAGACCGGATTGTCTCAGGTCGTAGACGCCCTCTCGCTGAGCTTGGTCAGCCAACTCCATTGAGTTGCCGCCATCGAGGATCAGCCGCCGAATGGCATCGGAGACTGGCATGACCTGGAAGATGCCGACGCGGCCCCGATAGCCATTCGTGCAGCGCTCGCAACCGACCGGTCCGTAGACCACGACACCGTTTTCGATCTCCTCCTCGCTGAAACCTTCTTGGACCAGGACCTCATGCGGGAGGTCCTCGGGTGCCTTGCAGTGCGGGCAGAGCCTTCGTGCGAGGCGCTGTGCCATGATGAGCAGCACCGATGACGCGATGTTGAACGGCGCCACGCCCATGTTGGCGAGACGCGTCAGGGTTTGAGGGGCATCGTTGGTGTGCAGCGTGGACAAGACCAGGTGTCCCGTCTGCGCCGCCTTGATCGCGATCTCGGCGGTCTCGATGTCGCGGATCTCACCGACCATGATGATATCGGGGTCCTGGCGCAGAAATGCCCGCAGGGCGGCGGCGAAGGTCAGCCCCGTCTTCGGGTTCATGTTTACCTGGTTGATCCCGGGGACCTGGATCTCAACCGGGTCCTCGACGGTCGAGATGTTGATATCGGGCCGATTGAGGAGATTGAGGGCGGTATAGAGCGACACTGTTTTCCCTGATCCGGTGGGGCCGGTGACCAGGATCATGCCATACGGCTTCTGAATGGCATTGAGAAATGCCTCACGTTGCTCGGGCTCGAACCCAAGGGACTCAATGCCCACCTGAGCCGACGCGGAGTCCAGGATGCGCAGCACGACCTTCTCGCCATAGAGGGTCGGCAAGGTGTTGACCCGGAAATCGATGTCGCGCGACCGGCTCACCTTGAGCTTGATCCGCCCGTCCTGAGGCACGCGGCGCTCGGCGATGTTCATCCTGGACATGACCTTGAGCCGAGCGATCAGGCGGCCGGCGATCTTGAGAGGCGGGCTCGCGATCTCGCGCAACATGCCGTCCTGCCTGAAGCGTACCCGGAAGAATTTCTCGTAGGGCTCGAAGTGGATATCCGAGGCGTTGGCCGCGATGGCGTCGACCAGCACCTTGTTGACGTACCGCACGATCGGCGCATCGTCGACGTTGAGGTCAGCGTCGTCACGCGACTCTTCGGCATCCGGGGCAATCTCGAGTTTTTCCAGGTCCGCGTCCATGAGGTCGTTCATGGTCGTGTCCTGGGCCTCAATAGCGGCGTCGATCGCCGCCTTGAGCTTGTCCTCCTCCACCAGGACGGCCTCGGTGGCCAGACCGGTGTTGAATCGGATCTCCTCGAGTGCCTTGTCGTTGGTCGGATCGGAGATGGCAAGGAACAGCCGGTTGCCGCGGCGGAAGACCGGCAGGGCACGGTGTTTGCTGATCAGGCGCTCATCGACGAGACTGATTGGGAGGTTGAGAAGGTCAATGGCATGCAGGTCCAGCAGCGGAACGCCGAACTCATGGGATGCGGCGATCGCGATCCGCCGGCCGTCGAGCAGCTTCTGCTGAACCAGATAGGGCACGAAAGGCTGACGGCGCCGCGTCGCCTCTTCATAGGCGGCGATCGCCTGCTGCTCCGTGATCAGATGATCGCGCACGAGGCGCCAAGCGAGTCCTGAGAGCTTGTCTTTGGCTTCGACTTGATCCGTAGTCATTGGGGGGCGCACTCCGGCGTCACCGGTTCACGGAAAACGCGAGTCGGACATTGTTGGCCACCAGGCCGTTGTCTTTTTGGTCACTCTCGTTGAGATAGAACTCCAGGACCGTTTCTCGGTTCATAAGAAGGTCCTCCGTGACCTCGTCCGCCAACTCATTGACATGAAGAAAGACACTGGTATACGGGGAGTCCTGTTCACGCGGATCCGTGACCCAGAGCCTTGGTGAGATATGGTCCATGATCCGGAGGAACCCGTAACCCTTGTCGGCAAACCATTTGGTGCAGACACCCCTCACACAGGAGCCGGTTTTTCCCCATTCATTGCGCGGCTCGTAGGCGATCGGCAAGAGATCGGGAATCAGGAACCCGGAATAGTAGGCGTCGACCTGCTGCTGAAGTTGGCGCGAGACATTCTTGAAACCGATCAGCTCGACTCGGCACCCGGTGTTCTGCAGTGCATCGACAACCTGAAGAAAATCCCCGTCTCCTGTGACCAATAACACCTGGTCCAGCCTGTTCGCCTGCAACATTGCGTCCACTGCCATATCGAGGTCCGCATTGGCCTTGGTCGTCACGGTGCCATTCTCATCAGTATAGCGGCGAACCAGCTTGACCGTGATCTTCCAGCCGAAGTCCCGCACCATTTGCTGGTAGGTGTGGGCCTTCTTCTTATATTCGTGATCCTCGCGCGCCCGCTCAGCGTCGAACGCCATATAGGTGTTCAGCCGCTGCAGGATGCCGCCGTCGCGCGCGGCGAAACGTCGCAGGACGTCATAGCGCATCTGGTAGCCGCCGTTGTAGCGGACATTCTCCGCGTCGACGAAGACCCCTACTCTAAAACTGGAGCTCATGGATGGTGGCGTCACATTCAGTGCGCGGCGCGCGGAGATTGTCTTCTTGTCAATCGGGTACACTCCCCGCGCGCCGCGGTGTTCCTTTGGCTGTCAGCTATCCGTGCCACGGTTTGACTGGCGGGTCATGATCACGCACCGCGTGGACCTACGGCGCCGTGTCCGGACTCGGGAGTGCGTGTCGGCCGGCCCCAGTCCGCTGACAGCTGATTGCTTTCCTCTAACGATTGACCCGGTTGTCGATCAGATCCTCGACCACCGTGGGATCGGCCAGTGTCGAGGTGTCACCGAGCGTGCCGATCTCGTTGGCCGCGATCTTGCGGAGGATCCGGCGCATGATCTTCCCCGAACGGGTCTTGGGCAGGCTGGGCGCCCACTGGATAATGTCGACGATCGCAATCGGACCGATTTCGCCCCGCACCATCGCGACCAGCTCCTTCTTGAGATCGTCTGTTGGGTCGACACCAGCCATCGGAGTCACGTATGCATAGATGCCCTGACCCTTGAGGTCGTGGGGATAGCCAACCACGGCCGCCTCGGCGACGTGCGGATGCAGCACCAGGGCGGATTCGATCTCCGCGGTGCCCAGACGGTGTCCCGAAACGTTAAGCACGTCATCAATTCGGCCAGTGATCCAGTAGTAGCCGTCCGCATCGCGGCGTGCGCCGTCGCCTGTAAAGTAGTAACCCGGATACTGCTTGAAGTAGGTGTCGATGAACCTTTGGTGATCGCCGTAGACGGTCCGCATCTGCGCAGGCCAGGGCTGGCTGATCACGAGGGCGCCCTCGCCCGGACCCTCGATCAGCGTGCCCTCGGCAGGATCCACCAGTGCCGGGACGACGCCGAAGAAGGGGCGGGTGGCCGAGCCCGGCTTCAGGGGCGTCGCACCCGGCAGCGGGGTGATGAGATGACCGCCCGTCTCGGTCTGCCACCAGGTGTCGACAATCGGGCAACGCTCCTCCCCAACCACCCGGTAGTACCACTCCCATGCCTCGGGATTGATCGGCTCGCCGACCGAGCCGAGGATGCGGAGCGACTTGCGGGAGGTCTTCTTGACAGGCTCTTCGCCGGCCCGCATCAAGGAACGAATGGCCGTCGGCGCCGTGTAGAAGATGTTGACCTGGTGCTTGTCGACGACATCCCAGAAGCGTGACATGTCGGGGTAGTTCGGGATGCCCTCGAACATCAGCGAGGTTGCGCCGTTCGCCAGCGGTCCATAGACGATGTAGGTGTGGCCGGTCACCCACCCCACGTCGGCGGTGCACCAGTAGACCTCGCCCTCCTGATAATCGAAGGTGTACTTGTGGGTCATGGCGGCAAAGACCAGATAACCCCCGGTGGTGTGAAGGACGCCCTTGGGCTTCCCGGTGGAGCCGGAGGTATAGAGGATGAACAGCGGATCCTCCGCATCCATCTCCTCGGGTGGGTACTCCGATGAAGCCGCGTCCACTGCCTCCTGGTACCAGATGTCGCGGCCTTCGGTCCAGTCGACGTCACCGCCCGTGCGCCTGACGACCACGACCGTGTCGACGTTGGGGCATTCCTGCAAGGCGGCGTCGGCGTTCCTCTTAAGGGGGATGTGGCGTCCGCCCCGCACGCTCTCGTCGGAGGTGATGACCAGCCGGCATTCCGAGTCGAGCACGCGATCACGCAGCGAGTCGGGCGAAAAACCGCCAAATACGATGGAGTGGACGGCTCCGACGCGCGTGCAGGCCAGCATGGCAACCGCAGCCTCCGGGATCATCGGCAGATAGATACAGACCCGGTCACCTTTGTTGACACCGCGCGATTTGAGCACATTCGCGAGCTTGCACACCTCCGTATGCAGCTCTCGATAGGTGATTTTACGGTCCTCCTCGGGGTTGTCGGCCTCCCAGATGATGGCCACCTGATCGCCTCGGGTCGCGAGATGTCGATCCAGACAGTTGAAAGAGACGTTGAGCTTGCCGCCCGGGAACCACTTGATGTGCAGGTCCTCGGCCTGGTAGCTGTATTCCATGACCGAACCCCATTTCTTAGACCAGGTCAGGAACTGCTCGGCCTGCTCGGCCCAGAAGCCCTGCGGGTCATCGAGGGATCTCTGATACATGGCGGCATACTGCTCGGCATTGACATGGGCCTTGGCGGCGATCGCCGCCGGTACATCGTAGACCTTCTCTTCCGACATGGTTGTCGTCTCCTCTGAATCGTTGCAGTGATCGACGCCCGTGCCCTGTCCCGCTGGTCGCGGCGCCCGGTGGTGGCTTGCGGTAGCACTCCATCTTAAACGCTCCAATAGAGCGCATCTAGCCGGAATGTCTCCCGCAATTCCGAGCCTCAGCAGAGGAAGTCGCGCAGCGGCAGTCCACTGCCGTTATCCCGATAGGCAGCCTGGGCGAGAAACAGCTCGGCGGAGGCAAGGGCGTCGCTCAGGGCATTGTGGGCACCGTAGTGGGGCAGATTGTACCGGTCGCCGAGTGCATGCAGGCGCAGATCAGATGCCTTGAAGGGGATCTGTCTCCGCTCGAAGGTGCGAAACGCGAGGGCCTGGGTATCGACGACGGGCATCATGAGTCCGCGTCTCCAGAGCTGCCTGCAGGCATTGGAGAGGAAGCCGCGCTCGATCCGCGCATGGTGGGCGATCATGACCTTTCCGGCCAACGCCTCGAGCAACTCCTGCATGATCGCTTCAAGCTCGCCGCCCAAGGCGGCCTGATCGTCGGTGATCTGATGGATGACGGCCGTGGCCTCAGGGATGGAGCGGTCGATCCGCACCACCCGGTGGCGGGCGGTGGAGAGGTCGATCGACGTGCCCTGGACTCCGACATACCCGACACTCAAGATAGCGTCATTGGCGATGTCGAGACCGGTCGTCTCGAGATCGATGGCGAGATACTCAACCTCGCGGTAGTCCCGCTTTGCGGGAGGAAACGGGTGCGCCAGATAGGCCCGCAGAGGGCCAGGCGGGACGCGGCGCAGTTGCCAACGGCGGCGCCATTCGAGCAGTCGTGACACAGTCGATCCTTACGCGAAACGGCCGGCCTGGTAGCGCTGCCCGAGTGATTCTTGCATCGTGTTGATCAACAGAAACGCGTCTTTCAAATGGCCACGTTCGAGCGGCGACAGCTCATCCGGCGATACGAAGTTGTCGGGCTGTTGCCCCCGGGTGAGCTGTTTTGCCTGATGGCGCATACGCAGGGTTCCGATGAACTCGATCGCGTCGATCAGATTGGCGGCGCCGTCCTGGCTCAGTGCGCCGTATTCGGCGGCGGAGCTCAGGCGCTCGATGGTATTGGTCTCCGGCAGCCCGGCTGACAGGACATACACCCGCGCCAGGTCGATGATGGGCACGGTCCCACGGTGCTTGACGTCGAAGGTATGGTCGTGATCACCGCCTTGGATGAGCACGATGTTGCGAAAGAATCCCAATGGCGGTCGATACTTGAGTGCGTTGGCCGCCAGATACGCGATGAAGATGCGATTCGCCTTGCAACGCTCCAGCACGCGTTCCTGCAGCTCGCCGAAGAGGCTGGCCCGATCGTGCAGGGCGCGCAGGTCAAAAAAGACGCTGGAGAGCATCAATGCCATCGGCTCGGGCTTCAGGATCCAGTTCACAAAATATTTGTGCCAGATGCGCAGCGGTTGACGCCACTTTGGATTGGATGCCATCACGTCGCCCGGGCAGTAGATGAAGCCGCAGGCGTTGAGGCCGTCATTGACGAATCTGGCAAGCGCGGCGAAATAGGCGTCGTCCTCCGGCTTGGCGTGATCGGCGATCAGGAGCGCGTTGTCCTGGTCGGAGTGTGATGATTGCTCCCGTCGTGCCTGAGAGCCTCCGACGAGCCACGCATAGGGGACCGGCGGGGGGCCGAGATCGGCCTCAGCCAGCTCGATCAGGCGCAGCGTGACGGCATCGGTGACGGCGCTGATTGCCTGTCCGACGTGGTTCGCGGTGGCGCCGCCGTTGATGAGGTGAATCTGCAGCTCGGGGATCTTGGTGCTGATCTGAGCCAGCGTGTCGATCGAGCGCGCGCGGTGGATGTCCCCCACCAGATAGACCGCATTGGCGCTCTGGAACCGGGTGAGGTCGGTGGTCGAGATCAGGCCGACCACGCGCCTGCCATCGAGCACTGGCAGATGGTGGACATTCAGACGGGTCATGGTGATCAAGGCCTGGAAGCCCAGGGTGTCGACCTGTGCCGTCTCCAGCTCCTCGGTCATGATGTCGCGAACCGGGCGCTCGGCGGACAGCCCGACGGCGACACAACGGCTTCGCAGATCTCGGTCGGTGACCATGCCGGCCAGTCGATCGCCTTCCATGATCAGGAGGGACGAGACCCGGTGCTCCGACATGAGCCGGGCGGCTTCGCGGATGCTCGTCTCCGGACTCGCGACGATTGGGGCGCGGTTGATCATGTCACCGATCTGGACCGTCATCAGGCCGGTGCCGGCAGCCGGCGAATCGACCACGATGTCCAGCGCCTTACGCAGCCGGCTGGAGATGGATTGCTCAAAATGCTCGGCGAAGCTCGGGTGGTCCGCGCGCAACAACTCCAGGTCGGTGCAGGGGAGGGCATAGACGAGCGTGTCTTCCGAGGTACTGCCATGGTAGCCGTCGCCGTCAGGTCGGAGGCGACAGCGCATGTCGTACAGATCGCCTTCGGCCAGCTTGCCAACCAATTCGTCTTGCGCGTCGCGCAGCTCGACCGCGCCGCGGCGGATGACATACGCACAGGGCGGATCGGGTTGGTCGGGCGGAAAGGGTGTGCCCCGACGAAAGTAACGCACCGATAGACGCTGGGGCAGGCGTTGGAGCGTGTCCTCCGGCAGTCGATCGAAGGGCGGGTGACCGGCCAGGAAGTCTCGGATCTCGATCAGCTCGATGTCCATCGTGCGATACCCTGTGGTCCGACCGGCGTCGACGGAACCCTTAGGGAAGCGCTGAAGCACTCAGCGCTTCCGGTGCGGGGCAGGAAGCCTCGCCATTTTCCGCCGCGTCAGCGGCTGAAGATGGAGGAAAGCGGAAAACCGCTTTTTCGCTGTCCGTGCTGTTTGTTGGCCAGGATGATGGCCGATGAATCAGCGTCGTCTTGGGCGATTTCTGTCAAATCACATACCAGCTGGCTTGGCCTTGCACCCGCCTTCTGCGTCGCGCCGGCAGTCACATGGCCCGACCATGCTCCTGTCGCCAGTCCTTGATGGCGAGCGCAATTCCGGCGCCATCTGGCCCATGATTTTTCGGCAATCGCCTTGTCGTCAACGAACAGCCCCGCCGAAGCGGGGCTCGAGACCGCGCGAGTGTCCCCGAGGTCTTCTCCTCGGGGCACCCGATCAGGCGTCGTTCGCGCTTTCGTCTTGAGCGCTTGCCGATTGGCGTGACGCCTAGTGGCCGGTTGCGGTGCCGGAGCCACGCGGGATCCGCACATCCTCCACCAAGTGCTGGATGTGCTCCGGGGGCGGTGCAGCCAGCTTGGACACCACGGCGGCGACGACGAAGTTCACCAAGGCGCCCACCGCGCCGAAGGCGTTCGGCGAGATGCCGAAGAACCAGTCCGGGCCCATGCCCAGCTCGGGCATCAGGAACTCGGTCCCTTTCACGAAGAAGATGCCCTTGTGCTGGAACACGTAGAGCAGGGTCACGGTGATGCCTGCGATCATACCGGCGACCGCGCCCAGCGAGTTCATGCGTTTCGCGAAGATGCCCATCATCAGCGCCGGGAAGATCGACGAGGCCGCCAGACCGAACGCGATTGCAACGGTTCCCGCTGCGAATCCCGGTGGATTCAGACCCAGATAGCCGGCCAGAACGATGGCGCCGATCATCGCCAGGCGCCCGGCGAGCAGCTCTGCCTTCTCCGAGATCTTGGGTATGAAGACGCCCTTGAGCAGGTCATGCGAGATCGACGAGGAGATCGCCAGCAGCAGACCGGCCGCCGTGGAAAGCGCGGCCGCGAGGCCGCCGGCCACGACCAGCGCGATCACCCACGCGGGCAGCTGCGCGATCTCGGGATTGGCCAGCACCATGATGTCGTTGTTGACCGTCACCATCTCATTGCCCTTCCAACCCCACTCCTGCTCGGCCTTGGATGCAAACTCCGCGTTCTGATCGTCGTAGTACTGGATCCGGCCGTCGTTGTTCTTGTCCTCGAACTTCAGGAGTCCCGTGGTCTCCCAACGCTTGAACCAGTCCGGACGCTCGTCATAGACCAGGTTGCCCGTCTCGCTTCCGACCGGGCCGATCTGGATGGTGTCCATGAGGTTCAGCCGGGCCATGGCGCCGACCGCGGGCGCGGTGGTGTATAGGATCGCGATGAAGACCAGTGCCCAGCCGGCCGAGTAGCGCGCGTCTCTGACCTTGGGGACAGTGAAGAAGCGGATGATGACATGCGGGAGGCCGGCGGTGCCGATCATCAACGACAGGGTGTAGACGAACATGTTGAGCGAGCTGCCCATGACCTGGGTGGTGTACTCCTTAAAGCCCAGGTCGGTCACCACCTGGTCGAGCTTGCCCAGGAGGGTCATGCCGCTGGCGACGCCGTCGCGCGCGTATTCGCTGCCAAGACCGATCTGCGGCAAGGGGTTGCCCGTGAGGTTCAGGGAGATGAAGACCGCCGGGACCGTGTAGGCGAAGATCAGCACCACGTATTGCGCGATCTGGGTATAGGTGATGCCTTTCATTCCGCCCAGGATGGCGTAGATGGCGACGATACCCATGCCGACGATGATGCCCATCTCGTAGGACACGCCGAGGAATCGGGAGAAGGCGACGCCGATACCGGTCATCTGGCCGATGACATAGGTCACCGAGGCCAGGATCAGACAGATGACGGCCACGACGCGTGCGGTTTGGGAGTAGTAGCGGTCGCCGATGAACTCCGGCACGGTGAACTTCCCGAACTTGCGAAGGTAGGGGGCCAGGAGGAGCGCCAGCAGGACGTAGCCGCCGGTCCAGCCCATCAGGAAGACCGATCCGCCGTAGCCGCCGAAGGCGATCATCCCCGCCATGGAGATGAAGGAGGCCGCCGACATCCAGTCGGCAGCCGTGGCCATGCCGTTGGCAACCGGGTGCACCCCGCCGCCGGCGACATAGAAGTCCCCGGTGGTCCTGGCACGGGCCCAGATGGCGATCCCGATGTAGGTGGCGAAGGTGAGCCCGACGATACCGTAGGTCCAGATCTCGAGTGCAGTCATGGTGTGCGCTCCTTTATTCCTCGCCGACGTCGAATTTCTTATCGAGTCTGTTCATCGACGCCGCGTAGATGAAGATCAGCGCGACAAAGACATAGATCGAGCCCTGCTGGGCGAACCAGAAGCCGAGCGGGTAGCCGCCGAGAGAAAAGGCGTTCATCGGCTCCACCAGCAGGATTCCGAGTCCGTAGGAGACGGCGAACCAGATGATCAACAAGACAGTGAGAAGGCGTAGGTTCGCCCCCCAGTACTGCGCGCGTTTTTCAGGTGTCATGGGTCGAGTCACTCCGTGTTGTCGAGTTGGTATTTGGGTCGGGGTGACGGGGCGATGACCGCACCCGTGTTTCGGGCAGGGCCGTCAGGCGGAATGCTTGCCCCCTCAGTCGATCTGCATCGTTGTAATTCGGCTGAACGAATCAACCTGTCGCGCAACCCAAACCCGTCCTGGTCGAGTTGCGAAGCCGGGACATCCACGCAGGCGTCTCCGGCACCCTCGAGCGCTGCCCGCCACGGATCCCCGGGGCAAAGCTTCAGCATTGTCTGGCCCGCCGCGCCGTGCTGTCAACGACCCCGGTGTCGTTCGGCTCGGCGGATGGCATGGTTCTCGCCCGCCCCGCCAAGCGCTGCGGCATCCCGGTTGCCAAGCGCCTCGGGGTTTCTTAACCTGCACCAACGGTTTAAGGTGGCGGATCGGCGTAAGGGTCGGAATCGATATGCAGTACGTGAGCACGCGCGGCGGGATCGCTCCGGTCGGCTTCGCCGAGGCGGTGCTGATGGGTCTCGCCACCGACGGCGGTCTCTTGGTGCCGAAGCATCTGCCCCGCATCGCTCCGGCGACGCTGCGTGCCTGGTCGGGTTTGCGCTTCCAGGACCTGGCCCTGGAGGTCATGGGCCCCTTCGTCGGCGACGAGATCCCACCGGAAGACCTCCGTGGGCTCATCGAACGAGCCTATGCCTGCTTCTCGCATCCGCAGGTGACACCCCTCGTCGAGGTCGCCGGTCTCAGGGTTCTTGAGCTCTTCCATGGGCCCACCGCGGCCTTCAAGGACGTTGCCCTTCAGCTCCTGGGCAATCTGTTCGAATACCTCCTGGCTCGGGACGGCGGTGAGCTCAACATCTGCGGCGCCACCTCGGGGGACACCGGGTCTGCCGCGATCTATGGGGTTCGAGGCAAGGAGCACATCAGCATCTTCATGCTCCACCCCAGAGGACGCATCTCGCCGATCCAGGAACGTCAGATGACAAGTGTCCTCGATGCGAACGTCCACAATATCGCCGTGCGCGGCAGCTTCGATGACGCCCAACGGCTGGTCAAGGCCTTGTTCAACGACCTGCCGTTCAAGTCGGAGTTCAGCCTGGGTGCGGTCAACTCGATCAATTGGGCGAGGATACTGGCCCAGATGGTCTACTACTTCTACGCTTGGGCGAAGCTCAGCAAGGGTGATCCCGCTCGCCGCGTGAGCTTTGCCGTCCCGACCGGCAATTTCGGGGACGTCTTTGCGGGTTATCTTGCCAGGCGGATGGGTCTGCCGATCGACCGCCTGGTCATCGCGACCAATCGCAACGACATCCTGGTGCGTTTCGTCCACACTGGGGTTTATCAGGTCGGCGAGGTCCATCAGACCCTCAGCCCAGCCATGGACATCCAGATCGCATCCAACTTCGAGCGGTACCTCTACCTGCTCTACGACGGGGATGCGGATGCGGTTCGGGGGTTGCTAGAAGACCTGCAGCGGAGCGGCCGCCTGCAGGTGGATGCGACTCGTCATGCGTGCGTCAAAGTCGATTTCGATGCCGTCTCGGTCAGCGATCCCGAAACCCTAGAGCAGATCCAGGCGACCTACGCGGCGAGCGGCTACATCCTCTGCCCGCATACGGCAGTGGGTGTCAAGGCGGGTGGGTCCAGGGGGAATCTGGTGTGTCTCGCGACTGCTCATCCGGCCAAGTTCAATGAGGCCATCCGCTTGGCCATCGGACACGATGCCCCCTTGCCGCTCTCTCTGCAGGGCCTGATGGATCAGCCGGCACGCTGTGTTGAGCTCGACGCCAGTGCCGATGCCCTCAAGGCGCTGATTCGGTCCACCTTGAATGCAGCCTGACGCGGATCACCACAGTGCCGATGCAGATCGCGAGATCCACCAGATGACACAGCCAGGCCGTCATGTCGACATCATGGATACCACCCTGCGCGATGGCGAGCAGACGCAGGGGGTCTCCTTCTCACCGGACGAAAAGGTCAATATCGCCAAGGCCCTGCTCGAGCTCGTGCGGGTCGATCGTATCGAGGTCGCATCGGCGCGGGTCTCCTCCGGCGAGGCGCACGCGGTGGCGCAGATCATCGGCTGGGCGGAGGAGCGCGGTCTGGCGGGCCGGGTCGAGGTGCTGGGTTTCGTGGACGGCGGGCGCAGCGTCGATTGGATCCGTGGGGCGGGCGGGGGGGTCATCAATCTGCTCGCCAAGGGCAGCGAGCGGCACTGTCGGGGTCAGCTCGGCAAGACCCTGGATCAGCATGCCGCGGACGTCCGGGAGACCATCGCCGTCGCCCTGCGACGGGGTCTCGCGGTCAACCTCTATCTGGAAGACTGGTCCAACGGCTATCGGGACGATCCGGGGTATGTATTCGGGCTGGTGGAACGGCTCGCCGATTGCGGGATCGGCCACTTCATGTTGCCCGATACCCTGGGTGTCATGACACCCGAGCGGGTGTTCTGCGCCTTTACGGACATGGTGCGGCGTTTTCCGACCCTCAAGTTCGATTTCCACCCGCACAACGACTACGGGCTCGCGACCGCGAACGTGCTCGCCGCTGCCCAGGCCGGTGCGGCGGCCGTGCACTGCACGGTCAACTGCCTTGGCGAGCGCGCCGGAAACGCATCCCTGGCGGAGGTTGCAGTCAATCTGCGGGACCAGCTCGGCGCGGAGGTCGGCATCGACGAGACCCATTTGGCGCGCGTCAGCGAGCTGGTCGAGTATTTCTCCGGCAAACGGATCGCCGACAACGCCCCGATCATCGGTGCCGATGTGTTCACCCAGACGGCAGGTATCCATGCCGACGGAGACCGGAAAGGCAGTCTCTATCACACCCGGCTCTCACCGGAGCGCTTCGCCCGCCGGCGCAATTACGCCTTGGGCAAGCTTGCCGGCAAGGCGTCCCTGGCGAAGAATCTCGAGCGTCTCGACATCACCCTGTCGGAGGAAAATCAAGGCAAGGTCCTGAGGCGGATCGTCGAGCTCGGCGATTCAAAAAAGAGCATCACCATCGAGGACCTGCCCTTCATCATCGCCGAGGTGTTGGAAAGCAAGGACTACAATCACGCCGAGCTGCTGGCCTGCTCGGTCTCGTCGACCCTGGATCTCGAGTCGATGGCCAGCATCAAGCTGCGTCTTGCCGAGGACGTCTTCACGGCTGTGGGCAGCGGCAATGGCGGTTTCGATGCCTTCAACAACGCGCTGGCCAAGATCGTGAAGAAGCGGGGTCTGGCCTTGCCGCCCTTGATCGACTACGAGATTCGCATCCCCAAGGGCGGTCGCACCGATGCGCTCACCGAGTGCAGCATCACGTGGGATACCCCGCATGGCGAGCTCCGAACGCGGGGGGTGCATGCCAACCAGGTCTTCGCGGCCATCGGCGCCACCGTCCGGATGGTCAACATCGTGATGCATCGCGCGCTGACCGAGCGGACAGCCGCCGAGACCACTCCCTCGGCGGCCTGACGAGCGCCTCCATCGGCGTCTTCATTCGGCTGGAGACCGGAGGCTCTCCAACGAGCGAAGCCCACGAAATCATCCCAGGAGAGACCGTTCATGAATCCCGAGAAGGTCGTCTTTGGCTTTTTCATCGTCTTGGCCTTGACCCTGAACTTCGGCTTTTTCATCGGCGAGATCGACAACCCTGAGCATCACCATGCCTGGGAGCTGTTTGCGGTCGTCCTGGTCAACCTGATCGCGACGGTGCTCAAGTTCGGCGATCGCACCCACATGGGCGCCCTCTTGCTCGCGACGAGCCTGGTCGCGATCCTGCAGCTGGTCACCGCCTCGTTGATCTGGGCGATCGCGGCGCACGCCACGACAGGGGGTGTGACCTCGAGCGTCACGGCGAGCATCGTGTCGCTCAGCGGGGGTGCGATGATCGCCAATGTCATCTCAGTGGTGCTCCTGGTGATCGAGACCTATACGCTGCGCCGATAAGCTCGGGCGGCACGCCTCGCGAAGCTGGTCATGGACAACATCGTCTACCTCATCATGCGGCGCATGCGCGTGCCGCTGCTGTTATTGATCGGTGTGTATGCGGTGGCGATGGCGGGAATGGTCTTGATCCCGGCGCGGGACGCGGCGGGGGACCCGGTCCCCATGAGCTTCTTCCACGCCTTCTACTTCGTCAGCTACATGTCGACGACCATCGGTTTCGGCGAGCTGCCCAACGAGTTCACCGACGCTCAGCGGATCTGGGTCGCCTTCTGTGTATTCGCCACCGTCGCGGTTTGGGTGTATGCCGTCGGGACCCTGATTGCCCTGCTGCAAGACTCGACGTTCCAACGGGCGATCACGGAACGTCGCTTCCGGAAGCGGGTTCGGCGGTTGCGCGACCCCTTCTATCTCGTCTGCGGCTACGGCCAGACCGGCGGCGCCCTGGTGCGCAGCCTCACCGATCGCCACGACCATGCCGTGGTCATCGACATCGATCCGGAGCGGGTGAACCTGCTGAAGCTCGACGATCAGCGCGAATACGTCCCGGCGCTGTGCGCCGATGCGTGCCAGCCCGCAAATCTCGAGGCCGCCGGTCTGCAGCACGCGCTCTGCAAGGGTGTCGTCGCTTTGACCAACGTCAACGAGGTCAACCTGCAGATCGCGATCGCGGCTAAGCTGATGCATCCCAGGATTAAGGTGATCTGTCGGGCGGATTCACATGAGATCGAGGCCAACATGGCCTCGGTTGGAACCGATCATATCTATGACCCTTTCGATACCTTTGCCCTCGACATGGCGATCGCGATCCAGGCCCCTTGTCTGACCCTGCTGGGCGACTGGCTGTCCGGGGTCGAGGGCGAGCCGCTGGGAGAGCCGATCTACCCGCCGTCCAAAGGTCGTTGGGTCCTCTGCGGGTACGGCCGATTCGGCAAGGCGATGTACCGATACCTCAGCGAGCAGGACCTGGCGCTGACGGTCATCGAAGCCCTTCCGCATAAGACGGGCGTCCCGAAAGAGGGCGTCGTGCATGGGCGCGGGACCGAGGCGGTCACCCTGGAGCAGGCCGGTATCCAGGACGCCGTCGGCCTGGTCGCCGGAACCGACAACGACGCGGACAACCTCTCGATCATCATGACCGCCCTGGAGCTGAATCCCGACCTCTTCGTGGTGGCCCGTGAGAACCATCTGCACAACCAGATCCTGTTTGACCGAGTCGGCGCGAAGGTGGTCATGTTGCCGAGCCGCATCATTGCCGAGCGCATCCGGGTGCGTCTTGGCACGCCGCTGCTCGCTGAGTTCCTCACCTTTGCCCGCTACCAGGAGGATAACTGGGCCTGTGAGCTGGTGAGCCGGATTGCGGCGTTGGTCGATGATGAGGCGCCCCATGTCTGGGAGGTCAGAGTCGACGAGGTCGATGCGCCGGCGCTCTGCGACGAGGATCGGCGCGGTACCGCCGTCACCATCGCGCAACTGTTATGCGATCCTCGGGCCCGCGAGAGGTCATTGCCGGTCATCGTCCTCATGCGCCTTCACAATGATGCGCGTCGCCCGCTGCCTGAGGGGGCCGAGCGCATCCGCACCGGCGACCGCCTGCTCTGCTGTGGCCGTGCGGAGGCGAGTCGATGTATGACCTGGACGATGCGAAACCCGTGGGTGCTGCGGTATGTCCGGACGGGGGAGACCGGACCCGATGGCGGGGTCTGGCGTTGGCTTGCCCGGCGTCGCGAGCAGGCGCACAAGGCAGCCCCGGCGAAGCGGTGACCGAGTCCGGCCGGCGTTTGGTAACGGTGGCAATGATGTCATACTGGCAGCACGCGGACCGCTGCAACGAGGAGATGTCACATGCCTCCGGTAATGACCCGACTCGGCCAGGATCACGCCCGTCTGGCAAGGCTGCTCGATCTGTTCGAGGAGTTGCTGGACCGTTTTCACGAGGGCGCGGAGCCCGACTATGAGCTCATGAGTGAGATGCTCGAGTACATGGACAGCTATTCCGACATCGTCCATCACCCGACCGAGGACCTCATCTTTCAGCGTATCTTGGACAAGGGCTCCGAGCGACATGACGTCTTCGAGGTCCTGATGCGGCAGCACAGGGTGCTGGGTCAGCTCAACAAACGCTTTCGCCAGTCGCTCGACGGCATCCTGCATGAGGAGGTTCTATTGCGGGAGGACGTGGAGGCGCATGGACGCGAGCTGATCAGCACGCTGCGCAGCCATATGCGGCTCGAGGACGAGGAGGCCTTCCCGATCGCGCTCGCCCGCCTGTCGGCCGGCGACTGGACGGAGCTCGAGGTCATGGCCCCGACGGTCGAGGATCCGCTCTTCGGGAACCCGGATCCGCTGCGTTACCGCGCGCTTTATGCGCAACTCGCGGCGCAGGCGGAACCCTGAGACGTCCCGGGTGGTCCTCGCTCCCGACACCGTCTGTTACGGGATGAGGCGTGCCGGAACGCGATGGCAGCGGTCGTCGCCACCATGTCGAGGTGGTTGAGCGCCTGGACATGGAGGCCGCAGCTCGCCCCATCCGGGCACAAAATGGTTTCCGCAGCGGCGCCTGAGCATGATTCCTCCGGCCGAGCGGGTCCACTCCAAAGCCGAGACGGAGTCATGACATTCGTAGGCACACCTGATTTTCGCCATGATGCCCCGGAATGTCTGGGGGTCCTGCTCGTCAACCTGGGCACGCCCGAGATGCCCACCGTGCCGGCCGTTCGCCGCTATCTGGCCGAGTTTCTGTCCGACCCCCGCGTCGTCGAGCTGCCAAGGGCGCTCTGGCTGCCGATCCTCCATGCGGTGATCTTACGCGTGCGCCCCGCCCGGTCAGCAAAGGCGTATCAGGCGGTGTGGGGCCAGGATGGCTCTCCACTCCTGAGCATCGCCAAGCGCCAGTCCGCCGCACTGCAAGCCCGTCTGAGCGAGGACTGCGTCGGATCGGTCAAAGTCGCGTTGGGGATGCGCTACGGCAACCCATCCATCCCTTCGGCGCTCGCCGAGCTCCGCCGGGCGAACGCGCGTCGACTGCTGGTCTTCCCGCTCTATCCGCAATACTCGGGGTCCACGACGGCCTCGGTCTTCGATGCGGTGACGCGGGAGCTCTCACGCTGGCGCTGGATCCCAGAGGTCAGATTCATCAGTCAGTATCACGACGAGCCGCGCTACATCGAGGCGATCGTCGAGAGCATCCGCAACCACTGGACGGCGCAGGGTGAGGCCGAGCGCCTGCTGTTTTCGTTCCATGGCATCCCGAAGGACTACTTCGACCAGGGCGATCCCTACTTCTGCCAGTGCCAGAAGACGGCGCGCCTGGCCACCGAGCGACTCGGTCTGGCGCCCGAGCGTTGGGCACTGGCCTTCCAGTCACGGGTTGGATTCAAGGAGTGGCTCCAGCCCTACACGGACGAGACCCTCAAGGCGTGGGCGGCGGAGGGGGTGCGCTCGGTCCAGGTCCTCTCACCCGGCTTCTCGGCCGACTGCCTCGAGACCATCGAAGAAATCGACGCAGAGAATCGGGGTTATTTCCTGGGCGCCGGCGGCGAGCGCTTCAGCTACGTCCATTGTCTCAATGACAGTCCCGCCCACATCGAGATGCTCGCCGGGATCATTCAGCGGCACAGTGCGGGGTGGCCAGAGCAGACCCGTCCCGCTGCCGATGGGGCCGAGCTCGCCGCACGTCGGGAGCGCGCCGTGGCCTTGGGGGCCACGACTTGATCATCCGACGACGGCCATCTGAGCTGCACCGGCCCGAACGACCCAAGGCATCTGAGGCCGTTGCCGCGGACCCCGGGGGAAAGATGGGTTGAGTTCCCCCGGGGTCACGATCCGCTGCGTCCGGAGTGCCTTTTCAGCTCAGGAGTGTGCTCCGGGCAGACTGTCGATCGCATCAATGCGAACCCCGCTTTGAGGTCAGACGTATGGAACCACGCGCTTTACCGATCGAGATCAACCTGCATCAGCAGTCCCGGATCCTCGAGATCGCCTTCGACGACGGGGCGCGATTCAGGTTGCCGTGCGAGTATCTGCGGGTCTATTCCCCGTCGGCCGAGGTTCGCGGCCACTCGCCCGCCACGGCCAAGCTCCAGGTCAAGAAGGAGTCGGTCACGATCACGGACCTCCAGCAGGTCGGGAATTACGCGCTCAAGATCTTCTTCGATGACGGTCACAACTCGGGTCTCTATGACTGGCAGTATCTCTACAAGCTGGGTCGGGCCTGGCAGCCCTTGTGGCTCGACTATCTCGACAGGCTGAAGGGGGCGGGATACGCACGCGGTGGGCCTGACCCCTTCGAGGCGCTGAAGTCCCGCGGCGAGCTGCCATCTGAGCTTCCCGAAGGCGTGAATGAGGAGGGATCCGTGGCGCCGGTGCCGGGGGCGGCCACGTGATCCGCCGTGCTATTTTGGTGGGTCTTGCCGCGCTGCTCCTGGTTCTGCTCTCCAATGCCATGCCCGTCGGTGGGCCTGTCAAACCCACTGCGGATGTGCCCGAGGCGGAGGGCTGGAGGGCCGAGGTGGTGGTGGACGGGCTCGAGCACCCCTGGTCGATCGCCTGGCTGCCCGACGGATCGGCGCTCATCACCGAGCGCCCGGGGCGCCTGCGGATGCTGCGCGATGGCATCTTGGTGCCTGAGCCGATCGCCGGTCTGCCGCCCATCCTGGTCCATGGGCAGGGTGGACTGTTGGACGTCGCCTTGCATCCGGACTTCGATCGCTCCCGCTGGGTCTATCTGACCTTCGCGTCCGGGACCCCGGACGCGAACCGCACCGCGCTGGCACGCGGACGGCTCGACGGCACTCGGCTCGTGGACGTCGAGGTGATCTTTACGAACGCCGATGCCAAGAGCGGCGGCCAGCATTTCGGGTCGCGGCTGGTCTGGCTGCCGGACCAGAGTCTGGTGATGAGCATCGGTGACGGCGGCAATCCACCGATCGCGTTTGCGGGCCGCGATGTTCGTGATCAGGCACAGCGGCTCGAGACCCATTTCGGCAAGGTCTTGCGGCTAACGGAAGACGGGCGTCCGCACCCCGGCAATCCTTTCACCGGTCGTGAAGGTGCACGTCCTGAGATCTACAGTTACGGCCATCGCAACATCCAGGGCCTGACGCGCGACCCGGCGAGCGGACGCGTCTGGGCCAATGAGCACGGCTCGCGCGGCGGCGACGAGCTCAATCTGATCGAGGCAGGAAAGAACTACGGCTGGCCCGAGGTCACCTACAGCCGCGAATACTGGGGTCCGCCGGTGTCGGATGTGACCAGTCGACCGGACGTGCAAGATCCGCTGATCAACTGGACGCCCTCGAAGGCGCCGAGCGGGCTCGCCTTCTATACGGGTGATCGCTATCCCGACTGGCGGGGAAACCTCTTCAGCGGTGCCCTGGTGTTCGGTCAGGTCCGGCGGATCGTCCTGGATGGGGCGCGGGTGATTGACGAGCAGAAGCTCACCATCGAAAACCGCGTGCGTGATGTTCGCCAGGGGCCGGACGGCTATCTCTATGTCCTGACCGATGCCCCAAACGGGGCCTTGCTGCGGATCCTGCCGGACTGACCGGTGTCGAGCTCAAGCACAAAGGGTTCGGCCGGGGGCGTCGCTCGGCCGCCGCCGGAGGCGCCGTGCCTGCCCACCCGCGGTTTACAGGATGATCTGCCCCTGCCCGAAGGCGCGTTCAGGTTGGTTCGCGCTTGCGAGGGCGCACTGTCGCGCGTGACTTGCGGGACTCGCCGCTGGCTTCTACCTGCGCTTGCGTCCGGCTACCCTCAGTCGCAGGGCGTTGAGCCGGATGAATCCGGTCGCGTCCTTTTGATCATAGGCCCCCGCGTCTTCCTCGAAGGTCGCGATGGAGGCGTCGAAGAGGCTGTCGGTCTCTGACTTGCGCCCGACCACCATGACATTGCCCTTGTAGAGCCGCAGGCGCACCACGCCGTTCACCACATCCTGGGTCGCGTCGATTGCGGCCTGGAGCATGCGCCGTTCCGGCGAGAACCAGTAACCGTTATAGATCAGGCTCGCGTAGCGCGGCATCAGCTCGTCCTTCAGGTGCCCCGCCTCGCGGTCCAGCGTCAAGGACTCCATCGCGCGATGGGCCTTGAGCAGTATGGTGCCGCCAGGGGTCTCGTAGCACCCGCGCGATTTCATCCCGACATAGCGGTTCTCCACGATATCGCTGCGCCCGATGCCGTTGGCCCCGCCGATGCGGTTGAGCTCCGCCAGGACACCGGCCGGGGTCATGCACCGGCCGTCGATCCCGACACAGTCGCCCCGCTCGAACATCAGCTCGATCGGGGTCGCCCGATCCGGTGCCTCCTCCGGGGTGACGCTCCAGCGCCACATGTCGGCGCCCGGCTCGACCCAGGGATCCTCCAGGTCGTCGCCCTCGTATGAGATGTGCAGGAGGTTAGCGTCCATCGAGTAGGGCGACTTGGTGCCCTCACGCTTCATCTCGACCGCGATCCCGCGGCTCGCCGCATAGTCCATCAGTCGCTCGCGCGACAGCAGATCCCACTCGCGCCAGGGGGCGATGATCTTGATGTCCGGATTGAGCGCATAGGCGGTCAGCTCGAAGCGGACCTGGTCGTTGCCCTTGCCGGTGGCGCCATGGGCGATGGCGTCGGCCCCCGTCTCGGCGGCGATCTCGATCAGGCGCTTGGCGATCAGCGGTCGAGCGATCGAGGTGCCGAGCAGATACTCGCCCTCGTAGATGGCGTTGGCGCGGAACATGGGGTAAACGAAGTCGCGGACGAATTCCTCGCGCAGATCGTCAATATAGATCTCCTTCACCCCTGCCGCCTCGGCCTTCGCGCGTGCCGGCTCAAGCTCTTCGCCCTGGCCGATGTCGGCCGTGAAGGTCACGACCTCGCATTGATATTTCTCCTGCAGCCATTTGAGGATCACCGAGGTATCCAGCCCTCCGGAGTAGGCCAACACCACCTTCTTGACCGCGCCTTGCGACATCGCTCTGCTCCAAGCCGAGAAAAGCCAGCAGTATATACCCAGTTGACGGGACCGAAGTCGATCATCCTGGATCCGGAAATCAGAGACCTAAGCCAGCGCTTGCTGGGACATCCGTCGGTTCGTGCGCGGCCTCGCCAACGCGAGCAGAGCGCATGTCATGCCGGACGCGGGTCAGCCGTGATAGACCGCCGGGTGCTCCCGGACCGTCCAGCGGATGATCTCCGCGACGGCTTTCCCGATCCCGGGCACGTCGGTCAGGACATCGGCCTCCGCCGCGATCACCGCCTCGACACTGCCGAAATGCGCGAGCAGTCGCTTCGCCCGTTCGGGTCCGATTCCGGGCAACCCTTGAAGGACGTGGCTCTGGAGACGCAACTTCCCGCGCGGTCGCTTGCCGGGCCGAGGCCGCGCTCCCAGGGCGAACGCGCGTCCCTGGCGTGCGGCGAAGAGCATCAGCCGCGCTGTCTCCTCCGGATCCCGTGATCGGAGCAGCGGTAGACCGAAGAAAAGCGTGAGCGTTACCAGCGCACCCTGGATTGCCTCACGTCGCATCCGGCTCTCGGCCAGTCCCCGCGCGGTGCCTTCGAGGATCAGGGCACCGCGCGGCGCGGCATTCGCGAGACGTTCACCCTGCCCGAAGAGACGCCCGTCCTTGATCGAGCGAGTGAGATCCAGCAACGTCTTGCGCTCGAAGAGGAGGGCGTCGTCGACCAGGAAGTCGCCAACCGGGAGCCGCTCGACTTTGATCCGGAATTCCGGATGTTGCCGCAGGGCCTTCGCCACGGTCTCGGTTGCCTCGCGGTCGTCGACCAGGATCGAGAACGTCTGTTTGGTGGCCATCATGTTGCCTCTTGAGGTTCGACCATCCGCTGTGACGCCACCAACGACAGTCGGCCGGGATCGACGCGGCGAGACAAAGCCTCACGGCCTCGGAAGCATGAAGAGACTTGACAGCGTCTGCGGCGTTCGTGGGTTCATCCGCGGTTGGCACCCGGACGAAGACACCGCATCTCCACACTGGATGCGGTTAACCAAGGAGCCTCTTCCACCAACGGCGCCGGCTCTTCGGTAGCGGACGCGTGCTTGGCAGGTCGACCGGCGGGATCAGGCTCATCACCCAGCCCGGCAAGGGCGGCTCGTCGCTGAAACCGCAGACTACCCCGAGATTGCCCGGATCATAGATCTTGATGAAGGTCGGTGCGCGCAGGTCGTTGGCGTAGACGATTCCGCAATAGTCCTCGCGATGCTCTGCCCGCAGGAGCCGGTCGATCTCGGCGATGAAGTTCCTGACGCGCTCCGCGTCTGCTGCAACCATCGGCGGCGGCTCGCCGACGGCATAGAGAAACCATCCGGCATCGGCGTGCTCGAGGATTCGCGCCCAGAGGTCGTCGAGCTGATGCCAGCGCAAGGCGGAGGTGAAGCTGCCGCGAAAGGCCTGCAGATAGGGGTCCTGCGTCGTGCCGAGGCCGTTCATGAGGGGCTTGGCGCTTGAACTGGAAGGATGCTGATGACTGTCACTGGGCCGCTCGGACACAAACTGCGCGAGATCTCGGCCCGCAGGCCGACGATGATCGAAAGACACTATGTCACGTGGCGCGCTGTCTCGACCTTCGGTGGGACGCGGATCTTCCTGACAGGGATGGCGCGGATCCGACGATCAGATTGTGGATCCGCGTTCGGTCCCGAGCAGGATACCCTTGGCGCGCAGACCCTCCATCAGCTCCGATCCGAATGTGACCACCTGGTCGGGTTCGGGATGACCAAGCTCCGCGGCGATCCGCAGCAAGACTTGACGCCCCGACCGCGGTGGATCCTCCTCAAGCAGGATCAGCAGTCGCTGGGTGACGGCATTGATCTCCAGGAACTGGATCCTGTCGTCCCACCCACGATAGACCAGTAGTTGGGTCGGTTCGGGCGGGGGCGTCGCGGGCTGCAGATCCGGACCAAGGCGGTGGACCGGGAAGCGGTAGGTCAGATGCCAGGCCAGCGGGGAGATCACTGGGCGACCCGCGGTCAGGTCGCCCTCCGGGTCGATGCGCGCCGGATCGGGCGCCTCATCGCTGATCTGAAGCGCCAGCTCCACCCACTCGTAATGCGCCAGCTCCAACAGGAACGGCGGGTCCCGCGGATCGTCCGCGCGGGCAGTCTGGAGAAAGTCGAGAAACTCCTGCGCAAGCTCCAGAAAGAGCGGTGTCTTCGCACGATGACGAACAAAGAAGTCTCTGACCAGATCGTTCCAATGCTCCTCGGGGAGGGTCCGGTGAAGGACCGGGAAGCTTCCAGCGAGCAAGGACGAGACGTTCCTGAAGACCAGGTCGCGATAGATCGCCGTGCGGCGATCCTCGACATCATCCGGTCCCGGCACACGACTCGGATCGCGCAGATGGGCGGCGAAGGCGAGCTGCCGACTGATGAACTCGGGCTGCTCAACCATGGGTCAGACGCCTCTCGGACCGCGCCACACAGGTGTGCTGGATCCGCTGTATCTGATCGACCTCCTGAAGCAACTGGTCCAGTGGGGGGATGTTGAAGTCACGCTCCAGGAGCGTGGGGAAGACTCCGAACCGCTGATAGGCAAGGTCCAGGAGCCCCCAGACCGGGTCGATCACATCCGCGCCGTGCGTATCGACCCGCAGGTCCTTCGCTTCCTCATAGTGGCCCGCGATGTGCGCATAGCAGATCCGTTCTCCGGGCAGCGCGGCCAGGAAGGCCTCGGGATCGTAGCCGTGGTTGATGCTGTTGACATAGGTGTTGTTCAGGTCGAGGAGGAGGTCGCAGTCTGCCTCGTCGATGACTGCATTGATGAAGTCGATCTCAGACATCTCCTGTCCCGGCGCGCCATAGTAGGAGACATTCTCCAGCGCGATCCGCCGCTCCAGGATCTCCTGCACCTGACGCACGCGGCCGGCGACGTGCCGCACAGCCTCTTCGGTGAAGGGAATGGGCAAGAGATCGTAGAGGTGGCCGTCATCCGAGCAATAGCTCAAGTGCTCCGTGTAGGCGCGGATCCCGTGCGTATCCAAGAACCGCTTGACCTCTGTCACGAGGCGCAGATCGAGCGGCATCGGACCCCCGATCGAGAGCGAGAGCCCATGGCAGACAAACGGCTGGGTCTCGGTCAAGGAACGCAGGCGGCGTGCGTTCACGCCGCCCATGCCGATCCAGTTCTCCGGGGCGATCTCATAGAAATCCACCTGTGCCGGAGGCCGCTCGGCAAGGGCGCCCAAAAAGGACCGCCGCAGGCCGAGGCCGGCGCCATGAACCGGATAACGAGCCTGGTTCATGGCCCTGGACGGCGGAGGGTCAGGACGTGCTGCCGCACTTCCCTTCCTTTTCTTTGTCCGACCCGCACTTCCCTTCCGACCCCTTGTCTTCACCGCACTTGCCCTCGCCGCACTTCCCTTCCGTATCTCCTTCGGCGATCTGCATGTAGCCGGCATCCAGCGTCTGGGCGACGAAGGGGTTGGTGCCAGCTTCAGCGCCGTTCAAGGTGCCCAGGCTGCCGACAAGGGCAGCCCCAACCAGGGCGGCAGCGGGGGTGATGGCCTTTTTCGTCATTCGCATTGTCCTCGGTCGATTGATGAGAGAAAGCTCATGGCAGGTCCGGTCTCAGGGCACTGGGCCGATGGTATCGCACCGCACCGCCCCAGTAGTGATGGCAATCCGGGCCGATTTCCAGGGCCGGCGCGACGATCGGGTTGTCGCCACGGCGCACGGTCGCCCAGACCCCGGACGGTCTCAGCAGCTCAGACCCTCCGCCTCGCGGGAATCTTTCAGCCTGGATCATCTAATCGCCGGCCGCTGCCGCGATTTCGGACAGTGCCTTTTCGACGTTCGCGAGGACGGCTGCACATTCCTCGAGGCCATGTCTGTCACTGAGCCAGGCAGGGTCGTTGTAGGCGACCTGGGTGATGCCCTCGGGGCCCCGCCAAACGAGCAGCTTCAGGGGGAGATCGATGGCGACCGTCGCTCCGCAGTGCATGAGCCGGGTTCCCGCCGTCGGGTTGCCGAAGATCAGCAGCTCCGTCGGCGCCAAGTCCAACCCCGCTTTCAGTGCGCCTTCCGCGTGGTCAATGCGCGCGAAGACGCCCAGACCATGCTCGGCGATCGCTGCCGCGGCGCGATCAGCGGTCTCCGGGACACTGTGACGGCTGGTCGTGATCACCATGCCCTCACCGTCGAGCGCAGGGGCCGCAGCGGCAACCGCCAGCAAGGCCAATCCGAGAAATCCCCGTTTCAGCATGTCCTATTCTCCGATGAAGGCGGCAGAGTCGCCGCGCCCAAAGTGTGCCTCATTTCGCTCGCCAAGTCTGGTCTGCTCGGGCGGGTTTCCCCGAGCAGATCCAGCAGTCGATGAACCGCCATCGGCTTGCTCAAGATCGCGTCGAACGGGTCAGCGGCGGCGTTCTTCGCCATCCAGTTCGCTGTCCGTGCGGGCCTGATGGCGCTCTGGACCATCTTTCGCGATCGGCCTGCCTGGGTCCCCAGCGGATCCCGGGACTGGCCGGACCTGGGTCACAGGATTCGCGCACCTCCCGGATTCCACGACGCGTCAGGTCGTACCCCGGCTCGAAATTCATCGCATCTTCACGTTTCGTCAATACAGCGGCAATGGAGGTCCGGGAACATAGCCGGAATCTCAGCACTTGAGGCCGGTAATGCGATGACGTACATCAAACGCATGAGCCCCCTGAAGTACCGGAGCATCTTTATCTCGGACATTCATTTGGGTTTTCGGGGCTGTCAGGCCTCCCTCGTGCTCGACTTTCTCCAATCGACTGAATGCAAGCAACTCTATCTCGTTGGCGACATTGTTGACGTTTGGGCCATGAAAAACGGTGTCTACTGGCCGGAGGCGCATAATCAGGTCGTTCGCGAGGTCCTCGATAAGGCCAGGAGAGGCACTGAGGTCATCTATACTCCAGGCAATCACGACGAGGTCTTCCGTACTCATCTTGGCGCCGACTTCGGCAATGTCGCCGTTCGCGAAGAGGTCATCCATACCACGGCCGACGGGCGACGCTTCCTGGTCATGCATGGCGACGCATTTGACGCTGTCGTTCAGAATGGCAGGTGGCTTGCCAAGATTGGCTCCCGCATCTACGACAACCTGCTCGTGTTGAATGGGCACATCAGCCGCATCCGCAGTCTGCTTGGTCTCAAGTACTGGTCGCTCGCCGGATACCTGAAATACAAGGTCAAGAATGCCGTCAGCTACATCGGCAGCTTCGAGGCGGCGGTCGCCGATGAGGCGGGGCGGCGGCAGGTCGACGGCATGATCTGCGGGCATATCCACCACGCGGAGATGCGTGAGATCGAGGGGGTTGCCTACTGCAACTGCGGAGACTGGGTGGAGAGCTGCACCGCCTTGGTCGAGCACCATGACGGACGCTTGGAGCTGCTGCGCTGGACCGACGCGTATCCACAATCGCTGGAGGTGGCGCAGACCGAGTTGGCACTGGCCCGTGCCGGTTAGAACAAGGCCGATCCGCGAATCGACTCCCGATACCGTAACCAATCGAAAGCTGGCCCCGGGTCGGTTTTGCGACCTGGGGCAATCTCGCTGTGTCCGGCGATCCGCTCTTCGGTAATCCCGCGATAGCGATGCATGATGTGAATCGTGCATTCGGCGAGACGTTCGTATTGCGCCTCGGCAAAAGGCGCGTCGTCCGTTCCTTCCAGCTCGATCCCGATCGAAAAGTCGTTGCAGCGATCCCGCCCCGCGAATCGGGAGGCCCCGGCGTGCCAGGCACGTCGCTCGAATGCGACGTACTGAAAGAGTCTCCCGTCGCGTCTGATCAACAGGTGGGCCGAGACGCGCTGCCCCGCAATGTGGTGAAAATAAGGGTGCGCGCCCGCGTCGAGCCGGTTGAGAAAGAGGTCGTCGATCCAATCACCCGAGAAGTTTCCCGGCGGCAGGCTGATATTGTGGATGACCAACAGATCGATGCCCGTGCCCGGCGGGCGAGGGTCATGGTTCGGCGAGGGCCGGCGCTCAGCTCCAGTTAGCCAGCCTTCGATATCGACCCCAGCCTCGCGCGTGTGGCATTGCTGATGCCCAGTGCCGAGTCTCTGCGCAGCGGCCGGTGTCGTTCGCTTAGGTGTGATGATCATGGATGCCTGCCCGCCGACTCGTGTCTTCTTCCTCGAGATCCGCCCGATAGATGGTGACACCGGTCCGTGCATTGCTTACCATCTCGACGACAAACTCCACCACGTTCCAAAGGTCCGGTCCGGACCACGCTCTCTGGTCGCGGATGGTGGCATGACCGGCAACCGGCGTCGAGATCCCATTGGTCGAGTCCCATCCCATCAACTCCTTCCGTTCGTCCAAGGAGCATTCCTTCTCTGCGCCGAGGCGTTTCGCGGCGGATTGTATCCGCTTGCTCCGTGACCTTCTGCCACCTTTGTGGGAGACCCTGTTCGGGAAGCTCGACGAGGCGCTCTACAATCTTGCGGACAGATCCACGAATGATCTGAGCTATCGGGTGTACTTCGATGCCCAGAAGCTCCTCCAACAGCAATGCAATCGTCTGCGGATCGAGTTTCTGCGCCAGGTCCAGCAGGGGGCCGCAGACCTCGTCTCCCGGCTCCGGGAACATCAGTCTCGGCTCGAGCCAAGACTGGGATTCGGGGATCTTGCGTTGGTCGCGGATGCGGAGCTGGAAGAGATCCTCGTCATCGACAACCTGGTTTCGAAGGCGGAGTCCCGATACCGGAAAGAGTTGCTCGAGACCGATCGTTTGATCGCCTGCTTGATGGGGTGGAGCGAGGTCGGTCTTGCCGAGAATCCGTTTGGGCCTTCCGCGCTGTGCAGCGCGTTTCGCGGTGCATTGGAGGCGGTTCCCGAGTTGGAGCCTTCGATCAAGCTCGCCATTTACAAGCTTTTCGACAAGCATGTGATGGACCATCTGGGCGATTTCTACTGCGGCTGTTTGAGCGCGGCCGACTGTCATTGGGAGCCGAGTCGAGCCCCGGCTGCGCCGACGCTCGGGACGCCTGATCGAGCCGCTGACGCGCGGACGTCAGGCGCCGGCGAGGCTGTCGCGCCGGGGGAAACCGTTCTCGCTGGACCCATCCCTGAGGCTGTTTCGATCCCGTTCGATGTCTTGCAAGGCCTGCTTGCGCGACAGCGACCGCCGGTTCGCCCGGAGGCCAATCGCGGCGTCGTGATTCAGACCGCCGAGCTGGTGGCCTTGTTGGACAGTCTGGACGTCACACCGGTCGACGCGGGCGGGTCGCCGAGCGCTGAGAGCCAGCTGCGTGAACGATTGTCCGCATCGCTCGCGGGGCCGACCGGGGATGAGCCGCGCCGCACCCTGGCAGAGCGTGATGCGGACACCCTGGACCTCGTCTTTCTCTTCTTCGAGCACCTGCTCGGAGGCAGTGAGCTTCCGGATCCCATCAAGACACTGATCGCGCGAATGCAGATACCGGTTGCCAAGCTCGCGCTGCTCGACAAAGCGTTCTTTGCGGATCAGGAGCACCCGGCGCGGCGCCTTCTCAACGACATCGGGGAGGCCGGTGTCGGTTGGAGCGAAGACGACGGCCGAGGCCCCGACAGCCTCTATGGCATGATCGAGCGCGTCATCGAGCGACTCGTCCTCGATTTCGATGGTGATACCCGGCTGTTCGCTCGCATGGACCGCTATTTTCGAGCCTTCATCGCGCGCGAGCAGGCGCGGGCGCGGGCCGCCGGCCTGCTCGATACTCAGCCCGATCGCGCGCGGCTTGCGCCCGAGCAGGCCACTGTCGCCGCTGCAATCGCCGAGCGCTTGGCGACCTATGCCCGGGTGCCGGTGGTCATCGAGACGATTCTGAATCGGGGCTGGTCACTTGTCCTGCTTCAGATCCATCGGACTCATGGCCCGGGCAGCCGCGAGTGGCAATATGCGTTGGAGTTGATCGATCGGTTACTCTGGAGCGTTCGAGCGAAAGGCAACGCCGAGGAGCGGCGCCAGTTGCTCAAACGGATCCCCGGTCTGCTCGAAACCTTGCGGCAGCGCCTGTCGGAGGTCGGCTGCGATCAGCGTCAAATGGCCTCCTGGTTCAAAGAGCTGCAGGCGCTTCATTTGGATGTACTCCAGGGGGCAGGTAGGGGCGCGGAGCTCGCGACCCAGGGGCCTGCGACCGATCTCCCCGATGCCACCTCGCCTGATTGTGCAGTGGGCGATTGGATCGACTGGGTGCGTGACGACGGGGGAAGGGTCCGTCTCCAGCTGGCTGCCTGGCACCCCGATCGAGATGATTTCGCCTTTGTGGATCGCGCCGGCCGGATTCGCGCGCACCTCACCGGGGGGGAGCTCGCCGGTCTGATTCAGCAGGGTCGGGTGACCGTATTGGCCGGTGGTCAGCCGCCGATCGCGGATCGGGCCCTGAGCGCGCTTTTGACGAGTCTGGAGTCGGAGTCCAACTGATCGGCTGAGCCTTCGCTGGAGCAACCTCGATGTCTGAATCTGAACAGCCTCGGAAGCGCCCGCAACCCCCGGCCGGGGCTGTCCACCTGCCGGATGTCGAGCTGATCGAGGTGCAGGTTCGAGCGGCATTGAGCGAGGACGTCGGTTCGGGTGATCTCACTGCCGCCCTGTTGGCGCCAGGTGCCCGAGGGCGTGCCGAGCTGATCACCCGTGAGCAGGCGATCCTGTGCGGCTGCGCTTGGTTTGACGCGGTGTTTCGGCTCCTCGATCCGCTGGTCCAGGTCCACTGGGAGGCGGCGGACGGCGATCGTATCCAGCCGGGTCAGCGTCTATCGATCCTCGAGGGTTCGGCGGCGACGCTGCTGACTGGCGAACGCACCGCGTTGAACTACCTTCAGACCCTCTCGGGAACGGCGACGCGGGCCGGGAATTTCGCTGCTGCCGTTGCGGGGCTTCCGGTCCGCATATTGGACACCCGTAAGACCCTTCCAGGTCTTCGCGTCCAGCAGAAATACGCCGTGGCCTGCGGTGGCTGCGACAATCACCGCATGGGGCTGTTCGACGCGATTCTGATTAAAGAGAACCATATCCTTGCGGCGGGCTCGATCCCAGCGGCGCTGGCTGCGGCGACGGGCGCCGGGGCCCAGGTCGACATTCAGATCGAGGTGGAGTCGCTCGAGCAACTCAAGGTTGCCTTGGACGCGGGCGCGGTATCGATCCTTCTCGACAACTTCACTCTGGAAGATCTCCGTCGAGCGGTGACCCTGAACGGCGGTCGCGCCTGCCTCGAGGCATCCGGCGGTGTCACGCTTGAGAGCATTCGAGCGATTGCGGAGACAGGTGTCGACCGCATCTCGGTCGGTGCTCTCACCAAGGATGTGACCGCGGTCGACCTCTCCATGCGGTTCTCTTCATCGTCAGGCTATTCAGAGTCGATGACGGGCCGCAATCAGGCGGGTGGATAGACCAATCGCAGACCGGAAAACATCTCGCGAGTCTCGGGCTTTTCTCCGAATCGGTAGCTGGTCTGGCCCAGAGAGCTGCGGGTGTGGAGCATGCCCCGCGCAGGACACCTTGACCGAGCACGAAGCCGGCCTCTGAAGTGCCGCCATGCGGGAAGGGGCGGAAATCAGGATAGGCATGGAAGGGGTTGGCGCACCATTCCCACACGCGTCCCTTCGCCCTGATCAAGCCCCGGCGTGCGGCGACTTCCCACGGATACTCGTGCTGGAGAATCGCACCGCTGTGCGCGCCGCCGAGACTCGCAACCCAAGTCGTATAGGCAGGCGCCCCATGGCGGTTGATTCCTGCCACCGGCTCATCCGGGGGGAGTGCGCAGGGCCCATTCAGTCCGAGCTGATACCAAGAGCCGCCTGGGTCAAGGCGCCAGCCGAGAGGTGATCTCGGCGGCCTTTCCTGCTGCCGTTGCCATGCGAGACCGGCTGGGTTCCAGAATGCCGGCTCCCGGTAGCCTCGACCGGCAGGTCCCCGGGGTGGGCGCGCGCGGTGGCATCGGCAAGCGGGCCCTCTGCGTCGGGATTATGGGAGCTCGCGGCGGCGCTGTCCCACTTGGTGCTCGAGGATACGGAGCCGTTCCCGCAGGGATTCCAGCTCGTCGAGGAGGTCAAGGGCCAAGGCGGTCCCCGCCAGGTTCAGCTCGAGGTCGCGCTGCAAGCGGACGGCGCGCCGCGCGCGGCGCACTTGGAAGCCGTCGAACCGCCAATCCTCCGGCCGTTCGCCCTTCGGTCTCAACAAGCCCTCGGTGACCATCAGCCTCACCGCGCGCCCGCTGGAGCCGCACAGCTGGGTGAGCTCGGAGAGGGTCACCGTGAGTCCCTCGTCGAGCACGATCCCTTCAATGCGTGTCTCGGTCCGCGTCATCGGTCAGACTCCCAGTTGGGCTCTAGGGTTGAAGTGTAGACGCTCGGCCATGTCGAGGTAGACCGCTTTTGCGGCATCCGTCTTGGCCGGGGGGGTGACGATCTCGAGGATCACCAGCTCATCCCCGGGAGGATTACCCGGGAGGCCTCTGCCCTTTAAGCGCAGGCGCTGTCCCGACTGAGATCCCGCCGGAACCTTCAGCTTCACTGTTCCGCCCAGCGTTGGTGCCGAGACAGTGGCGCCCAGGGCAGCCTCCCATGGGGCGATCGGCAGTCGCAGCAGGACGTCCTTGCCTTCGTGTGTGAAGATGCAATGGGGGCTGATCTCGACCTCGAGATAGAGGTCGCCGGGATGGCCGCCGTTGAGGCCCGGGGCGCCCTGGCCGGCCAGCCGGATCTGGCGGCCTTGCGTCACGCCGGCGGGGATCCGGACGTTCAGCGTCCGAGCCCTTGATGTGACCAGTCCGTCGGCTCCGATTTCCGGCACATCCAGACGTAATTGGCGGGTCCCGCCGTGATAGGCCTCCTCCAGGTCAATGCTGATCCGGACGGTCTGGTCATGGCCGCGCCGGCGCCGATGATCGTCGGCACCGGTGTGGAGCTCGCGGCCGAAGATGCTGGCGAAGAAATCGCTGAACTCGGCTGCCTCATCGGGGCCGAAGTGGAACTCGCGATGGAACCCGCCGGATCCGGGCGGTGGTCGAAAATCCTGCCCGGCACGCCAGTTGCCGCCGAGCGCGTCGTAGGCGGCGCGCTTCTCCGGATCGCGAAGGACCTCATTGGCCTCGTTGATCTCCTTGAACCTGGCCTCGGCGTTCGGCTCCGTGCTGACATCGGGGTGGAACTTGCGCGCCAGCCGCCGATAGGCCCGCTTGATCTCGTCCTGGGTGGCATCCCGCGCCACACCAAGGGTCTTATAGTAATCCTTGTATTCCATCGCAGCGCCTCAGCGGAGTTTCAGACGATGATCCCCCTTCCTGGCGCGATCTATGGGCTTTCAGGTGCCATTGCACCGTACCGTCCAGCGGCGGGCTGTCGAGCCCTGTTACGCGGGGCGCTGGGCGCTCTGCGCTCGGGTTTGCGGCGCGGCCCGGTTGGATTCGTTTGCACCTGGCCGCGGCACCTGACTCTCCCCCTTTCGCCCTGACCTGCGCGGCCTGGTCTGATCCGCGTCTTCGGACCCGTGTGCCTGCAACTCGCGTCCGACGGCCCAGGCCCGCAGCGCATTCAGCTGCTCATGCATGATCACCGAAAGGGGTTGCGTGCTCTCGATCCGATCGCTCCAGAGGACGCAGGGTGACAGGACATCCGCCGTGGCGAGTGCCTCGCGGAGGTTTTTTTCGCTCTCACCGATATACTCGTCGTAGAGCCTACCGAAGGCGAGCCGCAGCAGCGGCACCCCGAAACGGCCTCCATGCGCGAATCGCCTACAATGCCCTGCAGGAGAGCAGGCACGATCGTCCCGGCATCCTCGTCAATCCAGAGGGCATCCATGAGCGCAACAGACCACCTGATCATTTTCGACACCACCCTCCGGGACGGCGAGCAGAGCCCAGGGGCATCGATGACCCGTGATGAGAAGGTGCGGATCGCCAAGGCCCTGGAGCGCCTGCGTGTGGACGTCATTGAGGCGGGCTTTCCCATCGCGAGTCCGGGTGACTTCGACGCGGTCAAGGCGGTGGCCGAGACGGTCAAGGAGAGCCGTGTCTGCGGGCTGGCACGTGCGCTGGACAAGGACATCGACCGGGCCGGCGAGGCGATTGCGGGGGCTGCAGCCGGACGCATCCACACCTTCATCGCCACCTCGCCGATCCACATGGAGAAGAAGCTGCGGATGACGCCCGATCAAGTGCTCGCGCAGGCCGTGCATGCGGTCCAGCGGGCGCGCCGCTATACCGACGACGTCGAGTTTTCGCCCGAGGACGCGGGTCGCTCTGAGATCGATTTTCTCTGCCGTGTCTTGGAGGCGGTCATCGCCGCGGGTGCGGGAACCGTCAACATCCCAGACACCGTCGGCTACAGTATCCCTGATCAATTCGGCAGTCTGATCGCAGCCTTGCGCGAACGCGTCCCAAACGCCGATCACGCCGTGTTCTCGGTCCATTGTCACAACGACCTTGGCCTTGCGGTGGCGAACTCACTGGCGGCGGTCCGGAACGGCGCACGTCAGGTCGAATGCACGATCAATGGCCTGGGCGAGCGGGCCGGCAATGCCGCGCTCGAAGAGATCGTCATGGCGGTGCGCACGCGTCAGGATCTATTCGACTGCAAGACCCGACTCGACACCACGCAAATCATGAGCTGCTCTCGTCTGGTGGCGGGGATCACCGGTTTCGCGGTGCAGCCGAACAAGGCCGTTGTCGGCGCCAATGCATTTGCTCATGAGTCCGGGATTCACCAGGACGGCGTTCTCAAGAGCCGTGAAACCTACGAGATCATGCGTGCGGAGGACGTGGGCTGGAATGCGAGCCGCATGGTGCTCGGCAAGCATTCGGGTCGCAATGCCTTTCGCACCCGTCTCCAGGAACTGGGGGTTGTGATGGGTTCGGAGGAAGAGCTCAACGCCGCCTTCTCGCGGTTCAAGGAGCTCGCGGACAAGAAGCACGACATCTTCGACGAAGACCTTCAGGCGTTGGTGACGGATGCAACCCTGGATGCGTCCAATGAGCGGGTGAAGCTGGTCTCTCTGCGGGTCTGCTCGGAGACCGGCGAGACACCGCTCGCCGATCTGGTCCTCGCCTTCGATGGCGAGGAACGGAGTGCGACCGCGATCGGTGGCGGGCCGGTGGATGCGACCTTCAAGGCGATCGAGTCGATCGTGGAGAGCGAGACGGCGCTGAAGCTTTATTCGGTCAATGCGATCACCAGCGGCACGGATGCACAGGGCGAGGTCACGGTCAGGTTGGAGCGCGGGGGACGGATCGTCAACGGTCAAGGTGCCGATACCGATATCGTGATCGCTTCCGCCAAGGCCTACATCAACGCCTGCAACAAGATTCTTCAGCCCGTTGCGCGGGCGCATCCTCAGACCGGCGACGTCTGAGCGGTTGGCGATGGACGAGCGGCGACGTCTGGGATACCTCGATGCGATAGGCATCGATGTCTGGGTCCGGCGCTGCCCAGAGGAGAGGTTGGTCGTTGCGCGCCGCGCATCGTCGGTGGCCGAGCCGGCTTCGAGCGTCGCGCGGCTCGGAGAGCCTCGGCGACCCGTGTCGGTCCCGGCGACCGATTGGCCGATCGCGCGCGGCGGACCGGATGCGCAGCCGCTGGAGGGTTGGACGTCCGGCGACATCGCAGCGATGGATTGGCGGGCACTCGAGATGGCGGTGGCCGGCTGTCGTGGCTGCCCACTCTGCGAGACTCGCACGCAGACTGTCTTCGGGGTTGGCAATCGCGCTGCCGATCTCATGATCGTCGGAGAGGCACCCGGCGCCGAGGAGGATCGCGCGGGGGAACCCTTCGTCGGTCGCGCCGGCCAGTTGCTGAATCGAATGCTCTCTGCCATCGGCCTCGCGCGCGAGCAGGCCTATATCGCCAATGTGCTCAAGTGTCGCCCACCAGGGAATCGCGACCCGCGCCGAGAAGAGGCCGAACGGTGCGAGGCGTATCTGATGCGACAGATCAGCTTGACTGGTCCGCGTCTCATTCTCTGCGTTGGGCGCGTTGCGGCTCAACATCTCCTGGAGACGGATGCGCCTGTGGGTACCCTCAGGGGGCGGTGGTTCGAGCTCGGCGGCGAGAAGGTGCCGCTGCGTGTGACCTATCACCCCGCCTATCTGCTCCGTTCGCCCGAGCAGAAGGCGAAGGTCTGGGCGGATCTGGTCGCGGTCGCGCATCGCCTGAACGAGGCGGGGCGGGTTTCACGATAGATATTGAAAATGGAACATCGCTTGGCGATCGCGATTAATTATTTCCTATTTCATTAAGTGCTAATATAATGTCCCACGTGGTTGTTGATAAGGCATCCACGCTTGCTGCCCAACACATAAATCGACCGGAGAAATCAAAATGAAAAAGCTTGCTACCGCTGCTGCCATCGCCGCCCTTCTGGGCGCTTCCGCTTCCGCTTCCGCTTGGTGGGGGCCCGGCTACGGCGGCTACGGCCCCGGCTACGGCTCGGGACTCGGCGATGTCTTCAGCGACATGTTCGGTGACGGCTACGGCGACTTCAACTTCGGCATGAGCGGCGGTGGCACTGGCCGCGGCTACGGCCGTGGATACGGTCGCGGTTATGGATACGGCTACGACTATCCCTACTATGGCGGTTGGGGTGGTCCTTACGGGTACGGTGCCCCTTACTACGGGGGCGGCTATCCCTACGCCTTCCCGTATGCGGCTCCGGTCGCTCCGGTCGCGCCGGCCGCGCCGGCTCAACCTGAAGCCAAGTAGGACCCCAAAAAGAACAGGGTGCACATGGGAAGTGCCGCGGCTGCAAAGGCCAGGCGTCTGCCTGGTCTTTTTTCGTTGTCGGATCTCGCTTGCCGGTCGCGGTGCGGACGTTACAGGGTCCCGGCCGATGCCTCGCGATCCTTGTCCCGCGTTTCCTGCTCAGGGCGTCCGATCAGTGGCTCTAGTTTGGATTCAGGCGACCATCACGATGCTGGTGAAGGCGAGGCCGAGTCCGATGAGTGTGGCGACAAGCACGTCGCTAGGGTAATGCAGGCCGAGGACGATTCGGGAGCTTGCGACCAGCATCGTAAACGGAACCAGCATCCAGGCCAGCCCCGGAAAGTGGTAGATGGCAACGGTCGAGAAGCTCACTGCGTGGAGTGTGTGGCCAGAGGGGAAACTGTAGCGGTCGAGAGGGGGGACCAGGGCGATGATCTCGTTCGCGTAATGGCAAGGACGCTCGCGCCGGGTAATCCCTTTGAGTGATTTGTACAAGGCTAGCGCGACACCGGCCGTCGCGAGCATATGCAGGCTGGCCTTGAGTCCCGCCAAGCCCTGCACCAGCGGAAGGATGGCGATCAAGCTGTACCAGAAAACGCCGTCGCCGAGGCGACTGATGGCGGCGAACGGCCGCTGTACCCAACGGCGCTGACCACCGCGGCTCCAGGCTCGGCAGACAGAAACCTCGATGTCATTCAGATGTTGTAGCCATAGTCGCACGGCAAGCCTCCGTTCCACCCGACCGGTGGATCACCTGATAGAGACGCTCCTCGACCCCTCGGATCACACGATCCCAACTGATTCCCTCAGCCGTCTGTCTAGCCCGCTCTCCGAGATTCCGGAGACGTTCGAGATCTCGGGCCAGCTCGCACCCGGCAGCGACAAAGGCATCGCGATCCGCACCCTTTAATGTAACCCCGTTACTCCAGGGATCAATAAGCGATCCGGCTGCCGCGTAGCCGAAGGCGACGACCGGCAAACCGCTTGCCATGGCCTCGGGTACGACGTTCCCGTAGGTCTCTGTCAAGCTTGGGAAAAGGAACAGGTCGCCGGATGCGTAATACCTGGAGAGCTCTTCTCCAACTCTAGCCCCCGGGCAGATGTATTCCGGATTGTCACGCCGAATCTGTTCCAAGAGGGGCCCGTCGCCGACCAGGACGAACCGGGCGGTCCGCCGAACGGCCCGAATCGCTCGATAGGTCTGGCGTGCGAGCGCTAGGTTCTTCTCCGGTGCGATCCGCCCAACGTAGAGGATCGCCAAGGTGTCATCATCGCACCCCCACTCGCGACGAAGCCCCGGATCGCGCCACGCGGGGGAGAAGAGATTCACATCCACGCCGCGACCGAAGACATGAACATGTCGGAAGCCTTCGTTCGACAGCTCCTGCTGCAGCTCGGCTGTCGGCACCAGCGTCATATCCGATCGGTTGTGGAAGTGGCGAAGGGTTTCGGCGATCTGCTGCGTGAAGAAGCCGAGCCCGTAGTGCTGGCTGTACTGCTGGAACTGTGTATGAAAGCCCGTGACGGTAGGAATCCGATGGGCGCGCGCCGCGGAGAGGGCGGCATGGCCGAGTGGCCCCTGGGTCGCGATGTAAACGAGATCGGGGGTGCTGCGACTCCAGAGGCGACGCAGTCGCCAATACACGGGAAGCCCGAATCGAAGACCCTGGTAGCCGGGAATCGGAAGCCCGGGAACCAGATGCACGGCGATCCGATCGGAATCGAGTGGACGTTGCTCTGCCTGTTGTCGCGGGCGGATGAGTTGAAGGCGATGGCCACGCCGAGCCAGACCCTCCACCAAGTGTCGCATCGTATTCGCGACACCATTGATCTCGGGTGGGTAGGTCTCGGTGACGATCGCCAGATGGAGTCCGCCGACCCGCTTGGGGCGCGCTGCATGCGCAGTGTCAGGCAGCATGGGGGGCTTCGACCAGCGCCGACTCTGGCTCGCTCCGGTCGGCGTCAGAATGGCCGTCGGCGCCGCGCCACCCCTCCGCCGGATCCATGCCGAGTGCCTGGGTGATCGCCAGGCGTGTGCGCTCGGCGAGGACCCGCCGCTGGACACCTTGATCGACTGGCAGCGGCGGCAGGAAATGGACCGTGACCACGAGGTCCGAGTGTCGGATGATCCGCAGGAGACTCTCGAGCAAGGTGTCATCCCCGATGAAGGCGGCGATCGGGTCCGGTGCCTTGTCCTCGCCGCGATGGTAGGCAATCGCGACCGGCTGAATGCGGAGTCCGGTCTCTTGCACGAGTCCGAAGAGCCGCGGATGAAACCGAAGCACCGACGTGCCGTCGCTCGTCGTCCCTTCCGGAAAGATCATGAGCGAGTGGCCTTGCGTTATTCTTCGGAGGAGCACCTCCGAGATCGCTTGGGCCTGGTGTGCGCCGCGTTCGATGAAGTGCGTGCCCGCGATTTCGGCCAGCCATCCAATCAGAGGCCAGGCCCTGACCTCTGCCTTTGACAGAAACCCGATCTCCCCATGTGCCCCGACGACTGGGATGTCGAGCCAGGAGATGTGGTTCCCGACCAGCAGGGAGTCTTCATCGACGCGGCCATGAACCCGCATCCGGATCCCCAGAATGGAGCATAGCCGGCGGTGCCACCAACGCACTGCGGCGGGGACCCACGTCGGCCTGCCGACGAGCCGCGATCGCAGGCCGATGTAGAGGGCGATCGTCGAACCCGCGGCCAAGTGGCCGATGATTTGCGGGATCTTCCAGAGCGATCTCGGTGCCGTCATCGCATCATAGACTCGCTGCACGCTCGAGGAAATGGCGCGAGTAGGTCGGATTGAGCTCATCGACATCGAGCAGCATCAGCACGTCCGCGACCTCGAAATCCGGATCCCGGCAAGGTTCGCCGCAGACTTTGGCGCCCAGTCGAACGTAGGCGCGCAACAAGGCCGGCAAGGGCGCATCCAGGATGTCGTCGGGCACCCGCGTCGTGCGCAGCGGCACGCGCGGCACCACCCGCAGGTCCTCCGGGGCCATCGCGTGCCGCCGCAACCGGTTCATGATCGCAGCCGCCTGGATATCCTGCTCGCCCAGGGGCACGCTTGCGCATCCGAAGAGGTAGTCGAAGCCATGCAGTTGGATGAAGCTGGCCAAGCCCGACCATAGCACGGCGATCGCCGAGCCCTGGCGAAACTCCGCGGAGACGCAGGTCCGGCCGACTTCCAGAAGGCGGCCGTCCAGCCTCGGAATCGCGCCGAGATCAAACTCGTCCTGGGAGTAGTAGCGTCCCAGGCGCGCCGCATTCTCGTCGGTCAGGATCCGTGTGCACCCGACGACCTGACCCGTCCTGGTATCGCGCACCAAAAGGTGTTGGCAGTAAGCATCGAACTCGTCGATATCCAGGCCGCCGACCCCTTGCTTCAGCTTTGCGCCCAACTCCTCGCCGAATACGCGGTATCTGAGGCCTTGGGCCTCGCTCACCTCCCGTTCGGACGAGGCGAGCTCGACGAAGAGGCGTTCGCCGCGTTTGGCGGCCAACGCTGGCGCACTCGCAACCATTTCATGTCCCCGGAAAAGAGCCATTGGGTAACTGGTAATGGTAGGTCCAGACTGTTGCAGCCGTGTGTGGGACGCATGACGGCACTGTGACCGCTCGGGGTATGGCTCGTCTGGGCTCAGCATCTTAGCGAGATGATCGACCATCCCCGTTCCACCGCCGCTTCGCGTAGGCGCGGATCCGGGTCGACGGCAATCGGCCGATCGACCCGCTCCAGAAGCGGCAGATCGTTGTGCGAATCGCTGTAGAAGCAACTCCCGGCCAAGTCCGTCTGCTGTTGCTCGAGCCACGCTTCCAGCCGACGGACCTTGCCTTCCCTGAACGCCGGCGGACCCTCGGGCTCGCCGGTGAAGTGCCCTCCCTCCTCGGCCGGTTGCGTCGCGATCAGATGCGCAACGCCGAAGCGGGCAGCGATCGGCGCTGTGACGAATTCATTGGTCGCGGTGATAATCAGCAGGATGTCTCCTGCCTCGCGGTGCCTTTCCACGAGCTCCTTGGCTGCCGGCAGGATGATCGGTTCGATCTGCTCCGCGACGAAGCGTTCACGCAAGGCTTCGAGGCGCTCCCGGGCGTTATCGCGCAAAGGACGCAGGGAGAACCGCAGGAACTCTCGGATATCCAGTGTTCCGGCCTTGTACTCGCGGTAGAAGCGCTCGTTTTCGCGTTCGTACTCCGCCCTGTCGACAATTCCCTCGGCCGCCAGGAACCGTCCCCAGAGGTAATCCGAATCGCCTGCCAGTAAGGTGTTGTCGAGATCGAAGATCGCCAGGGCCATGTCAGTTTCGTTCCGATGCCGATCGGGGTGTCAGGCAGGGGCCGGGTTGCGCGTGAGCGGGGCCATCGCCGCCCGCAGGGAGCCCGCTTTGATCGATGGTGGCGAAATGACCTCTGGGTTTCAAGGCGTTCCGGGCCGCCATCACCGAAGTCGCTCCCCGGGCAGGCGCCGGCGACCCACTCGCTCGGAGGAAAGCCGTTGATTGGCAATCGCTTATAGACTCCTTCGCTTGCCGGTGATGCGCCCGATGTGGAAGAATGGGGCAACATGGCCTTGCGGACCGCCTCCCTTGATCGATCACGACGGTTTCAGACCCAACGTCGGCATCATCCTGAGCAATCGGGACCGTCGTCTGTTCTGGGGGCGTCGGATCGGCCAGAATGCGTGGCAGTTCCCCCAGGGCGGGATTCGTTCCGACGAGACTCCGCAGCAGGCAATGTTTCGCGAGCTCGAGGAGGAGGTCGGCCTCAAGGCCCAGCAGGTCACAGTCCTTGGATCCACGCGTGGATGGCTTCGATATCACCTCCCCAAGCGCTACATCCGTCGGCACTGCGGTCCGACCTGCATCGGGCAGAAGCAGGTCTGGTTCATGCTGCGGGTCGACTGCGGGGAAGACGCCTTCTGCCTAGATAAGACCGACAAACCCGAGTTCGACGCCTGGCGCTGGGTCCGGTACTGGCAGCCCCTGCATGAGGTCGTCTATTTCAAGCGCCGTGTCTACCTCCAAGCCCTTGAGGAGCTGGCGCCGATCCTGTATCCCGAGGGGCCGCCGGCCCGTGACGCGGCTCAGCCACGGGTGGCCGGCTTTTTGCGCCAGCGCAGCCGATGACAGGTCGTCTCGCTGAGCATGCGGATCGCGCGCATCTCGAAGAAGAGCCGATCGGGCTGGACGTCGGTGCGGCGTTCTCACCGGCATCCGCAGGCCTGAGTCAGCGGTTGCCTATGCTCGAGTCGCTCCGCCGGATCGTTCAGGAGGTCAACAACGCCCCCGATCTCGAGCAGGCCCTGAGCATCATCGTGCAGCGCGTCAAACAATCGGTCGGTGCTGACGTCTGCTCGGTCTATCTCAATGACTTCGATAACCGCATGCATGTCCTGCACGCCACCGAGGGGCTGCGCTCCAAGGCGGTCGGTCGCGTCCGCCTCGAGATGGGGCGAGGGCTGATCGGGCTCGTCAGTGAGCGCGCGGAGCCCATCAATCTGGATGACGCGGTCAGTCATCCCCGCTATCAACGCATCACGGACACCGGCGAGGATCGCTATCATGGATTCCTCGGTGCACCCATCATCCAGAATCGCAAGGTTCTGGGCGTGCTGGTCCTGAGGCAGCGCGACAAACGGCACTTCGGGGAAGATGAGGTGACCTTCGTTGTCACCTTGGCGTCTCAATTGGCCGGTGCCATTACCTTTGCGCGGGCCAACGGTGAGCTCGCGCGCCTTCAGGACGACGGGATCCCACAACGTTTTCTTCCGGGACTGCCGGCATCGCCGGGGATCGGGATTGGGACCGCGGTCCTCGTCTATCCGCCCGCTGACCTGAATGCCGTCCCGGACCGGCGGCCGGAGAACCCCGACGGCGAGGTCCAGGATTTTCTCGGGGCAGTCGAGCATGTCGCCGAGGATCTGGACCGTTTTGCGATCCGGACCCAGCCTCATCTCAGCGCCGAAGACATGGCCTTGTTCGACGCCTGGCGTCTGATGCTGGAGAGCGATACGCTGATCGACGGGACCTTGTCACGGATCCGGGCGGGCAATTGGGCGCCGGGTGCGTTGCGCGAGACCATCGCCGAGCACGCGAAGGTGTTCGACAACATGGATGACCCCTATCTGCGCGAGCGTGCGTCCGATGTCCGTGACCTGGGGCGCTGTATCCTGACTCGCCTCGAAAAGCTCACCGCGGCGCCGATCCAATACGTCCCCAACACGATCCTGGTCGGCGACGAGCTGAGCGCCATGCAGATCGCCGATGTGCCGCGCGAGATGCTTGCCGGGATCGTCTCGACAACGGGTTCCGGCTCCTCGCACGTCGGCATCCTGGCGCGTGGGATGGGCGTGCCGGCGGCAATGGCCGTTGCCGACTTGCCGGTCGGTCGCGTCGAAGGGCGTGAGCTGGTGGTGGATGGCTACCGCGGGCGCGTCTATGTGGCGCCGGGCCCGACCGTTCGAACCGAATATCTGCGCCTCGCCGCCGATGATGCGGCGCTGACGAATGAGCTGCAAGCCCTCCGCCACTTGCCGGCGGAGACGACCGATGGCTATCAGGTCCCGCTGTATCTCAATACGGGTCTGGTCTCTGAGGCACGGCCGCTCGGCATCGAGGAATCCGCCGGTGTCGGTCTATACCGGACCGAGCTGCCCTTCATCGTCCGTGACACCTTTCCGGGCGAGGCCGCCCAGATGTCGAATTATCGACGTGTCTTGGAGCTGTTCGCCCCGCGGCCAGTCACGATCCGTACCCTGGACATCGGCGGTGACAAGCCGCTCCCCTATTTTCCGATGCAAGAGGCTAACCCGTTCCTTGGGTGGCGAGGCATCCGTATCACGCTGGATCAGCCCGAGATCTTCCTGACCCAGATACGCGCGATCCTGCGCGCCTCGATCGGGCTCGACAACCTGCAGATCCTCTTGCCCATGATCAGCACGGTCGGAGAGGTGGATGAGGCGCTGCTGCTCATCCATCGCGCGCACGAAGAGCTCCGCGAAGAGGGATATCAGGTCCAGCTGCCGCCGATCGGCGTCATGATCGAGGTTCCAGCCGCAGTGTACCAGTGCGAGGCACTTGCACGACGCGTGGATTTCCTGTCCGTCGGCACCAATGACCTGACCCAGTATCTGCTGGCCGTCGACCGGAACAACGCCCATGTCGCCAAGCTCTATGACGAGCTCCATCCGGCGGTCCTGCGTGCGCTTCTGCAGATCCTGGCCGGTGCCCGGGTCCATGGCCGGGAGGTGAGCGTGTGTGGCGAGATGGCGGGCGATCCGCTGGCGACATTTCTTCTTCTCGGCATGGGTGTTCACAGCCTGAGCATGGGTGCGGGGAGCCTGTTGCGCGTCAAGCGGGTGATTCGCAGCATCAGTCGGGCACGGGGACGCGAGGTCTTGAAGGTCGCCTTGAATTGCGAGGATGCAGCGGGTGTGAGGCGTCTACTCCTGGACGCGCTTGAGGCGGTCGGTCTAGGCGGCTTGGTGCGTCCCGGGAAATAGTGGGGGGATGCCGGCCGTTTGCAGGCTCCCTCGATCGTCCCGCCGCGCGATCCTGCGCCTCGATGGGCGGCGCGACTCGTTCAGCCGAGCGTTTCCGGCAGAGCCTTTCCAGGATTGAGGATGCCAGCCGGATCGAACTGCCGTTTGATGTCGCGCATGAGGCTGAGAACCGGCATGTCGATCTCGCGGCTGATGAAATCGCGTTTCTCGAGGCCCACGCCATGCTCCCCCGACAGCGTGCCGCCGAGCTTGAGCACCAGTGAAAAGATCGCATCCAAACACTGCGCTGCGCGGGTCATTGCGCCTTGGTCATCCGGGTCGATCAACAGATTGACATGGATGTTGCCGTTGCCCGCGTGACCGAAGTTGACGATGGCCACGCCGCTCTCCCGAGACAGCTCGTCCAATGCATCGATGAGCTCTCCCATACGCGAGACTGGAACGACCACGTCCTCGTTGATCTTTTTGGGCGCAATTCGACGGAGGGCCGGCGAGAGGGCCTTGCGGGTACTCCAAAGCATGCCGATCTCCTCGGCGGTGGCGGCTTGACGCAGCTCGATCAGGCCCTTGTTGCGCGCTGCCTCTGCCACAGCCGCGGCGGCTCGATCGATGCAGGCCGCCGGCCCGTCGACCTCGATCATGAGGAGCGCACGCGCATCCTGCGGCAGTGCGAGCCCGCCGTGGCCTTGGACCGTTCGAATTGCCGCGGCGTCCATCAATTCCAAGGCGCAGGGCGTGACCGGCTGTGCCATGATCGCCGACACGGCCGCAGCGGCGCCGTGGATGTCGGCATAGGTGGCTCGGAGGGTTCGTTGCGCCTCGGGCAGGGGTGTGAGCTTCAGTGTCGCCTCGGCGATGAGGGCCAGGGTGCCTTCCGATCCGATGATGAGGCGGGTCAGGTCGTATCCGATCACCCCTTTGGTGGTTGTGACGCCGGTCTTCAGCCGCTCGCCCCGCCCGCTGATCGCCACCAGACCGAGTGTGTTCTCACGCGGTGTCCCGTATTTCACCGCCCTCGGCCCGGCGGAGTTATATGCGAGATTGCCGCCGATGGTGCAGCTCGACGCGCTGGTCGGGTCAGGCGGCCAGAAAAAACCGAATGCGCCGACCGCCTGTTGGAGCCGATCGTTGATCACCCCCGGCTGCACGACCGCGAGGCGATCGTCGGGGGCGATGCGCAGGATCTCGTCCATGCGTTCGAACGAGAGCACGATGCCTCCGCGGTCCGGCACTGTGGCGCCAGTCGTGCCGGTGCCGCGCCCGCGGGCGATCAACGGCACCCCGGCGTCATGGCAGAGCCTTGCCAGTGACCTGATCTGACCCTCGTCGGCGGCGAAGATCACCGCCTGGGGCAGTGCGTGGCGGCGACTGTTGTCATAGCCATAGGGCCAGCAGTCGGCCGGATCGGTCAGCAGGTGCCCGGCCCCGGCGATTTGGGTGAGGTGTCTCAGGAAGCCCGGCGAGAGCTCAGCTGCCGCGGTCGACGTATTCAAAGATCTTTACTACGCTTTTGACGCCGGGTACATAGCGCACTTTCTCGGTTGCCGCATCGGCCTCAGCGGGACTCAAGATCCCCATGAGATAGACGGTTCCGTCCTCCGTCACGACCTTGACGCGGGTGGGGTCGAATCCGGGCAACGCGACGTCGATCAAGGCCGCCTTAACACGTGACGTGACGTATCCGTCCTCGGTCTCGCGGGCCAGGCTGAGCCGGGATCCGACGACGATCTCATCGATGACCCGTTGAACCTTGGGTAGACGACTCACCAAGCTGCTGGCCCGTTCGGCAACCTCGTCCGTGTCGGCCTGTCCGGTCAACAACACCTTGCGATTGTAGCTGGTCACAGAGATGCGCGACGCCTGGGCGGCCCGTGGGTCATTGAGCAGTGCGCTCATCGCCGCCAACTCGATCTGTTGATCGTCGATGAAGGCGTCGTAGGTGCGTCGGTCGTGAACCGCGGAGGCGGCGCCCACCGCCGCCCCGCCAACCAGCAACGGGCCGCACCCCTGCAACAGACTGCCCCCGATGAGCAACAGGATCAGGACCGCTGGGGAGGACGCCATCCGCCGAGCGGGAATGCGCGCGAGCGGTCGAGCACACCTGGCGGCTTGGTGGTCGCGGATCTGCGGGACGCGACCTGCCCGGAAGCTAGATCTCGACCAGAAAGGCATTCTTGATCCAATCAATTCGGTCTTCAGCTCCGACCGCAACCACGTCGAAGCGACAGGGTAGCATGTTCGGGTGGCGTTGCAGGTAGTGGCTTGCGGCTGCCGCCAATCGCCTTTGTTTGCGCGGGTTCACCGTCTCGGCCGGCGTACCGTAGCGGTCCGAGCGGCGGTATCGGACCTCGACGAAGACCAGGGTCTCGCCATCACGCATGACAAGGTCGATCTCGCCGTGACGACAGCGATGGTTGCGCGCCACCGGATGCAGCTTGTGCCGTCTCAGATAGTCCTCGGCGAGCCGCTCCTTGGCGTCACCGATGCCGGTTGATCCCTGATCCGTTCGGGTCCTGCCCGTTCGTTGCGGTCGCTCGGCATTCACCGGGACGCGGTCGTGGCCGCGACCTTGGCGGCTTCGCGCACGTCCGTCTCGCTGAAGCGCCCGAGCGCGAGCTGACGCTGGACTCGACCCAGCGAGTCGATCGAGAGGCCGCCGGTCTGGCCGGGGTAGAATGCACCTGGGCTCTTGGCCAGGGCCGGGAGTCGCGGCGCGAGCCGGTAGGCATCGATGCCCATCGCGTAGAGACGGGCCAGCGGGTTCGCCACCTCAAATGAAGAGCTGGTCAGACGGCGTCGTGACAAGGGGCCGTCCCCACCGCTGTCGAGCATCCATGGGATGTCGACGAAATAGAGTCCCGCCAGCACCGGATCACGGGCGGGATCGAAGGCGCCGGAGTAGACATGCGAGGTGCCGATCACGGTCAGCGGGGATGAGGCCAGTCGAATCTGTGGATAGAGTCGTCGCGCGAGATCATTGGTCGCGACCAGGAAGAGAACATCTGCGTCGGCGCCGCCGACAAGGTTGGCGACCGTCCTTTCGTAGCTCCTCGCCGTCGGGTTGTAGACCGCCTGGCCTGCCAGTGCTGTTCCACCCAGCCTACGCCATTGACTGCGGAAGGAGCTAGCCAAGCGCTCGCCCCAAGCACCCTCAGGGTAGAGGACGAGGGCCCGCCGGTGGCCCATCTCGGCGGCCTTGATCGCCACCTCTGCCGCCTCGTTCTCCGGCGAGAGCGCGAACTGGAAGAGATTCCCGGCAGCGCGGCTGTCCCGGGTCGTCTGGTTCAAGGCCAGCGTCGGTACCGTGAGAGCAGGTCCGGCGGCCAAGGCATCCACCGCTTCCTTTTCCAGGGGGCCGAGCACATAGTCGGCGCCGCTTTTCACGGCGTCCGCGTGAATGGCCCTGGTGCGCCCCGCAGAGGTGCTGTCGACGAGACTGAGCACTGGTTGGTGCCCGCTCGTGTCCGCCTGCCTGGCGGCCTCGATCCCCTCTTTGACCGCCCTGCCCGCCGGCGCGAAACGGCCGCGGCGCGGAAGCATGACCGTCACGCTGTCGCCCGTAGCGTACCCGCCCGAAAGCATTTCGATGTAGGCTTGGGCGAGCCGGGGGTGGGCGCGGTTGCCCGGTCCGCGGACCTCCTGGCGATAGCGGCTCTGAAATTGCGCCGGATCCCCGCCCGCATTCCGCGCGAGGAGCGCAATCTTCGCCCAGTCTTTCATGGCGCCGCTGCCGCTGCGCGCGAGCTCGCGCAGCTCGTCGCTGCTCAACGCGCTCAAGGTGGAGATCAGCGAGACCTGGTTGAGCAGGCGGTCTTCGTCATCCTGGAGCAGCCGATCGAGCGCGTCCAGCGAGTCGGCAGCCGCGATGGGGTCGTTGGACAGGCGCTGCGCAGCGGCGAGGGTGCCCAGGCGTGTCATTTTGGTATCTTTGGACAGGGTCTGGACCTGCATGGATTGGAGGCGCCCGATCGCGTCCTTCGGACGTCCGTCCAGGAGAGCCAGGTCGGCCTCGACGAGGCGGAGTTGCTCGCGCTGGCCGCTCGTGAGGCTGCGACGGGAGACCTGCCCCAGAACCTGCTGCGCCTGCTGGGTATCGCCCGTGTCCAGATAGGCACGCGCCGCCTTCAATTGCAGCTGCTCGCGAGCAGGCGGTCCGACGCCTTTGGCGATGTCCAGATAGGCTTGGGCCGCGGATCGAGCTTGACCCTGGGCTGCGAGCGCGTCGGCTTGTCTCAATCGCTCGCCCGCGACCGGTGCGAGCAGACTTGCTTCCTCCTGAGTCGGGTTGACCGCGCATCCGGCGAGTGTGATGGCGACTAGGAGCAGGCATGACAGCGCCGGCGGCGTGGACAAGCGACGGCGGTCAACGCGATTCTTGGGCATGGTCCGTTCCGATGCGAGAGAAGTGGGGCGTAGGGTGCAGCAACGACGCGGAATACTATACGTGGTCGCGACCCCGATCGGCAATCTGGGCGACATGACCGATCGCGCACGTAAGGTGCTGAGCGACGTAGATTTGGTTGCTTCGGAGGACACCCGACAAACGCGACGGCTGCTGGCGCATTTCGGGATTTCAGCCAAGCTCGTCGCCTATCACGACCACAATGAAGCGGTAGCCGCCCCGCGCCTTCTGGCGGCTCTCGAGGCGGGTCGCGACCTGGCATTGGTCGCGGATGCGGGCACTCCCTTGATCAGTGATCCCGGATTCAGTCTGGTGGCCGCCGCTCGGGAGCGCGGCTTGACCGTTGTGCCCGTTCCGGGCGCGAACGCCGCGATCTGCGCCCTTTCGGCGGCCGGCCTGCCGACCGACCGCTTTCTCTTTCTCGGTTTTCCTCCCCGTACGCCGTCGCAACGGCGTTCTTGGCTCGCCGGCCTCGCCAATGAGCGGGGGACCTTGATCTTCTATGAGAGCGGGAAGCGAGTCGTCGCGACACTCCGCGATTGTGGCGAGACCCTGGGGGAGACGCGGCGTGTCGTGGTCGCGCGCGAGCTGACGAAACGTTTCGAGACCTATCTGCACGGCTACCCGGCGGAGTTGGTGCGGCGGCTGGAGGCGGAGACCGAGCAACGACTGGGCGAGCTCGTGGTCCTCGTCGAGGGGCGGGCCAATCAGGGGGGCGGTGAGCGCATGGAGCAGCAGCGCGTGCTAATGATCCTTGCTGAGACCCTGCCGCTGTCCCAGGCAGCCGCAATCGCGGCCCGCCTGACCGGGACGAAGAAGAACATGCTCTACCGCTTGGGTCTCGAGCTGGGCTTGGGCGGGGCGGAGGGCTAGGAGCCTGTCCGACTTAAGGATGAATCGGCTACGGAAGCGGGAGAACGGTCCATTTCGCCCCGCT
>NZ_JAJDNA010000071.1 GCF_022340925.1 Thiocapsa sp.
TGGGCCGTCTAGGATTCGAACCTAGGACCAAGGGATTATGAGTCCCCTGCTCTAACCGCTGAGCTAACGGCCCGAGAGGGTGGATGCCGGTACCGATCCGCCGTCCTTGGCGGTCACCTTCGATCAGTCGGTGTCGAGGAAACTCCTCAGCTTGTCCGAGCGCGTCGGGTGCCGCAGCTTGCGCAGGGCCTTGGCCTCGATCTGACGGATGCGCTCGCGGGTGACATCGAACTGCTTGCCGACCTCTTCGAGCGTGTGGTCGGTGTTCATATCGATCCCGAAGCGCATGCGCAGCACCTTGGCCTCGCGCGAGGTAAGGCTGGCGAGCATGTTCTGGGTCGCCTCGCGCAGCCCTTCAGCGGTCGCCGAATCGACCGGCGAGATGACACCGGAGTCCTCGATGAAGTCGCCGAGATGGGAGTCCTCGTCGTCGCCGATCGGGGTCTCCATCGAGATCGGCTCCTTGGCAATCTTCAGCACCTTGCGCACCTTGTCTTCAGGCATGTCCATCCGTTGCGCGAGCTCTTCAGGGGTCGCCTCCCGCCCCATCTCCTGGATCATCTGCCGCGAGATGCGGTTGAGCTTGTTGATCGTCTCGATCATGTGCACCGGAATTCGAATGGTGCGCGCCTGGTCGGCAATCGACCGCGTGATCGCCTGGCGGATCCACCAGGTCGCGTAGGTCGAGAACTTGTAGCCGCGGCGATACTCGAACTTGTCCACCGCCTTCATCAAGCCGATGTTCCCTTCCTGAATCAAGTCGAGGAACTGCAGACCCCGATTGGTATATTTCTTCGCGATGGAGATGACCAGACGCAGGTTGGCCTCGACCATCTCCTTCTTGGCCCGGCGGGCCTTGGCCTCGCCGATCGACATCTTGCGGTTGACCTCCTTGACCTCGCTGATCGTCAGGATGTTCTCTCTCTCCAGATCCTGAAGCCTGCGCTGGGCGCGGCGCACATCCTGGGCGAGCTCGGCGAGGCGCGCGGCATAGGGCTTGCCGCTGGCCAACTGGTTCTCGAGCCATTGCGGATTCGTCTCGTTCTCGGGAAAGGTGTCGATGAAGACCTTGCGAGGCATTCCGGCCTGCTCGACGCACAGCCCCATGATGATGCGTTCCTGGGCGCGAATCCGCTCGATCGTTTGCCGCAGGATCTCGGCGAGCTCCTGAAAGACAGGCGCAACCAGCTTGAACTGGAGGAAGACCTCCGAGACTCCGGCCATCGCGGCGCGCGAACGCTCGTCGTCCCGACCGTGCTGCTCGAGTGACGCGCGGAGCACGGCGAAACGCTCGCGCAGGAGCTGGGCCCGCCGCGCGGCATCCTCCGGATCCGGGCCAGTATCGACGACCGGGGCGGAATCGTCATCGTCATCGTCGGAGTCGCCTTCCGTGTCGGCGTCCGCCTTCGACCTGTCGCTGCTCGGGGTCGCCGCGGTCGCCAGCGGCGGCTCCTCTTCACCGTCGTTGAAGCCGGAAATGACGTCGGTGAGCCGGGCCTCGTCCCGCTCGACCCGATCGAAGATCTCGATGAGCTTCTCGATGGAGCGGGGATAAACAGACAGGGCGGACAGGACCTGGTTGAGCCCGTCTTCGATCCGCTTGGCGATCACGAGCTCACCCTCGCGCGTCAGCAGCTCGACGGTCCCCATCTCGCGCATGTACATGCGCACGGGATCGGTGGTGCGGCCGAACTCGCTGTCGACGGAGGCCAAGGCCGCGGCGGCGGCCTCCGCGGCCTCGTCGTCGGACACGGCGGAGTCACTGAGGGTGTGATCGACGACATCTGGGGCGGTCTCATGGACCATGATCCCCATGTCGTTGATCATTCTGACGATATCCTCTATCTGATCGGTCTCGACGATCCCGGGGGGGAGGTGGTCGTTGACCTCCGTGTAGGTCAGATAGCCCTGCTCTTTGCCCTTGGCGATCAGTTGCTTCAGCTGGGACTGTTGCTGTTCTTGATCCATGGGATACCCTGGTTGATACGACGGATGGCGACTGAAAAGCGAACTCAGTAATATAACACCTAACGGCCACTTTATTCCAGTGAACGCTTGCGCGTTCGCGCGGCTTCGGCCTCCTGCTCGAGCCTCGCACGCACCTCATCGCTCCAAGCGCCGGTGCTGGGTTGATTCAGGGGGCGACGGCGCTCCTCTTTGCGAACCTCTTCACTCATCCGATGCAAGGCCCCGCTGAATTCAGCGGCGAGCCCTTCCACCGGGATATCACGTAGGAAGGGGTCCACGCTCAGTCGTTGCAGATATGCGAAGTGTTCTCGGTCGCGCCAACGCTCCAACAAGGCCGCCTTACTGATGGTTGGGTAGGCCGCAATGGTTTCAAGCAGTTGCACCAAGATTGCAACGCCGGGACTCGTCGAGCGGCGCCAGTCGTCCGGTGCGGCTGCGGCCTCGGACGCGAGCTCGGGATGATCGAGCAGCAGCGCGATCGCCTGGGCGATCCGACTCGGTCGGGATGGGTGGGCCGGCTCCCGCCGGACGCGACCGTGACGGGGCGTCCCCTGCCTGCGGTCGACCGCAAGCCCGGTGAGCGCGGCCAGACGGCCAACCAGCATGTCGTGGTATACGCCGGCGGGAACCGACTGGATCAACGGCTGGGCCAGGGTGGCGAGTTGCGCTCGGCCATCGATGCTCGTCATGTCCACCCGGCCGCAGAGCTGCTCGAACAAGAGCTCGGAGAGCGGCTGCGCACGCACCATCCGGGTGCGAAAGGCCTCCGGGCCCTCCGCGCGGATCAGCGTATCGGGGTCCTCTCCGTCTGGCAGAAACAGGAAACGAATCGACTGGCGTCCGGTGGCCGACGGCAGCGCCGTCTCGAGCGCCTTCCAGGCCGCCGCCCGCCCCGCGGGATCGCCGTCAAAGCAGAAGACCACCTCGGGGGCTGCGCGGGAGAGCAGCTGGAGATGCTCCGGGGTCGTGGCCGTGCCTAGGGTCGCGACGACGTTTGTCAGTCCGAACTGGGCCAATGCGATGACGTCCATGTAGCCTTCGACGACAAGCATAGCATCCAGCCGGCGGTTCGCCTTCTGCGCCTCGAACAGCCCGTAGAGCTGGTGGCCCTTGCGGAAGATCGGCGTCTCGGGCGAGTTCAGGTATTTCGGCTTGCCCTCACCGAGGAGCCGCCCGCCGAAACCGATCACCCGCCCCCGCCGATCCCGGATCGGGAACACGACACGATCGCGAAACCGGTCGCGGAGCCGCCCATCCTGATCCACTGCCAGCCCGCAGGTGGCGAGACGCCCCCGCTCGATGGGGCCGGTGCCTAGCCTGGACAGGAGCGGATTGCCGGCGGGCGGCGCAAACCCAAGCCCGTACCGGGCGGCGATCTCGCCGGAGAGGCCCCGCCGTTTCAAATAGTCCACCGCGCGCTGTGCCTCGGGGTGACTGCGCAGCTGCTCTCGATAGATGTCTGCTGCCTGCTCGTGGAGCTGGTACAAGGGCCGATGGTCGGGTCCCAGGTCAGCGGCGTCGACTGCCCCCGGGATCTCCAACCCGGCCCGCCGCGCAAGCTCGTCGACCGCCTCGCGAAACGCGAGCCGGTCGTACTCCATCAGGAAGCCGATGGCGGTCCCGTGCGCTCCACAGCCGAAGCAGTGATAGAACTGCTTGTCCGGACTCACGGTGAAGGACGGGGTCTTCTCCTCGTGGAAGGGGCAGCGCGCCTGGTAATCCTTACCCGCTTTGCGGAGCTGGATCCGGGTGCCGATGAGGTCGACGATATCGGTGCGCGACAGGAGCTCGTCGATGAGCTCGGGGGGAATTCGACCTGCCATTGGAGAGCGAGCCGTTGGGTGGACGCAGAGCGGGGTCAGCCTCCGAGGCGCTCCTTGACCCGCGCGCTCACGACGCCCATGTCGGCCCGACCTTGCACCCTGGGCTTCAAGGCACCCATGACCTTGCTCATGTCGCTCATGGCCTTTGCCTCGGTGGACGTGAAGGCCTCGTCGATCAAGACGGACAGCTCCTCGTCGGTCAGCGGCTGGGGGAGGTAGGACTGAATGACGTCGACCTCAAACCGCTCCGCGGCCGCCAGGTCATCCCGACCGGCCTCGCTGTATTGGCGGATCGAGTCCCGGCGCTGCTTGACCATCTTGTCGAGGACCGCGAGGACTTGCGGGTCGTCGAGCTCGATCCGCTCATCCACCTCACGTTGCTTGATCGCCGCCAGAATCAGTCGGATCACGCCGAGTCTGGCCTTGTCGCCCGCCTTCATGGCGGCCTTCATATCGCTCTGGACACGCAGCTTGATCATAGTCGGGATGTCAGGTCTGAGGGGGACGGTCAGGGCCTGTCGCCACGATCGGCGGAGCCCTTGCCTTGACGAGGCTGCACCGATGTCTGCCCGGCCAGGCCTTGTTTCGGTGCACCATGCCAGAGGGCGCAGGTTGACCTGGGCATTGGACGACCAGGCCCGAACAGGTCCAATCGAAAACCGGGAATTGGGCCGAGTATTCGAGACCCGGAGGACAGGCACTGGACATGCCTGACGGACCGGACTCAACGCTATCAACTCAAATCGCAGGCTCGGCCCAGCGAGCGATCCCGCACCATGGCGCCGACTGCATCCGGCAAGCCCGAACGCGTCGGACCGACTTAGAAGCCTGTCTGACTGGAGCGATCGTCGCGAGCCGAGTGGAAGAGCGAGGGCGGAGTCGACCGATGTTGAGGCGTAGAGTGGGTCTAGTTTACGAGAAATCGCACGGATAGGGGCCGCTCTCCCGCTGGCGCAGTCGATCGGCCTCAAGTCCCGCAGGCTCCTAGTAGGGCCGCTCCCAGCGACGCGACTCGCGCTGCAGTTTCTTCTGGTGCCGCTTCACGGCGGCGGCTTTCTTCCGCTTGCGCTCCGAGGTGGGCTTCTCGTAGAACTCGCGGCGGCGCACCTCGGCGAGCACACCCGCCTTCTCGCAGGACCGCTTGAAACGCCGCATTGCGACTTCGAAAGGCTCGTTTTCTTTGACACGCACGCTGGGCATGGAAGATCCTTCGTTGGCTCCGATGAGAGACACACAGCTTACATAAAGACTTGGAAGTTTAGACGAAGCGCGGCCCCTGATGCAACGCATCGCGACGCCTGCGGTGCTGCCGGAGGTGCTCCGTGCGCACCGCAAGGTCGGTCGATCAAGACGCCATGCCCGGGCGAAATGCGCCGGGGGGTCGGGTTGCAGCGTGTCAACCCGACCCCCCTCGTCTCACCCGAGTGCTCAGACCTGCGGGACGGCGCCCGCCTGCCGGATCACCCACCCTCTCCAAAGATGATCCAACCGATACCCTCTCCGACGTGGTTGGTTTCCCGATCCTTGGACTGCTCCTCTTCCACCCAGATATCCACTCCCTGTGTGGTCAGGTTCTGATACCTGAGCGTCGCCGTGTCACCTCCATTGGTCGTCTGCATCTGCGAGAGGAGGACGGGGATCTCGTCCCATTCACCCTCGAAGCTCAGTGGGAAGACCCGATGCCTGACGTCGTTGCCGGTCAGGCCGGCCCCGAATCTCAGGCCTTCGACGGTCCCTTCGGACGGCTGCCAGGCAATGTAGTGGATCGTCTCCGCATCGTGGCCGGCGGTCAGTGACTCCTGCTCTTCGAGTTGAAGCTGGAACCCCTCCCCGGTCACATTGCGCACCCGCGTCGTCACCGCCTTCGCGTCATTCGCACTGGTAACCGAGGCAAGCAACACCGGCGCCGTCGGGAAGGGCTCGGCGAACCCGATATCCGACAGCCGCTTCCCGCCCTGGATAAACTGGCCGGCCTCAACGCGCTCGCCGCCAGGCAGGGTGTGATTGCCCTGCTCCATGACCAGATAGCCCACGGTCTCGAACCCGTGCATGCCGTCCAGATAGTCCCACTCCTGGATGCGGATCCAGAAGCCGTCCGGCTCGACACCCGAGATCCGCACCGCGACCGGCTCCCCGTCGTTGAAGCTCGGCGGGTTCGCGACCACGATCGGCGCCACGAACGGACGCGCGAGCTCGACCCACTGCCAGTTGTCGTCGACCACGACCTCCCCGACCTCGATCACGACCGAGGTCTCCTCGGGGCTCACCTCGATGTAGGCCGGCTTGCGCATGCTATCGCTGCCGTCGGGTCCGGTGACGGCCAGGGTGACGTCATAGCTCCCGGGCTCGGCATAGACATGGACCGGGGCGTGCTCGGTGCTGCTCGTGCCGTCCCCGAAATCCCAGCGCAGCGTCGCGATCTCGCCCGCGGAGCGGTTCTCGAACGCCACGCTCAGGGGCGCCGCTCCGCTGCGGGTCGCCGCGGCGAAGTCGGCCACCGGCGGCAGCCCGAAGACCTGGATCAGCTTCTGCTTAGTCAGCGTGTCCGACCCCCCGGGACCGGTCACCGTCAGGCTCACCGAATAGGTGCCGGGCACCTGGTAGGTCCAGACCGCCTGGGCCGCGCTGCTGCTCCCACCGTCCCCGAAGTCCCACTGCCAGCGCTCGATCGTGCCACTGGACAGATCGGAGAAGGTCACGCTCAGCGGCGCAACACCCGTGGTCGTGCTGGCGGCGAACG
>NZ_JAJDNA010000113.1 GCF_022340925.1 Thiocapsa sp.
GCCTGGAGCAGGGAGTCGATCTCCGCGTCCGCCAGGCCCTCGGAGGCGACTTGACCGCGCAGATACGTCTCCGGATCGTCCTGCAGGATCCCGAGCATGCCGCCGAGCCGGCGCAGCTCCGCGCCCAGACCGGCCGCGGCGGGCGGATCCTCCACCCGCGCGCGATTGACCTCGCGGACCAGGTCGAACAGGACCGCCAGCGCCTCGGGCGTGTTGAAGTCGTCGTCCATCGCGGCATGAAAGCGCTCGACGAAAGGCCCGGCGAGCGGCGACCGGGGCCCGGCCGGATCGGCGTCCGGCAGGCCGCGTAACGCGGTGTAGAGGCGGGTCAAGGCCGCTCGCGAGCGCTCCAGGTGCTCGTCGTCATAGTTCAGGGGGCTGCGGTACTGGCTGGTCAGGATGAAGTAGCGCACCTCCTCCGGGCGGAAGCGCTGCAGGATCTCCCGCACCGTGAAGAAGTTGCCGAGCGACTTCGACATCTTCTCTTCGTTGACGCGCACGAAACCATTGTGCATCCAGACATTGACGAAAGGCTCGCCGGTCGCCCCTTCGGACTGGGCGATCTCGTTCTCGTGATGCGGAAACTGCAGATCAGCCCCGCCGCCGTGGATATCGAAGTGGTTGCCCAGGGCACAGGTGCTCATGGCCGAGCACTCGATGTGCCAGCCAGGGCGCCCCGGTCCCCAGGGCGAATCCCAGGCCGGCTCGCCCGGTTTCGCCGCCTTCCACAGGGCGAAGTCCAGCGGATCCCGTTTCGCCTCGTCGACCTCGACACGGGCGCCCGCCTGCAGCTCCTGCGGGTCCTTCCCGGAGAGCTTGCCGTAGTCCGCAAACCGCGCCACCGAGTAGTAGACATCGCCGTTATCGGCGAGATAGGCGAACCCCTTCTCGATCAGGGTCCGCACCATCGCGAGGATCTGGTCCATGTGAGCGGTGGCGCGCGGCTCATCGCTCGGCGGCAGAATCCCCAGCGCCTCTGAGTCCTCGTGCATCGCCCGGATGAAGCGCTCGGTGAGCGCGTCCATCGGCTCGCCGGCCTCGGCGGCCCGGCGGATGATCTTGTCGTCGATGTCCGTGATGTTGCGGACATAGGTGACCTGATAACCGAGTGCGCGCAGATAGCGATAGACCACGTCGAAGACCACCATCACACGCGCGTGCCCGAGATGGCAGTAGTCATACACCGTCATGCCGCAGACGTACATGCGCACCTCACCGGGCACGATCGGCTGGAAGGGCGCCTTCCGGCGGGTCAGGCTGTTGTGGATCTGTAGCATCCTTGAAGATCTCTCTGGGGGAAGGACTGATGTAGACCAGTCACAGATGGATTTTCAGTCGCTTAGGCCGCTCAAGATGGCGGGGCTCCTGCCCCGCCCGGGAAGCGCCGAGTCATGCAGCGCTTCCCCAGGGCTCACACGCGCGGGGCGGTGCCGCGGCAGCGGGTCCATGATAACAAAGCGCCGTGCTCGGCGTGAATGCGCCTTTTCCCGCTCGGACAAAGCCCGTACCATGGTCGTCAACGCGCCTCGAGCGTGGCATGCGTCATCTTCACTTGAGGGCCTCGCCCCGCTCCAGCCTGCGGCTGCCGTGGCAGACGCGGTTGCAGTTCAAAGCACACCCGATCCGGAGTGCGCCCGAAGCCGGCGCACCTCGCACAGCAACCGGAGATCCGAATGATCAAGCTCACCACCAACCATGGCGACATCCTCGTCGACCTGGATGTTGAGAAGGCCCCCAAGACCTGCGCCAATTTCGAGCAGTACGTCCGGGACGGCCACTATGACGGCACCCTGTTTCACCGCGTCATCGACGGCTTCATGATCCAGGGCGGCGGCATGACCCCGGACTTCATACCCAAACCCACGCGCGCCCCGGTCGAGAACGAGGCCAGCAACGGGCTGAAGAATCTGACCGGGACGCTCGCCATGGCGCGCACCATGGACCCGCACTCGGCGACCTCCCAGTTCTTCATCAACGTCTCCGACAATGGGTTCCTCGACTATCCTGGCCAGGACGGATGGGGCTACTGTGTCTTCGGCCGCGTCGTCGAAGGCATGGAAGCGGTCAATGCGATCAAGGGCGTGCAGACCGGCAGCCGCCACGGTCATCAGGACGTCCCCATCCAGGACGTGATGATCGAGCAGGCCGTCGTCGTCGACTGAGGACGGCCCGGCCGGCGCCCCCGTGCAGGCGCCGTCCGCCCCTGTTGAAGCGTGTCCGGCGAGACCCTCTTCGTCTCCGATCTGCATCTGTCCCCGGATCGCCCGGCGACGGTGTCGTTGTTCCTCGGGTTCCTCGCCGGGCGCGCCCGCGAGGCCGAACGTCTCTATATCCTCGGCGACCTCTTCGACGTCTGGATCGGCGACGATGATGACAGCTCACCCAATGTGGAGGTCCAAGCCGCGCTTGGAGCGCTCACCCGGTCCGGGACCCGGTGCGACCTGATGCACGGCAATCGTGACTTTCTGATCGGACCCGGGTTCTGTCGCGCGAGCGGCTGTCGCCTGTTACCGGATCCCACCCGCGTGCGATTCGACGACGAGCCGACCCTCCTGATGCACGGCGACCTGCTCTGCACCGATGACATCCCCTATCAACGATTCCGGCGACGCATCCGCAACCCGCTCGTCAAGCGTCTGTTCCTCTGGCGCTCGCTCAAGGCACGGCGCGCCGTCGCGGCCGGCTACCGCCGCAAGAGCGGGGCGGCGACCGCCGAGAAGCCGCCCGCGATCATGGACGTGAATCCCGGGACGGTGAAAGACTATCTGCGCCGGCACGGCGCCTCGCGGCTGATCCATGGGCACACCCACCGCCCGGGCGATCAGCTGCTGGAGATCGACGGCCGACCCGCGCGGCGCTCGGTCCTGGCCGAATGGCACCTGGACCGGGGCGAGGTCCTGATCCACGGGTCGAGAGGCTGGCGCCGCGAGGCGATCCTGCCCGGTGGGTCTGATCGAAGCGCCTGAGCCGGACGCGCTCGCCGCCCCGCCGTTCGCTCAAGCCGCCGGACGCATCTGCTCGGGCCGCAGCCGCGGGGTGAAATAGCGGTCGGCCTCGTCGAGGTCGACCGAATTGCCGTCCCCGTCCACCAGGGGCTGCTCGTAGTCCTTCCAGCCGCGCAGCCCCGTCTGCAGGGAGGCGACATCCTTGTAGCCGAGCACCGTCATCGAGTGGGCGGCGAGCACGCTCCGGTATCCGCTGCGGCAGACCACCACGACCTCGCGGTCGCGCGCGCGCACCAGCTCCGGGACGGTCTCCTCATAGTCCCAGTCGCAGGCGGACTCGAGGATGCCGCGCGGGACATTCAGCGACCCCTCGATGTGCATGGCCGCAAACTCGTCGGGCTCGCGGACGTCGACCAGCAGCAGATCCGGGTTCTCCTGCAGCCGCTCCTCGAGATCCCAGGGCATGATCTCCTTGATGTCGCTGAGACAGTCCTTGATCAGGTCGAGAAAATTTTTCATTGAACGGACGACTCCTTAGGAAAAGGCTGGCTCCGGGGTGTCTGCGAGCCGACATGGGCGTCAGCGCCATCCCTCAGCTGGTCCCCGGCGTGCCCTCCCTGGCACTGGGTCCCTGTTCGCCACCGGTGGCTGCCCTCCGAGGAACCAACCTGTTTGACTCGGAACGCGGCTCAGGCCTATCCGATGTCGCGGCCCGCGCCACGCTCGCACAGACCGCGCTCGACGGCAATGACGGCCGCCTCGACGCGCGAATGGACGTCGAGCTTGCGCAGGATCGCCTTGACATGGAGCTTGACCGTGCCGTCCGAGATATTGAGACGCCGGGCGATCGCCTTGTTGCTCTGTCCCTCGGCGAGGTGGCAGAGGATCTCGTGCTCGCGCGGTGTGAGATCGGCGACCCGGCCCACCGGGGGCGCACCACCGGCATCGCCCTGCACCGCCTTGGCCAGGACGATGGCAAGCTCAGGCGCCACCACCGTGCGCCCCTGCACGATCTCGCCCAAGGCCGTGATCAGTGCGTCGGGCTCCATGTCCTTGAGCAGATAGCCCTGCGCCCCGCTCTGCAACGAGTCGATCACATCGCGCTCCTCGGCGCTCGTGGTCAGCATGGCGATCGGCATCGCCGGATGGGCGGCACGCAGCCGGCGAAGCGTCTCCAGCCCGCTGAGCTCGGGCATGCGCATGTCGAGCAGGACGACGTCGGGCAGGGTCTCGGCGACCCGCCGCAGGCCGGTCGCGCTGTCCCCGACCGCCGCCACCACCTGGATGCCCCGACGTTCCAGGAGCTCCTGAAGGCCGCACCGGAACAAGGCGTGATCGTCGATCAGCAGGATGCGCATCAGGCGGCCGCCCTGGCCAGGCGGGGGTTGCGCCGGACGCCGTCGAAGATGACCTCGACGCGTGTCCCCTCCCCGGGCTCGCTCTCGATGCGCAGCTCGGCGCCGATGCGCCGGGCGCGCTCCTCCATGATCGAGAGGCCGATGTGCTCGCCCGGACTGGCCGCTGCGGCCGGGGCGCTGAAGCCGATCCCGTCGTCCTCGATCAACAGCACGTGCTGGCCGCCGGACTCACGGGTCAGCAGCACTCTCACCGTGTGCGCCCGGGAATGCTTGCGAATATTGGCGAGCGACTCCTGGACGATGCGCAGGATCTGAAGCTCCTCGCTGGCGGAGAGCTCGAAGGGGCGGCAGTCGTTCTGGAACAGGACGTGGGCACCGGTCTCCTGACCGAAGCGATGCGTGAGCTTCTCCAGGGCGGGGACCAGCCCGCGACGGTCGAGGGGGGCGCGGAAGCTCGCCAGCAGCTCCCTCAGCTCCGTGTGGGCCTCATCGAGCCCGTTGCGGATCCGGCTGAGGTCATTGCGAGCCTCCTCCGAGATCGGCGTCGCGCCGAGGGAATCGTCCAGCATGCGGAACTGAAAGCGCAGGCTGGCAAGGGTCTGGGCGAGCGAATCGTGCAGCTCGTGGGCGAGCGAGTTGCGTTCCTCCACGATCGACAGGCGGTGCGCCTCGGCGTCGGATCGCTGTTTGGCGATCGCCACGCCGAGATGGTGCCCGACGGTCGAGAGGAGGTCCAGGATATCCTCGCGCGCCTTCAATCCCGGCCGGTCGACGAAGATGCTGTAGACCCCGAGCAGCTCGTCGCGGTGCTCCAGCGGGACGGTGACGATCTCGATCTCGCTGCTGGCGAACATGCGCCGGCCGTAGATGCGCGCGCAGTAGCGCGCATCGTTGCGGCAGACGATCTCGCCGGGCGTCAGCAGCGTCCCGCAGAGGCAGAGGTCCACCGGGCCGATGTCCTGCTCGCGGACCAGGTCGTCGTCCAGCCCGATCGCACCGACCAGGCGGCGCGAGCCGTCGGGCATCACCAGGCGCACCGTTGCGGCACGCCCGTTGACCATCTCCTTGAGGACCCGCAGGAAGCGCAGGAGGAGCTCCTCGACACTCTCCGCCTGATGGATCCCGGCAGCCACGTCGTAGAGGATCTTCAGCGAGGCGGTCTTCTGGGCCAGGCGCCTGGTCTGGCGGGCCACCCGATCGTCCATCTCCTCGTAGAGCTCCGTCAGCTCCTCGTCCAGACTGCGGATGTCCCGGGCGATCCGCTTGAGCACACCCAGGTCCTGGAGTGCATCGCCGGCCCCCGGCTCGCCCTGGCAGACCCGGGCGAGCGAGTGCTCCAGACGCGCCAGCGGGAGCAGCAGCTGGGCGCGCAGACGCCGCCAGCCGATCAGGGCTCCGGCACACGCCGCCAAGAGACACCCCAGGGCAGCGTATCGGGGCCAGACCCACTGCGGCCAGACCCAATGCAGCAGCAGCAGGAGCGTCGAGGCCGCGAGCAGCGCCGCGACCAGGCCCATCGGGCCGGCCAGGCGGGCGCCTCGCAGGATGGCGCGGACCCGCGCGTTCTCGGGTCGGTCAGCGTGATCCGGGGCGACACGCAGCGGGGTCGGATTCATCGAGCCACCTCGGGCGCCATCGCCACCGGCTCCGATGCGTCGGGGCCCTCGCGTTGCTGCAGGTCCCACATGGCCGCGTAATGGCCGCGGGCCTCCAGCAGCGCACGATGGGTCCCCTGCTCGCGGATGCGGCCCTGGTCCATCACCAGGATACGGTCGGCGTCCACCACCGTGGACAGGCGATGGGCGATCACCAGGGTCGTGTGGTTCTCCGCCACCTCCGCCAGCGTCTGCTGGATCGCCTGCTCGGTATGGCTGTCCAGTGATGAGGTGGCCTCGTCGAAGACGAGGATCCGCGGCTGCTTCAGGATGGCGCGGGCGATCGCGACCCGTTGTTTCTCGCCGCCGGAGAGCTTCAGGCCGCGCTCGCCGACCATGGTCTCCCAGCCGTCCGGCAGACCCTCGACGAAGCCGCGGATGTGGGCCATCTCGGCGGCACGCTCGACCTCGGGACGGGTCGCGCCCGGACGCCCATAGGCCAGGTTGTAGTAGATGCTGTCGTTGAACAACACGGTGTCCTGGGGGACGATCCCGATGGCGGCGCGCAGGCTCTCCTGGGTCACCTCGCGCAGATCCTCCCCGTCGATCAGGATTCGCCCGCCGGTCACGTCGTAGAATCGAAACAGCAGACGCGCCAGGGTAGACTTGCCGGCGCCGCTGTGGCCGACGACGGCGATCTTCTGGCCGGCAGCGATCCGCAAGTCGACATCCCGCAGGATCGGCCGCTCCGGCTGATAGTGAAAGTCGACGTGCTCGAATCGGATCTCGCCCTCGCGCAGACGCAGCGGCTTGGCGTCCGCTCGGTCCCGGATCTCGGGGCGGCGCTCCAACAGCTTGAAGACGAGATCCATGTCGGCGAGCGCGTACTTGATCTGCCGGTAGACGATACCGAGGAACCCGAGCGGGATGAACAACTGGATCATCAACGCGTTGACCAGGACCAGATCGCCGATTCTCATGTCGCCCGCGACCACGCCGCGGGCGGCGAACACCATGATCAGGGTGACCCCGATCGCGATGATCGCCCCCTGCCCGAAATTCAGCAGCGACATGGAGGTCTGACTCTTCACGGCCATCTCCTCCCACTCGGACAGGGTCCCGTCGTAGCGGTCGAGCTCCATGCGCTCGTTGCCGAAGTACTTGACCGTCTCATAGTTGATGAGACTGTCGAAGGCCTGGTTGTTGGCCTGGGAGTCCAGACGATTCATCCGGTGGCGGTAGTCCATCCGCCACTCGGTGATCGCAAAGGTGAAGGCGAAATAGACCGCGACGGTCCCGAACACCACCAGGCTGAAGGACGGTGCGTAGCGCTTGAGCAGGATCAGGGCGACCAGCGCGAGCTCCACCAGGACGGGCAGGACGCTGAAGACGACATAGTTGAGAATGGTGGACACGGAGCGGGTCCCGCGTTCCAGGTCGCGGCTGATGGCGCCGCTTTGACGCCCCAGGTGATAGCGCAGGGAGAGGCGGTGCAGGTGATCGAGGACCTTGGTGGAGAGCCGGCGCATCGCCCGGTAGCGCACCCGCGCGAAGACCACGTCGCGCAGCTCGTTGAAGAGGGCGGCGCTGAGCTTGAGCAGTCCGTAGGCGAGCAGGAGCGAGAGCGGGAGGACCAGGACCTGCGTCCGCGTGGCCTCGAAGGCATCGACGATCGCGCCAAGCACCAGCGGCACCCCGACGTTGGCGACCTTGGCCAGCACCAGGCAGGCGAGCGCGAGGACCGCGCGGCCCCGAAACTCCCAGAGGTAGGGCAGCATCGCGCGCAGGTTGTGCCAGTCACGGCGGTCACCGTGGATGCGCTCGGTGGCGGAGATTCGGTTCATGCAAGCCTTTTTTTGGGGTTGCCCGGCAACTACTGTGGTGATCGCGGCGGCCACCCGCCCGCTCCCTGTCCACCAACATGCGGAAATGAGGACGAATCATGGCAGATCCCACCATGGACAGCACGGGCTGCAGCATGCACGAGCCCTATGCCCTCCAGGTCCTGGGCGATCAGATGGAGCCCGAGTTTCCGGACCGCTGTATCGTCATCATCGAGCCCACGGACGTGCGGAAGAACAACAGCTTCGTGTTCGCCGAGGTCGAGGGGGTACGATGGTTCCGCAAGTTTGTCCGCGAGTCGAACGGTGCCGAGCGCCTGATCGCGTTGAACCGCATCTACCCCGACATCGAGCTCAACGGACTGGATTGGCATGTCCTCGGTGTCATCATTCAACGCAACATCCGGCGCCAGATCAAACACTATGACTACTCCGCGGAGCCCGAGACCTCCCCGACCGTCCCCATCACGGATCTGACCGGCCGGTGACCGCCATCGAGTCCACCGGCGTCTCCCCGCGGCAGACCGCTCCCTCCCGGGGCGGTGTTCGGCGGCGTCGCGCCCGGCGGCGGCCGCAACCGCCCCGGATCCTGCTCGCCATCGGCCTGATCCTGGGATTGGGGGCCTGCTCGCAGGGAACGGATGCGCCCCCCGAGGAGCGCGGTGATCCCGGGCGCAGCGCGGCCGAGCACCTGGTCTCCGCCGTCACCGTGGAGAAGACGGCCACGAGCAGCAGCCATGAGCGCCCCGGCTCGCTGCGTTATCGGCGCCTGGTGCGCATCTTCAGTCAGGAGGAAGGCCGCGTCACCGAGCTGGAGCTGTTCGAGGGCGACCCGGTCCGCCAGGGCCAGCTCCTGATCGGACTCGACGACGACCTGCTGCGCGCCGAGCTCGACAAGGCGCGCGCCACCCAGGATCAGGCGCGCCTCGATGTGCAGCGGCTCGAGGATCTGGTGCGCCGGCGCGCCGCCTCGGACGCCGAGCTGACACAGGCCGGGACCGCGCTCGCCGTCGCCGAGGCCGAGGTCAGGCTCCTCGAGACGCG
>NZ_JAJDNA010000003.1 GCF_022340925.1 Thiocapsa sp.
TACCATGCCCCCATTCTGTGGGCGACCGAGCTGTCCCCGACCCTCGGCAGCTCGCACATCATCGCCGAGGCCTGGGACGCGGCCGGGCTCTATCAGGTCGGTGACTTCCCCGGCTATCGCTGGGCGGAGTGGAACGGGCGCTACCGCGACCTGATGCGCAGCTTCGTCAAAGGCGATGCGGGGTTGATCGCGGAGGTTGCCACGCGGATCGCCGGCTCGAGCGACATGTATCAGGACCGGGGGCGGCTTCCGAGCAACTCGATCAATTTCATTACCTGCCACGACGGCTTCACCCTCTGGGACCTGGTGAGCTACAACGACAAACACAACGAGGCCAATGGCGAGGACAATCGCGACGGGCACGACCACAACCTCAGCTGGAACTGCGGGGTCGAAGGGCCAACCGACGATCCGGAGATCCTGGCTTTGCGCCGCCGTCAGGCACGAAACTTCGTCGCCATCCTGATGCTCAGCCAGGGCGTACCCATGCTGCGGTGCGGCGATGAGGTCTTGCAGAGTAAACAGGGCAATAACAACACCTACTGTCAGAACAACGAGGTGTCCTGGTTCGACTGGAGGCTCCTCGGGCACAACTGCGGCATGCACGACTTCGTGCGCAGCATGATTGCGTTCCGCCGCCGCCACCCCACCCTGCACCGAAAGCGATTCTTGACCGGCAAGCCCGAGCCGTCCCATCCGCTGCCGGATATCGTTTGGCATGGGGTTGAGCTCGGGCGGCCGGATTGGGATAACCCGAATGCCATCGCGCTCGCCTTTACGCTCGCGGGCTGCACGGTCGACGAGCCTCCGTTGCACGTCCTGCTCAACATGGGAGCCAAACGCCTCGACTTCGCGATCCCGATCATCGACGGGTGGACTTGGCGCCTGGCGATCGATACGGGTCGAGAGCCGTCGATGAGCGGGGGGTCCGCTCGGAGAGCGGTCACGAAAGGCCGCCTTCGGGTCGGTCCACGCAGCGTCATGGTGCTCGAGGGGCAGGCCGCTTGAGTCCGGACGCGGTTGCTTCGGGTTCCGCGCGGCCCGAGCCCCTTCTGCCTTCGCACCCGACTGAACCGCATCTCACGCCGAACGGGAGTCTTGTCATGCAACTCGGAATGATCGGCCTTGGCCGAATGGGCGCCAACATGGTGCTTCGACTCATGCGGGCCGGCCACAGGTGCGTGGTCTACGACCGCGACCCTGCCGCCGTCCGGGCGCTGGTCACCGAGGGCGCGACCGGAGCGCAGGATGTCGCAGACCTCTGCGCCAAGCTGGAGGTGCCGCGCAATGTCTGGATCATGATCCCCGCCGCCTTGGTCGACACCCTGATCGATGATCTGCTGCCGCATCTCGAAGCCGGCGACACCGTCATTGACGGCGGGAACTCGAACTACCGAGACGACATCGAGCACGCCAAACGGCTTGCACCAGCACGGATCCACTTCGTCGACTGCGGCACCAGCGGCGGCGTCTGGGGTCTGGAACGGGGATACTGCCTGATGATCGGCGGAGACGAGGCCGCCGTTGAGCGTCTCGACCCCATCTTCGCCGACTTGTCCCCCGGGCCCGGCGCCATCGAGCGCACCGCCGGACGGGCCGGCAACTGCAGTCGGTCTGAACAGGGCTATCTGCACTGCGGTCCGAGTGGCGCAGGTCATTTTGTCAAGATGGTCCACAACGGCGTCGAATATGCGCTGATGGCCGCTTACGCCGAAGGCTTCAATCTGCTCAAGCATGCCGGTGCCGGCCTGGCTGATCGTGAGGCGGATGCCGAGACTGCTCCGCTTGCGAACCCGGAGCACTACCAGTACCGGATCGATGTGGCCGAAGTGGCGGAGGTCTGGCGTCGCGGCAGCGTGGTCGCCTCCTGGCTGCTGGACCTGACCGCGAACGCACTCCGGGAGGATCCGGAGCTCAGGTCGTTCGGCGGCCGGGTCTCGGATTCGGGTGAAGGTCGCTGGACATGCCTGGCCGCGATCGAGACGGGGACACCGGCGCCCCTGCTGACCACCGCGTTATACGAGCGTTTCAGCTCCCGCGGCGAGGGCGACTTCGCCAATCAGCTCCTCTCGGCGATGCGCTATCAGTTCGGCGGGCATCATGAGAAGCCGAAGGGTTGAAGCCGCCCGTCACGGGGGGGCGAACGACTGAAATCCGAACCCCAAAGACGGTGAGCGTGCAAGGTCGTTCCAGCGATTTGGAATCGCGCCTTGATTCATCGAGAAGATGACGTCGGCTCCGCAATAATCTGTCTTTAGCTGATTGTTTTGCGCACGCTGCGCCTTGCGGTTCCCATTGAGGAAAGCCGATTTGCCTATTCAGCGTCTGACCTCCGAAACGACACCACCCGCGCCGTCCAATGCGATGATCATCTTCGGCGCTGCCGGCGATTTGACCAAGCGGAAGCTGATCCCCGCACTCTTTCATCTCTGTCACGGCCATCTGCTGCCGGACACCTTCGCCGTGGTCGGCCTCGATCGCCTGGACATGGATGACGCGGCCTTTCAGGCGATGATGGCCGAGGATGTCAAGCAGCACGTCGGCAGCGCCTGGGATGCTCGCACCTGGTCCCGTCTCTGCGAGCGCCTCCACTACATGCAGGGAAACATCACGGAGCAGGCGACCTATGTTGGGCTTTGCGAGCGGCTGTCGCGCATCGACTCGGAGCGTGGAACAGACGGCAATTACCTCTTCTATCTTGCTGTTCCCCCATTTCTTTTCGCCGACATTACCCGGCTGCTCGGTGCCGTGGGCCTGACTGCGGAGAGCGAGGACGACTGGCGTCGGGTGATCATCGAAAAGCCCTTCGGCGACGATTTGGACAGTGCCAAGGCGCTCAATCGCATGTTGCACGAGACGTTGGAGGAGCATCAGATCTATCGGATCGACCACTATCTGGGCAAGGAGACGGTCCAGAACATCATGGTCTTCCGCTTTTCCAACGGGTTTATCGAGCCGCTCTGGAACCGTCAGCATATCGATCATATCCAGATCACGGTGGCCGAGTCGGTCGGGGTCGAGCATCGCGGCCCCTACTACGATAAGGCCGGCGCGCTGCGCGACATGATCCCGAACCACCTGCTGGTCCTGCTCGGTTTTCTGGGGATGGAGCCCCCAAACTCGTTCCACTCCCAAGCGGTCCGCGATGAGATCAACAAGGTGCTCGACGCTGTCCATCCCCTCACCCCGGAGCAGGTCCTCACCAATGCCGTGCGCGGTCAGTATGCCGAAGGCATGATGGCGGACGGGGAAAAGGTGCCCGCCTACCGGTCCTCTCCGGGTGTGGATCCGGGCTCACGCACCGAGACATTCGCCGCACTCAAGCTCACCATGGACAATTGGCGCTGGGCGGGTGTCCCCTTCTATCTGCGCACCGGCAAGCGTCTGACCGCGCAATACACGGAGGTCGTGATCCAGTTCAAACGTGCGCCGAAGATCATGTTCAAGGACGCCGACACGGCCCAGATGAACCCCGATATGCTGGTGCTACGCATCCAGCCCAACGAGGGCATCCAGATGAGCTTCGGCGCCAAGATCCCGGGGCCGCGGATGCGCGTGGGCACGGTCAACATGGACTTCTGCTATGCCGACTACTTCGGCAATGCCCCGGCAACCGGTTACGAGACACTCATCTACGACTGCATGAACGGCGACGCCACCCTCTTCAAGCATGCCGAGACCGTTGAGAAGGGCTGGGAGATCGTCGAATCGGTCCAAGACGTCTGGTCCGCGCTGCCGGCGAGGGACTTCCCGAATTATCCCGCGGGGACCTGGGGTCCGGCCGCCGCCGGGAACCTGCTCAAGAACGACGGGCGTCTCTGGCGCCGCATCACGATGCCGGGGTGAGACATGGGAACATCGGCTCGGAGTCGGTTGTCTTCACTTCCGGCGACGCCGGCGCCGCAACTCCCCCGCAGCGAGCGACTGACGGCAGGAGGCGAGTCCGAAGATGAACCCGCTCGAAGATCGTGACGAGCGCTGCCCCTGGTGCGGTGCGCCGATCGAGATCCGCATCGATGTCAGCGCCGGCCCCCAGACCTACGTCGAAGACTGCCCCGTCTGCTGTGCCCCAATGCTCGTCGACGTCGCAATGGATCCGGGCTCGGGTGACGGCCTGCGCGTCACCCTCGAACGCGAGGGCGACTGAGCCGACCCGCCGCGGGACATGGAGCGGATGTCTCTTCTACCGCCCCGAGACCCCGGCATCCGAGCCGGACGATCGGCCTTTGATCGATGCGGTCTCTGGGCGCTCGCGGAGCCGACCCCGGCTCCCATCAACAAGGATCTTGCATCGCCTGCCAGGCTAGGGTGAAATGCGCGCCCGGGCGGCGTCCGGAAGCCAAGGTGGGCGCCACAATGAGTTGTGAGGAGTCGTCATGATCGAGGTTCGCGAGCTGAGTCGGAGCTACGGAGCGCTCCGGGCGGTCCATCAGGTGTCCTTTGACATCGACCGCGGCGAGATCGTCGGCCTGCTCGGCCATAACGGTGCCGGCAAGACCACCATCATGAAGATGCTGACGGGTTATCTGGAGCCGAGCAGTGGCAGGATTCGGATCGAAGGCGTGGACATCGCCGAGCAGCGTCGACGGGCACAGCGGCGGATCGGCTACCTGCCGGAGAACTGCCCGCTCTACCCGGAGATGCGCGTGTTGGATTACCTGGACTACCACGCGGCGCTGCACGGGATGCCCAGCGGCCGGCGTGCAGGCGCTATCCGCCGCGCGATCGAGCGCACCGAGCTCGGTCCCAAGGCGACCTCGACCATCGGCACCCTGTCGCGCGGCTATCGTCAGCGGGTCGGTGTCGCCCAGGCGATCCTCCACGAGCCTGCCATCCTGATCCTGGACGAGCCGACCAACGGGCTGGACCCTTCGCAGATTCAGCACATGCGTGGCCTGGTCCGCGAGCTGTCCTACGGGGCGACCCTGATTATCTCGACCCATGTCCTCCAGGAGGTCGAGGCCGTCTGCAGCCGGGTGCTCATCATGCGCGGCGGTGAACTGGCGCTCGACAGCGCGCTGGATGCCATCGGCCGGCCGAGGCGATTGCTGGTGACCCTGGACCGCCCCCCTGAGACGGCGCGTCCCGTGCTCACCGCAATCGACGGGGTGACCGCGGTGGAGGAATGGACGGTCGACGGCGGAAAGCACTGCTTCGCACTCGGCGCCGCGGAACCTCAGGCCATCGGTCCCTCGGTCGCGAGGGCCGTTGCCGAGAACGGCTGGGACCTCTACGGACTCGCGCCCGAGCGGAGAGACCTGGAAGACCTCTTCGGCGCGGTGACCCTTGAGCAGATGGAGGAGGTGGCCCATGGCTGAGATCCTGCGTGTCGCCCGTCGCGAGCTCGCGGCCTTCTTCGGCTCGCCGGTCGCCTATCTGTTCATCGGTGCCTTCCTGGCCGTCTCCCTTTTCGTCTTCTTCTGGGTCGATGCCTTCTTCGCGCGGAACGTCGCCGATGTGCGGCCGCTCTTCGACTGGATGCCGCTGCTGCTGATCTTCCTCTGTGCCGCCCTCACCATGCGGCTCTGGAGCGAAGAACGGCGCGCCGGCACGCTCGAGACACTGCTGACCCTGCCCGTACCGACCCTCAATCTGGTGCTCGGCAAGTTTCTGGCCGCCCTGGCCCTGGTCGCGATCGCCCTGGCCCTGACCCTGCCGCTGCCGCTGACCGTCGCGTTCCTGGGACCGCTGGACTGGGGACCTGTGATCGGTGCCTATCTGGCCACCCTGCTGCTGGCGTCGGCCTATCTGGCCATCGGGCTGTTCGTCTCATCGCGGACCGACAATCCGATCGTCGCCCTGATCGGGACTGGGTTGGTGGGGGCCATCCTCTATCTGATCGGCACCCCGGCACTGACCAGCCTCGTCGGCCACGGCGCAGGAGAGGTCCTCCGGCTGATCGGCAGCGGCTCGCGGTTCGAGTCGATCACGCGCGGCGTCATCGACGTGCGGGACCTCTACTACTATCTGAGCATCGTCGGTGCCTTCCTCGCCCTCACCCTCTACAGCCTGGAGCGGCTGCGCTGGGCCGAGCATTCGGCCAACCCGCGTCACCACCGTCGCTGGACGCTGGTGACCGGACTCGCGGTCGCCAACCTGCTGGCCGCGAACCTGTGGCTCCAGGCGATCGGTCATGCCCGCGTCGACCTCACCGAGGGCCGGGTCTATTCCATCTCCGAGGCGACCCGGACCTACCTCGGGCAGCTCCAGGAGCCGCTCCTGATCCGCGGCTATTTCAGCTCGGAGACTCACCCACTGCTGGCCCCTCTGGTTCCTCAGATCCGCGACCTCCTGCGGGAGTATGAGATCGCGAGCGGCGGCCAGGTCCGGGTGGAGCTCGTCGATCCCCAGCGCTCGCCAGAGCTGGAACGCGAGGCCGGCGAGCTCTACGGGATCCGCCCGGTCGCCTTCCAGACCGCGACCAAATATCAGGCCTCCGTGGTCAACTCCTATTTCGACGTCTTGATCAAATACGGCGATCAATTCGAGACCCTGGGCTTCCAGGACCTGATCGACGTCAAGGTCCGCGGCGAGACCGATCTCGACGTGCGCCTCCGCAATCCGGAATACGACCTCACTCGGGTCATCCGCAAGGTGCTCTACGGCTATCAAGGCGGGGGCGACCTGTTCGCCAACCTGGCCGAGCCGGTGCGGTTCCGCGGGTTCATCTCGCCAACAGATCGTCTGCCCGATCCGCTGCCCGAGCTGCGGTCCGAGCTGGATTCGGTGTTGGCCGAGCTCGACGCCACGGGTGGCGAGCGGTTCAGCTTCGACATTCAGGACCCCGCCGCCGGCGACGGTGCGTTGGCGCAGACCATCGCCGAGCAGTTCGGCTTCGAGCCCTTGGTCGTCAGCCTGCTCGATCCGACCCCCTTCTATTTCTACATGGTGCTCGAATCGGGCGATCAGGCGGTCCCCATCCCACTGCCGGAAGCGCTCGATCGGGCCGGACTCAAGCGCGCCATCGAGGCCGGAATCAAGCGCTTCGCACCCGGTGTGCTGCGCACCGTCGCGCTGTATACACCCCCGTCGACACCGGGGATGTTCGGCGAGCCGGCCTCCGGACCCGGCTACAGCCTGCTGCAGGAGACGCTGCGCAATGCCTTCAACCTGCGCGAGACAGATCTTGCCTCCGGTCAGGTTCCCGAAGATGCCGATCTGCTCCTCGTGGTCGGGCCGGAGGCGTTGGACGAGCGTCAGCAGTTCGCCATCGACCAGTTCCTCATGCAGGGCGGGACGGTCATCCTGGCCGCATCTCCCTTCCACCTGGATCTGACTGGACGCTCCATCTCGGCTCAGGCGGCCACGACCGGACTTGAGGGCTGGCTGGAGGATCAGGGTCTGGCATTGGGCCCAGGCCTCGTCCTGGATCCGAAGAACACCCCCTTTCCCATCCCGGTCCAACGCGACCTGGGCGGGTTCGTCGTCGAGGAGATCCAGACGCTCGATTACCCCTACTTCCCTGACGTGCGGAGCGACGGCCTCGCCGAGGACTCCGGGATCACCGCGACACTCGGCCAGATCACCATGAACTGGTCGTCGCCGATCCAAGTCGATGCCGCGAAGAACGCCGAACGGCAAGTCATCGAGCTGATCCGCAGCTCGTCCGGCTCATGGACCAGCGAGTCCGAGGAGATGCAGCCTGATTTTCAGGCGCATGGCAGCCTCGGCTTCCCGCGCGGCGAGGATCGCGGCAGCCGGGTGCTCGCGCTCTCGCTCGAGGGGCGCTTCCAGTCGGCTTTCGCCGGTCGCCCCTCCCCGCTGCTGAAGGACGAATCAGCCGGAGATGAGTCCAACGAGGGGCAAGGAGCCGAAGATGCCGGAGGGGACACCCCCGATGGGGAGGCAAGCGAGGCAACCCAGGACGGTTCACCCGTGATCTCGGGGGTCGTCGATTCCTCGCCCCCGTCGGCGCGCCTGATCCTGATCGGCTCCTCGACCTTCCTCTCCGACACCGCGATCAGCCTGGCCTCTGAGGCGACCCAGAGCCGGTATGTCAAGCCCCTGGAGCTGATCCAGAACGCCATCGACTGGTCTCTGGAGGACCAGGGTCTGCTGACATTGCGCGGGCGAGGCCAGTTCAGCCGCCTGCTGGAGCCAGTGGGACGTGAGGGCCGGATCTTCTGGGAGACCCTGAACTATCTCTTGGCCCTCGCGGGGCTCGCCTTGGTGTATTGGCTCTATCGACGTGTCCGGAGCCGTCGCGAGCGGGCCGATGCCGCGATCTTGGGTACGGGAGGGCACTGAGTCATGGCAGACACGAGCGTGACGGAAATGACATCTCAAGCGGACATCAGTTGGCGGCCGGATCTGCGCGCACCGATCGTCATGGGACTGACAGGCTTGCTGATCCTCCAACTCCTGGTGGCACTCGGTCTAGGCCTCGGCAGCGGTCGCGGCATGGCCCCGGGCGGCGCCGATACGCCACTGTTCAGCTTCACGGCGGATCAGGTCCAGGCCATCCACATCGAAGGTGGCGCCGAGTCCACGGGCGTGGTCATCAGGCGCCGTGGCGACAGCTGGATCCTGCCGGATCTCGCCGACCTGCCGGTCGAGGGATCCAAGGTCGATCAGCTCCTCGTCGGGTTGGCCGAGCTGAAACGGTCCCTGCCCATCGCCACCAGCGAGGCCGCCCGCAAACGGTTCAAGGTGGCTGATGCCGAGTTCGAGCGGCGCCTCGTCCTGGATGGCGAGCATGGGCCGATCGCAAGCCTCTTGATCGGAGACTCGCCCGGTTTCCGACGCGTCTTCGGGAGACCCCCCGATGATCCGGCCGTCTATGACCTCAAGCTCGCCCTGTCGGACGTGTCCGCGCGACGAGACGATTGGATCGACATGGGGCTGCTGCATCTGGAGCGCGAGCAGATCACGCGCGTCGGGACCGACGACTGGACCCTGACCAAGGCCGGGGATGGCGGTTGGACCTTGGCAAACACTGACCAGGCTGTCGACCAGCAGGCCGTGGACAGCCTGCTTGCGAGCCTCTCCAACCTGGGCTACCGCGGCGTTCTCGGGACCGACGATGATCCGGCCTACAACCAGCAGACCCCCCGACTCGTCCTCAGCATCGGTCTCGGCGACGGCAGCACCCGGACCTATCGGATCTCTCAAGCCGAAGACAGCGAGGACTACGTCCTCAAGGATACCGGACGGCCCTGGTACTTCAAGCTGTCCGAATTCGATCTTGGGGACTTGCTGAGCACCGATGCCGCGAGTCTGGCCGGGAAAACGGATTCCCAGGAGACGCCGGCACAACCGGATCACCCGGGGGCGCCGACGGAGGAGTCGGAATCGCCCGGCGACGCTGGGGGCGAGCAGGCACCGGCGTCGTCTGCCGAGTGAGCAAGGTCGCCCCGCCGGCCAGGCTGGGCTGCATCCGGGGCACAGGGGCTGAGCCTGCGGATCTGCGCGGCATGGCACGGGGTGCCTCCGACGCCTCAGCGGCGCTTTCAGACTGACTGGACTCTCGCTGAAGCCCCGCCTGTTTCCGACGTCCGGGGCTTGAGTTGCCAGCCTTCATAGCCATCAACCTCCCCCTTCGCTATCCTTGCGGACCGATCCTGCACCTCCGGAGTCCACCGTGTCCGCTCGCCTCCGCGTCACCTGGTACGGCATCACCATCTTCCTGAGCTCGGCGTTTCTCCTGGTGCTGGAGATCCTGGCCGGACGGCTGATCGCACCCTATGTAGGGGTCTCGCTCTATACCTGGACGACCGTCATCGGTGTCATCTTGGCGGGGCTCTCACTCGGAAACTGGCTGGGCGGACTCTGGGCGGATCGTGGCGGCAACGAGCTCGCGGCGGGGACCACGCTTGCATTGGCGGGACTCTTCAGCCTGGCGATCCTATTTCTGCTCACCCTGGTCGCGCCACTGATCGAGGCGCGAGAGATGGCCCTGCTGGGTGCCAGCTTCGTCTACGTGCTCGCCCTCTTTTTCATGCCCGCAATGCTGCTGGGCGTGGTCAACCCGCTCTTGACGACACTGGCTCTGCGTCTGGATCGGCGCACCGGTCATATCGTCGGGCGGATGCATGCGCTGGCCGCGCTCGGCAGCATCCTCGGTACCTTCGTCACCGGCTATTGGCTGATCCAGTATCTCGGGACCCGCAGCGTCATCATCGTCACCGCCCTGGGCCTCTTCCTGCTGGCCATCCCGTTTTTCAGACGCTCAACACGCCTTGTGCCAGCCGCGATCGTCGCGTCCGCGGCCGCCCTGGTCCTCGTGACGGCCGCTCGAAACGGGTTCTCGAACCCGTGCGACCGTGAGAGCAACTATTTCTGTATCCGCGTGGTCGATGAGTCCGACCGCGTCCCCTTCGGCGTGGCGCGCAGCCTGGTGCTGGACCACCTGGTCCACGGCACGAATCACCAGGGCGAACCCGGGCTCCTCCTCGCCCCCTATGTCCAGTTGATGGATGAGCTGGCCCTCGAGCACTTCGGGACGGATCGGGCGGAGACCCTGCGCTGGTTTTTCGCCGGGGGTGGTGCCTATACCCTGCCCCGCTCCGTTCGGGACCGCACACCGGCGGCCGCGGTCACGGTCGCCGAGCTGGATCCGCTGGTCACGCGCACGGCCGAGGAACGGCTCTTCCTGCAGACGCGTGGAATGCGTGTCGTCCATGCGGACGCGCGGACCGTCCTCAAGCGTGAGGCGTCGCAGCGATACGACGTGATCGTTGCCGATGCCTTCCATGACATCGCGATCCCGTATCACCTGGTCACCTTTGAATATGCGCAGCTCGTCAAGTCCCGCCTGGCTCCGGACGGGCTCTATCTGCTGAATGTCGTCGACGCCTTTCCCGACCCTCGGCTGGTCAAGAGCATCATGAAGACGTTAGACGAGTCTTTCGCGCACGTCCATGTTTGGATGGACATGGCGCCACCGGACGCCGAGCGCCTGACCTTCGTGATCTCGGCAAGTGACCGTCGCGAGCCCCCCGAGGTCCTGATCGCCCAACGTGGCCTCGATCAGCGGTGGCTGCGGGTCACCGAGCCCATGCACACGACCGGTACTGCCTTCAGCCGGTTGCCGATACTCACCGACGACTCTGTGCCGGTCGAGCGCCTCATCGCGCCGTTTTACTTCCAGGATCTTGGTCGCTAGTGAGTCACGCCGACGTTCTCGCCGACCGCAGGGCGGTTCAGCCGAGCCACTCCGTTCCGATGCCCAACCCATCGAGCCTAAAATTGAGCTGGCTTCATAGGAAGGAATGCCTATACAATTCAGATGCGTATCAACGCACTCTGTGACCGTGAACGACGAGGAGAGAATCGAGATGAATACAGTCTTGAAAACCACTGCCGGACTTGCCCTCGCCGCGACTTCCGCGTTGGCGACGCTTCCCGCCAATGCCTTCTGGGGCTCCTGGGGTGACGGCCCCTGGTACGGCGGCCCCTGGCACGGCGGCCCTTGGTACGGCGGTTACCCCGGCTATGGCTATCCGGGATGGGGAGGCTATGGCTATCCGGGATGGGGAGGCTACGGCTATCCGGGATGGGGAGGCTACGGCTATCCATACGGTGGTTATGGTTATCCCGCCTATGGCGGCTGGGGCGGTTACCCCTATGCCCCGGTCGTGACCGTACCCACCGCACCGGCGACATCCACCGCCGACAAGTGATGCCTTGCGGGACGACGCCGCTGCACGTCGTCTAGACACTGCGCGAGGTTCGGGTCAGGGACGACCCCCCACGACCTATCCCGCGCCCTCTCGGCGCCTGCTCTCACAAACCAGCCTCCCTTGCATGGCTCCCAGGCTCCGTGCCGGTCGTCGCGCTGAATCGCGTCAATAAGGTGTTGCTGACGGATAGTCCCGGAATGCCGCGAGCGGGTCGAATGGCGGGGGTGCGAGCAGCCCATCCCCATCGGGCCAGGGGTCATCGGGTAGGCGACCCTCGCGATAGGCCTCCGACTCATCCAGCAGGAGGGCAAGCTCGCCGGGCGGGACCGACCAAGCCGCATAGGCGATCACCGGCTGCAGCGTCGCGATCGCCTCCTCCGTCCGGCCGTCAGCCATCAGCGCCAGGGCCAGGGCGCGCTGGTGGGGCGGGATCGGCTGCCTCCGAGCCAGATCCCCGGCCAGCTCCAGCGCGCGCTCAGGATCGCGCAAGACCGGATCTTTGGCCGCCGCGAGGAGGCGTGCGAGGGCGTAGGCCAGCACGGTGTCATCAGGACGCTCGCTGGCCCGCTCCGCAAGGCGCTCGACGATGTCGCGCTCGCTCGTGCCGGATCGGCGCGAGGCGATCAGCTCGAGCAGATAGGCTGGGCCGACCGCATCATCGGACGTCAAGACGGCACGGTACCCCGCGGCCGCCTCGCGGAATCGCCCCCTCGCCAGCTCGAGATTCGCCAGATAGAAGGCCGCTCCGGGATGCCCCGGCTCCGCCTCCAGCGTCCGGCGATAGGCGCTCGCGGCCCCCTCCTTGTCCCCCTGGGCCTGTTTGAGCACCCCCATCAGAAAGCTCGCCAAGGCCTCACCTGGATCCTCCGACAAGACGCGTGCTAGCTCGCGTTCTGCCTCGCCTCGGGAGCCCGCGAGGTAGAGCGTGCGCGCGTAGCTCACGCGGGCCGCGCGATTGTCCGGATCGACTGACAAACCGTCCGCGAAACGGCTCGCGGCCGCCTCATAGTCGCCTTGCCGTGCCGCGTGCATCGCCTCCTGGAAGGCCGGCAGCGAGCGACGGGTCACCGCCTCCAGCTCCTCGATCAGCGGGTCGTGAGCGGCCGGGCTTCCGGCATCGAAATCCGCAAGATAGGCCCGAGCCCGCTCCTGGTCGCCCATCGCCCGGTAGGCGACGGCCAACTGATAGCGTACGCCGGAGGGTGCGGGGTCGGCCTCCAGTGATCGCTCAAGCACGATCACGGCGTCGGCGTACCGTCGCTGCAGATTGGCAATCTGACCGAGATAGAAGTTGGCCGCGGCTACCAGCCCGGGCGCATCGGCGATCCGCTTCAGCAGCGCCTCAGCTTCCCCCAACCGACCCGTGTCCAGCAGGACCTTCCCAAGCCGCAGATTGAGCGGCGCATATTCGGGATCCAGCGCCCGTGCCCGCTCCAGATGGTTGACGGCCGCGTCCGACCGGCCGGACAACATGGCGAGATACCCCGCGTAGTAAGGCCAGCGGAACACATTGGGCTGGAGGATCTCGGCGTTGCGCAGACAGACATCCGCGGCCGCCTCGACCTCGACCAGCAGAAAGAGCGCCCCGAGACGCCCATAGGCTTCGGCAAGCTCATCGTCCGTCACGTCCGAACTCTCCAAGAGCCCGGCGAGCATGGTACGCCCCTCCCCAATCGCGAGCTGCATCAGGCGCTCGGCGCCGCTGATGTCGGTCTCGGCGACGGGCAACAGACGCGTGTCCCAAGGCTCGGGGAGCGCGCTCAAGGGATCGGCCGAGAGGCCGGAGCCGGTCAGGACCAGCAGAACAAACAGCAGGGGCGCACAATCTCGGCTTGCCTTCATGACGCACTCCCCGCGGGCTGCTCGATGACGATCGAGGCGTCGATCTCGGGTTCTTCGATGACCTGCTCTGTCCCATCGGGCCAGCGGATCAAGAGGCGCTGGATCTCGGTCGAGGGTCCGAGACCAAAGGTCACCGGGAGCTCGACCTGGGAGAGATAGCCGCGGGCCGGCATGACCTGGCGATAACGCGTGATGCCGCCTGCGGTGAGCTCGAGCCCGGCGCCGATTGCATCGGTGTTGGGTGCACGCCCGATCAGCTTAACCCGCAGGAAATGGTGTCCGGTGCGCTGATCGTTTCGCAGCAGGACCGGGCGGCGTCCATTCTGGGTGATCAGTACATCGAGATCGCCGTCCGCGTCGATGTCGGCATAGGTGACGCCGCGACCGACCAAGGGCACGAGCAGATCCCCCGCCTCCTGGACCGGGACGAACCGCCCCGGACAGAGCTCCCCACAGTTCCAGAAGAACGAGGGGGGTTGGGAATAGGTCTGGCTCTGCTGCACCTTTTGGATCTCATGCTCCAGATGCCCGTTGGCCAACAGCAGATCGAGGCGCCCGTCCAGGTCGTAATCGAAAAAGACCAGACCGAAGGTCAGCGGAATACGTGATGCGGGGCCCAACCCCTCGAGCACCGCCTCGTCGACGAACGGCGGGCGGCCATCCGTCGTGACATAGAGCGAAGACATCTCGTTGGCAAAGTTCCCGATGACCACGCCGAGATCCCCGTCGTCGCGGAAGCGTGCCGCATCCACACCCATCGCCGAGGTTGCCTTGCCGTTGCGGTCATACGCCAGACCCTCGAAGATGCCCACCTCCTCGAAACGGCCGTCCCCAAGGTTATGGTACAAGAAGTTACGCACCGTATCGTTGACCACGACTAGGTCGAGCCAGCGGTCGCCATCGTAATCGACGGCGATGACCCCCAGCCCCTTCCCGACCGGCTGACCGGACACCGGATCGGCCACCGGGATGCCGGCCTGGGCAGTGACATCGACAAAACGGCCATCACCCTCGTTGCGGAAGAGTGTGTTGTCCGTTCCGACGAAGTTGAGCGGCGCACCATAGGCACGCCCGAGGCCGGTCAGACGGAAGTCGATCTCCAGGTCGATCTCACGCGACCACTGGACGTAGTTGACGACGAAGAGATCCAGGTCGCCGTCGGCGTCATAATCGAAAAAGACCGCGCTCGAGCTCCAGGTCTTCTCACCGCCGGCGACCCCGGCGCTGTCCGTCACATCCTCGAAACGACCGCCTGTGTTGCGCAAGAGGGAGTTGCGATACAGGCTGGTCAGATAGAGGTCGACCCGGCCGTCGCCATCGTAGTCCCCGACGGCGACGCCCATGCCGTAGATATCGAGATCGAGACCCACCGCCTCCGTGACGTCCTCGAAGCGACCGCCCCCGAGGTTGTGGTAGAGGGCGAGCCGCGGCCGTTGGCCCCCGTCGGGCTCATGACCCGGCCAGTAGGTCGAGTTGACCAGGATCAGATCCTGACGACCGTCACCATCGTAATCGAAAAAGGCCGCGCCGCTGCCCAGGGTCTCCGGCATGAGACGCTCGCCATAGGCACCATTGACATGAATGAAATCGATGCCCGCGGCCTCCGTGATGTCGGTGAAGTGGACCGGCGGGGGCCGATCCGCGGCAATCGGCGGCGCGCGCGACGGGGCCAGGATCTCGGCATCCCGCACCGGCCCGGGATCCAGCGATGGCCGCGCCAGCCAGTAGAACACGGTGCCGGCCACAAGCGCGACGAACAGGATCGCGAGGGAGACGAAAAAGGCGCGCCGAATCCGCGCCTCACCGGCCGTGGGTCTTGGTTGTCTGGGCTGCTTCATGTGAGTGCTTCATTGCGCGGCGAATGCAAGAACTGCTTCAAAATCCTAACGTCACGGCCATCGCGCCCGATATCGCCGGGCACGTCCGGGGCAGGCGGCCCCGGCATGTTCAGGCACCTCATTGCCTGAACGTGAAGCCTTCCGCGCGTTGCGCCTCGCGGAAGGCGAGCGAGCCCTGATCGTTTCCGGCGTCCGTTACACCCCTGCGGGTCGGATTCGTGCGGTTCTCACGATCGGGCTCAGCGACCCCTGACGGTCAATGCCGGCCCGCCGAGCGCCTCCTCATCCGGGCTCAATGCCTCGGGACGCTGCAGATCATAGATGGCGATTGGCTCAGCGGCACGATTCGCGGCGGGGTTGCGGCTGCGGTGCAGGGTCACCGCGCGTTCGATGGCTTGGTCATCGGGGCGATAGACCTCGTGCAGACGGCGGTGGTCGGCCGCCACAGCGGGCCGCCCGAGCTCGGCGTAAACGAGGCTCAGGGTATGATGCGCGGCGGCGTTCTCGGGATCCAGCAACAAGGCCTGTTCGAGCCGATCGGCTCCCCGTTCGAGCAAGGCCTCGCGCTCCGCCCGCCTCGCCTCGCCCCGCGCCTGGCGGGCGCGCTCGTAGAGGGTTCGGCCCAGCTCGGTCAGCATTCGATAATCGCGACCGAAGTCGAAGCCGCGGTCGCGCGCCGCTTCGAAACGGGTCTCGACCAGCGCCTCGAGATTCGCGATGGCCGCATCCAGATTCCCAAACTCCCGCTCGATCAGGGCGCCGTACCAGGCAATTGTCCAGGGTGCTGCCGGGGGCTCCGCCGAGGCGGCCCGTCCCAGCGCCGCGGCAGCCTCATCGAGTCGACCCTCCTCATAGTAGACGCGCGCTAGATTCAGCGCGCCCTCGCCCGGCCGCAAGGATTCAACGACCTGGAATGCCTCGGCAGCTTGCCGCAGCCGGCCCTTGCGGCCCTGGCGCAGCAGACCGATGCCATAGTCGTTCCAGCGCTCCCAGACCGGGATATCCTGGGCCGTTGGTGGCGCCTGCTCGCCCCCCCGGACAGGCAATGTCACCCGATCGGATGCCATGGTCGCGATCGGCAGATCATTGACGCGGAACTCGGGACCCAGGACGTGACGATAGACATCCGTATCGAACTTTCGGTAGCGCAACGCCGCCTCGATGGTCACGGGGGCGGCCAGGTCTTCCGGGACCCGGAACCCATACTGAATCACGGCCGCCGCGCCGGGCGGGATCTGATGATCATAGAGGGCGACGAAGATGTCCTGGACATTGCGGCGATCGATGCGGTTTCCCTCGCGATCCAGAACGTAGGCGTTCACGAAGTAGGCCCAGGGATCGACCCGGCCATCCTCCTCGGCGCGGCCACCCGAGCGTCCGATCAGGCGCCCCCCGGCGCGCAGCGTGACGTCCAGCCACAGCTCGTTCGAGTCCGCGGTCCCTTGGGTCAGGGCATGCCCGACACCGGTGGTCCGCACGACGACCTCCAGCAGATACGCCACGCCGGGCACCAGGTTCGGCAGCTCGGGGCGGATCGGCGCCAGCTGTCTTCCGTCGATGGTCCCGCCTTGGCGCAGCCCGAAGATATCCAGACGCGCCGCGCGCTCCAGGGTCGCCAGGCGCAGCGCGTTCTCCTCGGGTGGGCGGCCGAGCAGCTCGGGCACCGCCGTGTTGCCGGCCGCAAACAGATGGTCGTGCACACTCCTCGGCTCCCCGGCCGCGTGGACACGCGCGGCCGGGTCCTCAGATGCGCGAAGCGGCATATGGCAGGCGTTGCAAGACGGGACCGCCTGATCAGGGTAGTAGAAGCTGTCCACCCGGTGACCCGAGACCCCGCTCAAGAGAAAGCTGTCGTAATGGTTCTGACCGCGCAACCACCGATACTGATTGAGCTCATAAGGCAGGTGAACCTTATGGCAGGCCATGCACAGCTCGGGGTCGCGATGCAGCGGCTTGAGAAGCGTCTTCTTGTGGAACGCGGGCTTGGCGCGGATGAGCTGACGGCTGATGCCCCGGAGCAAGGCACTCTCACTGAAGGCAAACGGATAGGCGGGCGGCTCGATCAGGGTATAGTCACCGTTGCCGCGCGGGCTGTTGACCGCCGTGATCGCGTGGCAGGCGAGACAGGTGATTCCAGCCTGGGAGCCCGAATCGCCATCCGGATCATAGTCAGAGGCATCGAACCGCCCGGAGAAGAGCGGCACCGGATCATGACAGACGGCGCAAAGACGCGCGCCCCTCACTGTGCCGTCACGCTCCATCAGGACGCGGCGGGTCTCCTCGACACTGAACCGATAGATGGGGTTGTTGAAGGAGCTGAACCGGTGGACGCTGCCCGCGTGCTGCTTGACGATGTCGGCATGGCACTCGGCACAGGTCTCGTCCTGCATTAGACGACCGGCCGGGATCGGAACGCCGGTCGGGACGCGTGCCAAGGCCGGCTCCAACGGCCGTCCCGGGTCATCGGGCTCACCGCCTGTGAGGCGATGCAGGCCGAGCGCCACGACCGAGAAGACCAGCGCAACCGAGCCCCAAGCCGCCAGCGCCCGCCAGCGCAGGCGGGGCCCGGCAAGCCGATGCAAGACGAAGAGCCAGAGCGCGACGATCGGCGTCGTGATGTGGACCCAGTAGGAGAGGTCACGCACCGATGGGTCGTTGATCTCGAAGAAACCGAAACGCGTCAGCAGGACGCCGGACACCACCAGCAGCGTCAGGGTCGCCAGCAAGCCGACCCCGGCGCGGACGGCCCAGCGGTTCGGCCGCCGCCAGGCCCGGCGCAGATGCAGGGTGGCGAAGAGCGCCAGCGGCGCCACGAGGACGAGGCCCATGACCAGATGAGCCAGAAACATCAGGAGATAGAACTGATTCTCCAGGATCTCCCCGGAGATCCACTCGTTCCAGGTCACTGCGGCCAGGTAGAGCGAGTTCACGGCCATCAGGCCGAACAGAACCGCGAGCAGGCCGAGCAGTCGTCTGAGACCCGGACTCAGGACAGGAGGGAGTCGGCCTTGATATCCGGATAATTCGGGAGAGATTGACGGAGGAGACATGCCCAGCGCAAACCGATCACATCCACTGGTGGGCTGATTGTAACAGCTCGTCGAGCCGGGCGGTCAGTGCGGCGTACCCACTCGACAGGCAGGGTTCGACCTGACGACGGCCGGGACGGACCGCCCTCAACCCGAGAGGGTCTCCATACGGATGCGCGTGACCGCGCCCTGGACCGATTCCAGCGCCTCGATCCGCGCGATCGCCTCGTTCATCTGCCGCTCGATCACGCGATGGGTCAACATTACCAGTGGGACATGCGTCTGTCCCTCCTCCGGCTCCTTCTGCTTGATCGCCTCGATGCTGATTCCCTGCTCGCCCAGAATGCTGGCGATCCGCGCCATGACGCCGGGTTGATCGAGTGCTGAGAGGCGCACGTAGTAAGCGGTCTCGACCGCATCCATCGGAATCACGGGGGTGTCGGACAGCTCGTCCGGCTGGAAGGCGAGGTGGGGGACGCGATTGTTGGGATCGGTCGTGAGGGCGCGCACCACGTCGACCAGGTCGGCAACGACGGCAGAGGCGGTCGGGAGGGCACCCGCGCCCGCCCCGTAATAGAGTGTCGGACCGACGGCGTCGCCCTTGACCAGAACCGCGTTCATGACCCCGTCGACGTTCGCAATCAGCCGACGCTCGGGGATCAAGGTCGGGTGCACGCGCAGCTCGATCCCGCCGTTGGTGCGCCGTGTGATCCCAAGATGCTTGATGCGATAACCGAGCTCAGCCGCATAGGTGACGTCCAAGGCCCCGACCTTCGAGATACCTTCGGTGAAGCAGCGGTCGAACTGGAGCGGTATACCGAAGGCCAAGGAGCTCAAGATCGTCAGCTTGTGCGCGGCATCGATGCCCTCCACGTCGAAGGTCGGGTCCGCCTCCGCATAGCCCAGCGCCTGAGCCTCGGCGAGGGCATCGGCAAAGTCACGGCCCTTGTCGCGCATCTCGGTCAGGATGAAGTTGCCGGTGCCGTTGATGATGCCGGCGATCCACTCGATGTGGTTCGCCGCAAGGCCTTCGCGCAGGGCCTTGATGATCGGGATGCCACCGGCGACCGCGGCCTCGAAGCCCACCACGACCCCACGCTCGCGCGCGGCGGCGAAGATCTCGTTCCCATGCAGCGCGATCAAGGCCTTGTTGGCGGTGACGACATGCTTGCCGTTCGCGATCGCCTGAAGCACCAGCTCGCGCGCCGGAGAATAGCCGCCGATCAGCTCGACGACGACCTGAACCTCCGGGTCGTCGACCACGGCGAAGGCATCCTGACCGATCCGGCCGATCGATTCGAGCCCCTGGATCTTGTCCGGATCGTACGCCCGTGCCGCGGCATGCGAGATCTCGATCCCGCGTCCGGCGCGCCGCGCGATCTCGGCGGCGTTGCGAGACAAGACGGTGACGGTGCCGCCACCGACCGTTCCCAAGCCCAGCAGTCCGACCTTCACCGGTTCCATGCCTTTCCCCTTGTGCGACTGTTCAATCTAGGTTCAACTCCCGGCGCGCGATTCGCGGCGAAACATCTCTTTGATGCCGCGGATCGCCTGGCGCGTGCGATGCTCGTTCTCGATCAGTCCGAAGCGAACATGACTGTCACCGTACTCGCCGAAGCCGATCCCGGGTGAGACCGCGACCTTCGCCTCCTGCAGGAGCTTCTTTGAGAACTCGAGTGATCCGAGGGCGCGATAAGGCTCGGGGATCGGCGCCCAGACGAACATGGTCGCCTGCGGCGGATCGATCGGCCAACCGGCGGCGTTCAGACCGCCGCACAGCACGTCGCGACGACTCTGGTAGTTGTCCCTGATGGCACGCACGCAATCCTGTGGCCCCTCCAAGGCGGCGATGGCTGCGACCTGGATCGGGGTAAAGGTCCCGTAGTCCAGGTAGGACTTGATGCGCGCCAGTGCGCTGACCAGGGTGCGGTTGCCACACATGAAGCCGACCCGCCAACCCGGCATGTTGTAGCTCTTGGACATGGAGAAGAACTCGACGGCGATGTCCTTCGCCCCGGGGACCTGCAGGATCGAGGGGGCACGATAACCGTCGAAGACGATATCCGCATAGGCGATGTCGTGGACGACCCAGATGCCGTGCTCACTCGCAATGTCGATGACCTGCTGGAAGAAGTTCAACTCGACACACTGAGTGGTCGGATTGCCCGGAAAATTCAATACGAGCATCTTCGGCTTGGGCCAGGAATCCTGGATCGCGCGTTGCAGCTCCTGAAAGAAATCCACGTCAGGCGTGAGACGCACATGGCGCACGTCCGCGCCCGCGATAATGAAGCCGTAGGGGTGGATGGGATACGCCGGATTGGGCACCAGAACGGTGTCGCCGCTGCCCATGGTGGCAAGGGCCAAATGGGCGAGTCCCTCCTTGGAGCCGATCGTCACGATGGCCTCGCCGTCGGGATCCAGGTGGACATCGAAGCGGTCGCGATACCAATGACAGATGGCACGGCGCAGGCGGGGGATGCCGCGCGAGACGGAGTACCGGTGGGTGTCCTTGCGAAGCGACGCCTCGACCAGCTTATCGACGATGTGCTGCGGCGTCGGCTGGTCCGGATTGCCCATCCCGAAGTCGATGATGTCCTCGCCCCGGGCTCGCGCCTCGGCCTTCAACTCGTTGACGATGTTGAAGACATAGGGCGGTAACCGCTTGATGCGGTGGAATTCGGGCTCGGGGGCGACCACGCGAGGACCTCTCGATGCTGAAGGGACGTGAACCTGGAAGGAGCGGCCGGAGATCGGTCGCCGGGGCGATGCCTTGTCGGCAATCCCGGGACGCTGGTCGCTGACCTGGCAACGGGGCCGGCCATCCTCGGGGCTGCTCGACGAATCCGAGCCGAGCCTTGGACGCCGCTGGCTGGCCGCTCACTCGCGGGTAAAAGCCGAGAGTTTACAGTGCCTCCAGGCAGATTCAAAGCTGACCCCGCAAGGGCATCGGGTGGCATGGCCCGAGCCCGGCGCTCCCAGGGGCCGACGCCTCCGGACGCCGGCCTGATCCGCCCACAGGCTCAATACTTGACCGAGCACCCATAGGGTCGGGTGACTGGATTAGCGACGGGATTGCCGGCCGCCAGATCGGCCATGACCAGGCGCACGAAATTGCTCGCACCCTCGACATCGGCCTGCTTGGTCGTGGGCCGGTCGTCGATTCCGCCCATATACACGAGTGTGCCCGACGCGTCGATGACGTACATGTGCGGAGTGGTCTTGGCGTCGTAGGCGCGGCCCATGGCTCCGGACGTATCCAGCAGGACCGCGGTCGGAGTGGCGTCTCGGCTCTCGGTCAGCGCGTCGGCCTCGGCAGGGGTGACATGCCCTTGCTTACCCGGAGCCGATGAGATGACCGACAGCCAGATATAACCAGCGTCGCCGGCTTCCTTCTGCAGGGCCTGCATGTTCCCCGACTCGTAATGCTTCCTCACAAACGGGCAATCGTGATTGGTCCATTCCAGTATGACCTGCTTGCCGGCGAGCTGGCCGAGGCTCCAGGTCTCGCCCTTGGTGTCGAGGACGCTGAAATCCGGCGCCGGTGCACCGACCTTGGGGGCCGCGGCGGTGGGACCGACGGTCAATGCGGCCGCCAGCGCGACGACGCCGAGGGCAGCGGCCTTCAGACAGGATGCTGTCATGGGTTTCTCCTTCTCTTCAGGTCAAAGTGGTTCATGTCCAGGGATGCAATGAAGACGGTCACGACGCTGCTGTGCCTGTGCCGTTCCTCGATCAGTGGCTCCGCGACGACGCCATTGGCCCCTGCCGGACCGCGCCTTGCACGATGTCCTCGGTCAGGATCTGAGGCAGGACCTTGGGTTCGCCATTCACTGGATAAAAGACGTACAGCGGAACACCGTTGCGCTCATACTCGGCGAGGTACCGGGTGATCGCGGGATCCCGATTGGTCCAATCCCCCTTGAGGTAGAGTACGTCTGCAGCCGAGAAAAGCCCCTTCACGCCCGCCGTATCCAAGGCGACACGTTCGTTGACCAGACACGTGATGCACCAGGCGGCGGTCATGTTGACGAAGACCGGGCGGAGCTCGGCGCGTGCCGCCGCGAGACGCTCGGGCGAGTAGGGCTCGCTCGGCAGCTGTCGGCCCGTCTCGGCCCCGAGCGACTGCGCCGGGGCAGACAGCCGAACGGTCGCGACGCCCAGATAGGCCGCCCCGCCCAGCGTCGCCAGCAGCATCGCAAGGGCCAACCGCCGCTGCCCCGGCCGCAGATGCTGGGCGCGCTCACGCAGCCAGAGCGCAAAGGCCACCAGGACCGAGCCCGCGAGGACGGAGGCGACCCCGCGGGGACCGGTCTGGACGCTCAGCACCCACACCAACCAGGCCGCGGCCGCGAACATGGGAAAGGCCAGAACCTGCTTGAGGGTCTCCATCCAGGGGCCGGGCTTGGGCAGCCAGCGGGCGAGCTGCGGGACCAGGGACAGCAGCAAGAAGGGTAGCGCCAACCCGAACCCGAGGGTCAGCATGATCGCCAGCGCCGGCGGCCAGGTCAGGGTGACCGCATACCCCAAGGCCGCCCCCATGAAGGGCGCGGTGCAAGGTGCCGCGACCAGGGCCGCGAGGGCGCCGGTCCCAAATGCACCCAGGGTCCCACCTCCACTCCGGGTCCCGCCGAGTGACATCAGACGCCGACCAACGGTGATCGCGCCCGAGAGACTCAGGCCGATCACCAGGAAGACGTAGGCCATGAGCACGACAAACGGCGGGTATTGGAGCTGAAAGCCCCAACCCACCGCCGCGCCACCCGAGCGCAGGGCCAGCAGGAGTCCGGCCAGGGCAGCGAAGAAGACCAGCACGCCCGCGGTGTAGGCGACCCCATGGAGCACGCGCGCGCGCGCCGCACCGGGGCCCTCCCCGGCCAGGCCCTTGACCAGGCTCAACGCCTTCATCGCCAGGATTGGGAACACGCAAGGCATCAGGTTCAGGATCAACCCGCCGAGCAAGGCAAAGACCAGCGCCAGCGGCAGGCTGATCGAGCGTTGCGCGTCCCCCTCGAGAAGGGGCGGCCCGCGGACGGCCGCCACCTCGTACGAGCGGACTCCTCCCTGTCTGTCGCTGACGACCAGCAGACCCTCGGGATCGACCTGGGCCGCCGCGGGACCGGCGGTGAGCTGGATCCGAAGATCACCGTCGACGAGGCGCCAGGATTGCGCGGCGGCATGCTCGATCAGCCCCCAGGATCCCGCAAAGAACCAGGCCTCATCTAAGCCAGCGGGCAGAAGATCGGCCGGGATATCAAGACTCAGGCCAGCCGCCTCTGTCCTGAGCACCGCCCCCTCGATTGTCCCGTCGGCGAGATCACCGCGGGCCGAGGCAAAGACCTCGGCCTGCGCAGGGTCAATCGGTCCGGGGCCAAGCGCGGTCGCCACAGTCAGCCCGAAGGTGCCGGACTCGGGGATGCAATGCGCCTCACAGACCAGCCAGTCGGCGTCCGCACGGATCCGCACGGGCTCACCGATCGGCCAGTCCTCGGGCAGGCTCAAGGCGAACAGGTGAACGGCTCGGCCCGAATAGCCGTAGTTCGCGAGCGGACCGACGGGGATGAGCTCCGGCCGCGTCCAACGCAGCGGCCCAACCTCAACGCCCTCGGGAAGACTCCAGCTGACCCTTGGGGAATCGCCCGAGTCGCCAGGGTTTCGCCAGTAGGTGTGCCAGCCCGGCTCGATCTCGAGAACGAGCGCCAGGTCGACCGTCTCGCCGGGCGCCATCTCGGTTCGCTCGGCCACCAGGCGCGCGGTAACATGCTCGGTCGTGACCGGGTTGGCCGACGTCGGCGAAAGCCAGGCGAGGCAGGCAAACAGCAAGAGCGGGCTGATTGTACCAATCGCCATGCCCCTCTGCCGGCGAGGGTTGAAGCGCCGCGGCAGTCGTTCGTGTATCGCGATCATCCCATCGGTGTGCGGGCTCTTTCGAGGGGTCGAGACCATCGCTCCAGTCATCTCGTCTCGGCCCAGATCAGGGCACGCCCGCTTTCGACAAGAGCGGGCGTCCGCATTCAGGATCCAATCGGCGTCACAGACGTCCAATGACGGAGATCGAGAACCCCTCAAGCAGATGTCGCCCATCATGCCCAGCGCCTCCGCCCCGATTCGTCTCGCCGTGACCCTGTTCGCGGCTGTCCTGACCCTCGCAGGCTGCAGCCGCGTCGGCATCGCCTACAATACCGCCGATCTGCTCGTCAAAGGCTACGCCAAGGACTACCTGAATCTGGAGGGTGCCCAGCTCAGCGGGTGGGACTCGGTCCTGGATGCCGAGCTGGCGCGCCATCGCGCCGAGGAGCTGCCTTACCTCGCGGCCTTTTTCGATCAGCTCCTCAAGGCGAGCCGCCTGGGCTTCGACGAGCGCAACATGACTTGCCTCACCGGTGAGTTTCGCAGTCTCTATCGGCGGCAGGCGCGATTCGCCGTCACGGTCACGGCGCCGCTTCTGGCAGAGCTGAGCCCATCCCAGATCGAGCGCCTGTCGAGACGCTTCCAGGACGAGGCCGCAGAGGACCGCGCAGAGCTGGCGATGCGCAACCGCACCAAGGAGCGCGAACGGCGCGCCCGACGCTACGTGAGCTCCGTCGAGGATTGGACGGGTCCGCTCGACGCTGAGCAACGGGCGATCGTCGCCGACGTGACCAGCCGCATGCCGGATACGCAGAGCGACGTCGTCGAGTATCGCGGCCGCAAGCGCGGGCAGTTGATCGGGCTGCTCCGGGCGAATGCGGGAGAGGCCCGGATCAAGTCTTTCCTAACCGAATGGCTGGTCGACTTCAAAGACCTTCCGGCCACTCTGGACCGGGATGGTGAGGTGCTGGGCGAGCGGATCGCCGAGCTGTTCATCCGGCTTGGGCCGACCCTCGACGAGCGTCAACGCGAGAGGCTGGACAACCGGTTGCGCAACCTGCGCGACGACTTCATGAGGCTTCAGAAGCAACCCCGCATGGCACCGCGGACCTGTGGCACTCCCACCGGACTGCACGCCGTCGCCTGATCGGCTCAAAAAAGATCATCCATCACACGTGGCGCGGATCGTCTGACCGAGGTATCTCGCCTCTCCGCGGAGGCCGCCTGGATCGGCTCGGGCCCGAGCAAGGCCGTCCGGAACTCTTCGCTCACCATCTCGACGATCCCGCCCCGTTTGACTTCGGTGCCCCGGATCGGATCGACCCGGACCTGCACCATCCCCGCAGGCGGGTCAAGCGATGCAACGGGATGGCCATCGAGCGCGGTTGACATGAAGTCGACCCACAGCCCCAGGGCGGCCCGACCACCCTCCTCGCCTCGACCCAGTTTCTCGAAATCGTCGAAGCCCATCCAGGCCACGGTGACGAAGTCGGCCTGATAGCCGGCGAACCAGGAGTCGCGCACATCGTTCGTGGTGCCCGTTTTTCCCACGATATCTTCGCGATTCAATTTCTTAGCTCCGGTTCCTGTCCCGGTTTCGATCACCTCGCGCAGCAATGAGGTGATCTGGTAGGCGATCCGCGGATCGATGACCTGCGGAGCCGGCTGGGCTGACTGGGTACCCTGAACGCGTGCGGGGGCGTCGCCGTACCGATACCAGCAATCCGCGCAAGACCGCGGCGGATTGGCCTCGAAGATCACCTGCCCTTCTCCGCTCTCGATCCGCTCGATGAAGTAGGGCATCACGTGGAAGCCGCCATTCGCGAACACGGCATAGCCTTCGGCCAGCTTCATCGGCGAGAGCTCGCCCGTGCCCAAGGCCATCGACAGACCCAGAGGCATCGCCTCGAGCTCGAATCCGAAGGCGCGGATGAAGTGCTGCGCGTCCTCCAGGCCCACGCTCTGAAGCAGGTTGATCGTTGCGAGATTGCGCGACAGCGCCAGGGCCTTCCGCATCCGTATGGGCCCGAGCTCCCGGCGATCATAATTGCGAGGGTTCCAGTCCTGCTCGCCGGGCACCCGCACGGACTCATCCTTGATGAGACTTGCAGGCGTCCAGCCTTCGCTGAGCGCCGCGGCATAGATGAAGGGCTTGAAGCTCGACCCCGGCTGGCGGCGCATATCCACCGCCCGGTTGAATTTGCTCTCATTGAACGAATAGCCACCGACAAGGGCGCGCACCGCACCGTCCTGTGGCGCAATCGAGACCAGGGCACCGGATACCCGCGGGTTCTGCCCCAGCCCCCATTGCCCCTCCCCGACCTGCTGCAGCCGGATGAGATGACCGACCGCCAGCACGTCCGAGACGTGCCTCGGTCGGGGTCCGCGCCAGTTCGCGTTACGGAACTCCTGCGCCCAAACGACCTGCTTGAGGCCGATCCGGGTCCGGCGGCCCTGTCCCAGATACACCTCCGCCTCGCCCGATGACGACTGCGTCACCAGCCCAGGCGGCAAACCCGGAACCGCCGGTACCGTCGCGAGATAGGCATCCATGTCCGCCTCGCTGGCCCCGGTCAGATCGACCTTGGCCTCGGGGCCTCGGTACCCATGCCGCCGATCGTAAGCCCGCAGGGCCTGTCGCAAGGCCTCCTGAGCGGCGGACTGCAGACGCGACTCGATCGTCGTGGTGACGCGATAGCCCTGACTGAGTGCCGCCTCCCCGTAATGTTTGGCGACGGCCTGTCGGGCCATCTCCGCGACATAGCCCGCATCCAGCTCTGGCTGACGGCGGTGGAGTCCGGCCAGGTCCGGCGTGAGGATCGCGATCTCATGCTCGTCCCGGCCGATATAGCCGAGCTCCAACATACGTCCGAGGATGTAGTTGCGACGCTCCAGTGCGCGTTCCGGATTGCTCACCGGATTGTTCGCGGAGGGTGCCTTGGGGATACCGGCAAGCATCGCCGCCTCGGCAGGCGTCAACTCGTCCAGCTCTTTGTCATAGTAGAGCGATGCGGCGGCCGAGACCCCGTAGGCACGGTGGCCGAAAAAGATCTGATTCAGGTAGAGATCCAGGATCTGATCCTTCGACAGGGTCCGTTCAACCTGTAAGGTCAGCAGCACCTCGGCGAGCTTACGCCGGAAGGTCTTCTCCGAGCTCAGCAGAAAATTCCGTGTCACCTGCATGGTGATGGTGCTGCCACCCTGTGTCTTGGTGCCGGTCGAAGCGAAACTCAGAAGGGCCCGTAGCATGCCAACCGCATCGACCCCCCCATGTTCGAAAAAGCGGCTGTCCTCGGTCGCGAGGAAGGCGTTCACCACCAGGGGTGGCATGTCTTGGTAGGGCACCGGATGGCGGCGCTCGACGCCGAACTCGGCCATCAGCGCCCCGTCACGACTGTACACCCGCAGCGGCTCCTCGAACTTCACCTCGCGAACGGCGTCGACGCTCGGCAGCTCCGGGAGATGGACGGACACGAAGACGCCGGCGCCGAGCAACCCCAAGGCAAGCAACTGCAGCGGCGCCCCGAGCGGCGCCAGGAAGCGACCGAGCCAGATGAACGCCGAACGATCACGCCGCGATGACTCAGCGCCGCCACCCCGCCGGCCGGAGCGCGGGGCATCATCCTGCGGCGCCCCCAACAAGGACGCACCGCGGGTCGGCGACGCGGTGTCGGGAACACCGGACTGAGGGGATCGGGTCGCGGCCGATCCAGGTACAGCCGCCTTGGACCAGCCGTTCTCTGATGGGTTGGTGTCGGACTCTTGGCTCAAGCGGGTCTCCATCCGGCGCGCCCGACCCTGGCCTGACGCCGACGTGTCGGAGCAAGTCTTTTTGGTCAATACTGACGCTGGCGATTGTACACTAGCCTCCCTGGAAACTGACCGCAGCCGATTGAGCGGAAGGCGATGCCGATTCGATCAAGGATAGACCGCCCGGCCAGATCCGCGCGTCCTCGTTGCGGGTCGCCACGCCCCAGGGGGCTGGCGATGCGCGCACTGGATCCGACGCGACCCCCGTTCCATCCCACGCACCAAGCTCGGAGGCGGCACTCGCCCACGCCTGTCCGGACGGGATCCTGGCCGCTCATCCTGCTCCTGGCACTGGCCTCTGGTGCCGCGCTCGCTGCCCCCGTGGGCGCCGCCGCGCCGGATGTCGCCCTGGTCGAGGCGGTTCCCGCGATGCGGGAGGCGGCGCTGATCGGGTTCACCCGTGCCGTCGCCAAACGCCCGCTGGTCGCAGAGACGGACGGCCGTGTGCAGGCGCTCTTCCTCGACGTCGGCGACAGGGTCGATGAGAGCGGGCGCTTCGCGCAGCTGGATACCACCTTCGTCGGCCTCGAGCTCGAGGAGGTCAAGGTCCAGGAAGACCGCCTGAAGTCGCAGATCGAGTTCGATCGGCGGGAAGTCACCCGTTTTCGCGAGCTGGTGCGCCAGAGCAGCGCATCGGCGTCTCAGCTGGACGCCCTGGAGCAGGCACTCCGCGACAACCGCCATGCCTTGCGGGCGCTGGACGTGCGACGCCGGATACTCGAGGAGCGGCTGACGCGGGCAACCATCGGCGCACCGGTCGGGTGGCACGTCACCGCCCGAGAGGTAGAGCTCGGTCAATGGGTGCGCGAAGGCGATCCGGTCGGTTATGCCGCCGATTTCTCGACCCTTCTGGTGCCCTTCGCCCTCACTCCGGAGCAGTTCTCCGCACTCGAGGGGGGCGGCGGGACCCTGCGACTCGAGCTCCTCGACCAGCCTCGCGGAGCGACCTCCGAGGTGTCTGCACGCCTGTACCGAGTCAATCCGGGATTCGACCCCGAGACCCGCAAGATCGCCGTCGAGCTCGCCCTGGATGAGCCGGTGCACCCAGCGCGCGGGGGATTACGCGTGCGACTGCGCCTGGGGCTTCCCGAGGCCACCGGTGCCGTGAGTCTCCCCCCAGCCGCACTCGGCTCCAGCTACGAGGAGTCCTGGGTCATCCGCGAGGACGGGGCGCGGCTCCCGGTCCTGCGACTCGGGCCGGACGCGCAGGACCCGGCGCTGGTGCGGGTCACGGCGCCGGGCCTTCGCCCCGGCGATCGCGTGCGGCTGCTGGGGGAACGCTGAGCCATGCGAGGGCTCGTCCGCTTTACCCTGCGCCAGCAGGTGCTCTTCAACCTCCTGTTCGTGTTGATGATCGTCGCGGGCGCCTTTTCACTCGCTGCGCTTCCGATGGAGCGCTATCCGGAGATCAACTTCGGCAAGGTCATCGTCACCACGGTCTATCCCGGGGCCTCGCCGCGCGACGTCGAGGCCCTGGTGACGCGCGAGATCGAGCTCGCCCTCGACGGGCTCGAGAACGTCGAGCTCGTTCGCGCGACCTCCGTGCGTGAGCGTTCGACCATCATCGTGAAGTTCCGCGACGACGCCGATTCCGACGCGCTATACAACGAGCTGCGCTTTCGCGTGCTCAGCATGCTCGAGCGGCTGCCCGATGGCGTCGACCCCCCGCACTTCGATCTGGTGCGCACCTCCTTCTGGCTCCCGGTGGTCACAGTCAACCTCATCGGCGACCGCTCGAACCGCGCCTTGTCACTGATCGCAAAGGAATTGCAGATCCGAATGGCGCAGATCCCGGGGGTCAGCGAGGCCAAGCTCGACGGGGAGCAGCGCCGCGAGTTCCACGTCTTCCTCGACCCCTGGAAGCTCAAGTCACATGGCGTCAGCTATGATCAGGTGGCCGCCGCATTGCAGGACGCCAACGTCACCCTCCCCGCCGGCGACTTCAGCGACGGGAGCGGCGAGTACGTCATTCGGGTGGACGAACGGTTCCGAAGCCGCGAGCAGGTCGTCGACACCCTGATTCGGCGCGACGCCGACGGCTCGTTCGTGACGCTGGCGGACCTGGTCTCGGATGCCCGGCTCGGCTATCGCGCGCCGAGCATCGTCACCTCGGCCAACGGCCGGGACGGGGTGGCGCTGCGGCTCCTCAAGGCTAAGGGCGGCAACGCCATGGAGATCTACGCGGCCGTCGAGGCGGTCATCGCCGAGCTCGCCCCGACCCTCGACCAGGAAGGCGTCGCGGTCGTCCTCACCCAGGATTCGACGACCTACATCGGGGAGTCCATCCAGACACTGGGCTGGAACCTGCTCGTCGGGATCCTCCTGGTCAGCCTGATCCTCTGGTACTTCATGGGCCTGCGTAACGCGGGCATCGTCACGGTCGGCATCCCCTTCTCCTTCATGGTCACGATGGTGCTGATGCAGCTGACCGGCAACTCGCTCAACGAGATCACCCTGTTCAGCTTCGTGCTGGTCTCCGGCATCATCGTCGACGACGCCATCGTCGTCGTGGAGAACATCTACCGCCGTGCCCAGGAAGGCGAGCCGATCGAGCAGGCGATCGTCGAGGGCACGGCAGAGGTGGCCTGGCCGGTGATCTCGGCCACGGCGACCACGGTCGCCGCCTTCCTGCCGATGCTGATCATGACCGGCTCGACGGGGCAGTTCTTCGCCTTGATCCCGAAGGCCGTCAGCTTCGCGATCCTCGCCTCCCTGATCGAGTGCCTCTTTATCCTGCCGCTGCACTACCTCGACTTCGGACCGCGGCCCGTTTCAACGGGTGACGGCGCGGCGCACCTAGAACGGGACAACCTCCTGATGCGGGCGCTGCGCCGCATGACCGACTGGCTGATCCGGGCCACGATCCGCTTCCGGCTGCTCAGCCTCACCGTCGTGCTGGTGACCTTTGCCGCGGCGGTCGCGATCCTCGGCGTGTCGGTCGCGGGCATCGCGCCCCTGATGCGCATCCAGTTCTTCCCCGACGACTACTCCACCTACTATGTCTTCGTCGAGGGGCCGCCCGAGACGCCGATCGAGGAGACCCATCACCGCGTCAAGGCCATCGCCGGTTTCATCATGAACGACGGGCCCGGGTACGCGCGTTCCGCTGCGGGGTTTGCCGGGTTCACAGTCAGCGAGGACTACGAAGACGAGATGGGACGTCACCTGGGCACGGTCATGGTCGCGCTGCCGCGCAAATCCGAGCAGGCCTTCGATGACCCGCTGGCCCATCTCGAGCGGATGCGCGAGCGGCTGATCGAGCGGTTCGCAGGGCACGGCTTCCGAATCCGGGTGCGTGCCGAAAAGGACGGTCCGCCGACCGGCAAGGACATCAACGTCCAGATCGCCGGATCGAGCGAGACGGCGGTGCGCGCGCTCAGCGCGGCGCTGCTGGAGCGGCTCGGTCATCATCCCGAATTCGGCCCTCACCTCCTCGACCTGCAGGATGATCGCGGCATCCCGGCCCGCGTCTTCCGACTCACGGTGGATGAGTCACGGGCGCGCGAGCTGGGTCTCACCCCGGGTGACGCCGCACGCATGGCCGCCTCGGTGCTGGACGGCCGTTATATCGGCAAGTATCGTCTGAGCGACGAAGAGGTCGACCTCAAGCTTCGCGTCGATCCCGCCTATCTGGACGCCCCCGAGGCAGCATTGGACATCCCCGTGTGGGAGCACCCGTCCGGGCCAGTGCTCCTGCGCGACATCGTCCGACCTGTCGCCGAGATCCAACCCGGCGAGCTCAGGCGCTATCAGCGCCAGCGCAGCCTGACCATCACGGCGAACATCCGGCCCGGGGCGCCGGTCTCCGCGGCGCAGGTCAACGCCTGGGTCCGCGCGCAATACCGGGAGCTGCGCGCCGGCCACCCGGGCGCGACCCTGGTCTTCGGGGGCGAGTACGAGGAGACCCAACGCTCCTTCGACAGTCTTGCCAAGGCATTCGGCCTCGCCGTGCTCCTGATCTATCTGATCCTGGCCACCCAGTTCAGGTCATACAGCCAGCCCCTGATCATCCTCTCCGCGGTGATGTTCTCGATCATCGGCGTTGTCTTCGGCAAGGTAGTCACCCAGTCGCTCTTCACGATCAACAGCTTCATTGCCGTGGTCGGTGTGACGGGCGTGGTGGTCAACGACTCCCTGGTCCTGCTCGACTTCATCAACCGCCGCTATCGCGCCGGTGCGGGGCGACGAGAGGCGATCCGCGAGGGGGTTCACCTGCGCCTGCGCCCGATCGTTCTGACCACGCTCACCACCACGCTCGGCCTGCTGCCGATGGCCATCGGCATCCCGAGCTATTCGGTGATCTGGGGCACCATGGCCTCGACCTTTGTCACCGGTCTGGCCACCGCGACCTTCCTGACCCTCTTCATCGTCCCGGTGGCCTGGGATCTCCTGATGGAACGGGACGAGAAGCGGAACGCTCGACGGAGGCTGCGCGTCGGGCGCGCCGCCTCCAAGCAGTGAGCGCAACCGCTATACCGGAAGGGGCAGCAGGCGCTCCGGGTGATCATCCCAACAGGCAACGAGCTTCCAACCGGTTGCTGTGCGGCGAAACGGTGGCAGCGTGGTCCGGATCCGAGCAATGCCGCGCGCGAAGCCAGACTGGGCGCCGGGCCAGGATGCCTCGGCGCAACACTGGGTGAGACAAGGGGAGAGAACCTTTCACTCACGGGACACCCAGCCGACCGGGACAAGGCAGGATGGTCGGGCCTCGCAAGCTCGGCCCAACCATTTCCGACGCTACGACTTGAGCATTCAGGCGGAGTCCGAGGTCTTCTTCGGGGCACGCCTGACGCGCCGTTTCTTGACGGGACCGGTCTCGGCCCGCACGACCTTGGTGTCAGGCTTGGGCTTGGGCTTGGCCGAGGCCCGAGCCGCTCTCGCCGCAGGAGCTGGCGACGGCTGCGCGGAGGACCGCGGGAGCGCAGCAGCGGCAGACCGCGCCGTTGCGGCACCGCTGGCGGTCGCTGGGCCGCCGGGACCGGTCACAGCCGGGCCGCCCGCCTTCCCAGGAGATGGGCCAGGGCCATCGCCCCGCCCCCTGGAGCGGCGATGCTTGAGCCAGGCGATGAGCCGGCCGATGACCTCGAACAACCAGAAGGCAAATCCGACCAGCGCGCTCCACAGCCTCAGCCAGACCGGCGTGCCGCCCGTGGGGCGGGGACGCTTGGCGGCGGGCGCGGGCCGGTCGGGCACCGCCACCCCCTCGACCTCGGCATACCGGGGTGAGAGTGCCCGTTCACCGCTTGCTGTCTCCACCAGATAGAACTCGCGCCGCAGGCTGATGCAGCCGAGCGGGATCACGATCACCGCCATCAGGGTCGCGAACCCCGCCCCGAACAGCAGGCTGACGGCCATGCCCTGGAAGATCGGGTCGTCGATGATGGCCCAGGCGCCCGCCATCAGGGTCAGGGACGTGATCAGGATCGGACGCATGCGGATCTCCGCACCGGCGACCGCGGCCTCGACGACGGGTCTCCCCTTCGAGACTTCGAGCTTGACGAACTCGACGATGAGGATCGACTGGCGAACGATGATGCCGCCGAGCGCGATCAGCCCGATCATCGAGGTCGCGGTGAACTCCGCCCCCATGATCAGGTGCCCGGGGATGATCCCGATCAGGGTCAGCGGGATGGGTGACATGATGAGCCCGGCGATCTTGAAGTTGCGGAACTCCCAGACGATCAGACCATAGATCAGCACCAGCGCGGCCATGAAGGCGAGACCCATGTCGCGGAAGGTCTCATAGGTGACCGTCCATTCCCCCGACCACTCGAAGCCGGACTGCCGATCGGTCGGGGGCGGCCCGATCAGCCCCCCGGGCATCCCGCTGATCTGGACCCCGTCCGGGGCCCGGTAGTCCTCCAGGCGCTCCTCGACGTCCAGCATGCCGTAGATGGGCGCACCCAGGCGCCCCTCCATCTCACCGACCACGTATTCCATGCGACGCAGGTCCTTGTGGTAGATGATCGGATCCTCCTGCTCCTGGACGAAACGCCCCAGCTCGCCGAGCGGGACCTGCTCGCCCAGCTCCGATTGGATCGGCAGACTGGCCAGGCTGTTGATCTCCGCGCGGTTGGCGAGCGGGACCTGCAGGACGATGTAGGCCGGCTCCTGCACCACGCCGCGCTTGACGTCGCCGAGCTTGAAGCCGCCCATGGCCATGGCGAGGTTCCGGTTGATCGTGTCGACCGAGATCCCCATCCGAACGGCCTTCTCGGCGTCGACCTCGAAGCGCCAATAGGGGTACGGCTCCGCCATATAGTTGTCGACGTCGACGATCCCCTCGACCTCCTCGAAGATGTCGGTGAGATTCGCGGCAACCTTGCGGCGCGTATCGGCGTCGGGCCCATAGACCTCGGCCACGACCGTCTGCAGGACAGGCGGACCGGGCGGCATCTCCACGACCGCGATCCGCGCGCCCAGCTCATCCGCCAAGGGGGTGAGCATCTGCCGTGCAGCGACTGCCAGCGCGTGGCTGCCGGCTTCGCGCTCGTCCTTGTCCTTGAGCATGACCAGGAGATCGCCCTCCCAGGGCCGGTCGCGCAGATAGTAGTGGCGTACCATGCCATTGAAATTGAAAGGCTGGGCAGTGCCGACATAGGACTGGACGGCGGTCACCTCCGGCATGGTGCGCACCTGCTCGGCGAGCCGGCGCACCACGTTCGCGGTCACCGGCAAGGCGGTGCCTTCGGGCATGTTGACGACGACGCTGAACTCCGGCTTGTTGTCGAACGGCAGCATCTTCACCGGCACGGTCTGGGTGTAGAAGAGCAGGCAGACGCCCGCCGTGGCGGCGATGGTCCCGACCAGAAAGGCAATGCCGAGCGCCCGGTTGCGGATCAGGGGTATCACCAGCGGGCGGTAGCCGCGACTGACCAGTCGGCGGCTGCGTTCCTCGCGCCGCTCCGCCTTCTCCAGGGCGGCCATGCGCGGACGCACCCGCAGCGCGAACCAGGGGGTGAAGACGAAGGCGGCCACCAGCGAGAAGAACATGGCCGAGGATCCCAGCACCGGGATGGGCCGCATATAGGGCCCCATGAGCCCGCTGACCCAGCCCATCGGCAACAGGGCGGCGATGATCGTGAAGGTGGCCAGAATGGTCGGGTTGCCGACCTCGTCGACCGCTCGCACGGCGGTCTCGATGGTCGTCTGGCCCCGCTCGAGCCAGTGGCGGAAGATGTTCTCGACGACGACCGTCGCATCGTCGACCAGGATCCCGATGGCGAAGATCAGCGCGAAGAGGCTGACCCGGTCGATGGTGTAGTCCACCATCCAGGCCCACCAGATGGTCAGCAGGATGACCACGGGGATGACGGTGATGACCACGAAGGCCGCGCGCGCGCCCAGTCCGACCAGGCACAGGATCGAGACGATGACCGCGGCCTCGAACATCGCCCGCAGGAGCTCGTTGACCTTGTCGTTCGCGCTCTTTCCGTAGTTACGGGTCACCTCGACATGGACATTCGAGGGGATCAGGGTCGCCTTCAGCTCTTCGAGCTGGTCGAGGATCTGTCGCGCGACCGTCACGCCGTTGGTCCCTTGCTTCTTGGCGATCGCCACGGTGACGGCCTGGGCGCCGTTTGCCTCGACCGTTCCCTGATAGGCCGGCCCGGTGTAATGGCTGACCACGTGCGAGGTATCCTGCGGCACGTGCTCCACGGTTGCGATGTCGCGCAGATAGAGCGGGTAGTCCCCACGATTGCCGATGACCAGGCGACCGATGTCCTCGGCGTTGCGCAGGAAGGAGCCGGAATAGACATTGAACGCCGCGTCGCCCGACTCGCTGACCCCGGTGGTCAGCTCGGAGTTCGCCGTCCGAATCGTGTCGGCGATGCGCTCGAGGGTGATGCCATGTCCCGCCAGGCGCTCCATCAGCACCTCGACTCGAATCTGATCCTCGCGCCCGCCGACCACGAATCCCTTGCCGGCGCTGGGCAGGGAGCCGATCGCCTGGAGCACGTCGAGGGCCAGCTTTCTGAGTTGATGGTCCTCGACGTCGTCCGACCAAAGGGTTAGGGTCACCACCGGGACGTCGTCGACCCCGATCGGCTTGACCAGAGGCATCTCGACGTCCGGCGGAATCTTGTCCAGGTTCGACTGAAGCTTGTCATGGACCTTGACGATCGAGGCCCCCATCTCCTCCCCGACCTCGAACCGCACCGTCACGATCGCCGCCCCGCGCTGGGTGGCCGAGTAGACGTGGCGAACACCCTTGATCTCTTTCATGATCCGCTCCAACGGATCGGTGACCAGCCGCTCGACCTGTTGGGCCGAGGCGCCCGGGTACTGTACGAAGATGTCGATCATCGGCACCGAGATCTGCGGGTCCTCCTGCCGCGGTGTGAACAGGAGACCCAAGATGCCGAGGAAGAGCGCGCCGAACAGCAGCATCGGCGTGACCGGCGTATTGATGAAGGCCCGCGCGATCCGCCCGGCAAGACCGAGCGACCCGGCCTGCCCGTCATCGGACGGGGGTGGAGGCTCAGAGGTCTGCGACTCTACGATAGGATCCGGCATAACTCATTCGCTCCTATCGTCCATGACATTTGTCTATCTTCTGAATGGGTTTAGCCAATCTAGCCCACAAGCCCTGATTCAACAAGCCGCTGATGAGCCAAGGACGAATCCGCTGCCCGGCGGTGTGATTGACTTTTATTTAGTCATCGCTAATATACTCATGCCTTAATGGACACACATGTGCACACGCGACCATGTATATCGATAATCTGACCATCGCCGGCGCCACCGTGACAGCACTCTATCTGTTGATGCCGCTCCTGTTTGGCCGCGAGATGCTGCGCGTCGAGCTCGATGCGCCGCTTCCAGACACGCCAGACCGGGCCTCGTCACCCTGCACACGACCCTGTCTCGAAGCCTGAGCTTCCCAAGCCAGGACGGTCATCCCGGGGCGGGAACAGCCAGAGGCGGTGCCGTCGTTTGCTGATCTCGTTCGCCGACGCGGCTGGACACGCCGATCCTCGGGGATGCCCCGCGAGACAACGAGGCCTGCATCGCTCCCTGACCTCGACCCGCTCGATCAGCAGGCCGCAAGCGCGTCATTCGACGCGCCGGCGATCCTGAGTGCACCCAACCCTCCCGTGGCCGATGGCCGCCGCCAGAACCATCGGGAAAGGCGATCCACAGCGCTTCGGGCCTGTCGGTATCCTGGCTCACCCGAACGACTGGACCTCCGCGACCGGTTGCCTGCGTCAGGCTGGCCCGGCGACGACCCCATGCCAAGCACCCTCATCCCGTCCCGCACCCGGCTGCTCGCCGTCGTCCTGCTCGTCGCCTTGACCCTGTCGGGTTGCAGCCGGCAACCCGAGCTCGTCGAGATCACCGGCAGGACCATGGGCACCAGCTACAGTGTCAAGCTTGTGGATCTCCCTCCGGGTCTGTCGCCCGCGGCATTGCAGGCGGAGATCGACGCGCACCTCGAGCACGTCAACGGTCTGATGTCGACCTATCGGCCCGATTCCGACCTCTCCCGCTTCAATGCCAGTCCCTCCACCGAATGGTTTCCGACGAGCGCGGAGCTCGTCGAGCTCGTCACCCTCGCCCGCTCGATCAGCGTCGCGAGCGCGGGGGCCTTCGATATCACCGTGGGTCCGCTCGTGAACCTCTGGGGGTTCGGACCGGACGCCCATCCCTTCTCGGTGCCGGACGCGCACCTCATCGAGGAGACTCGGCGGCGGGTCGGCTACGAGAAGCTCGCGGTGCGCGCCGATCCCTCGGCGCTGCGCAAGGAGCGCCCCGACCTCTACGTCGATCTGTCGGCGATTGCAAAGGGGTATGGCGTCGACCAGGTCGCCGCGCTCCTCGATCAGCGCGGGGTCGATGCCTATCTGGTCGAGATCGGCGGCGAGCTGAAGGCGAAGGGGTTCAAGCCGGGCGGCGCGCCCTGGCGCATCGCGGTCGAGCGGCCGGATGCCGCCGCCCGCGCCGTCTATCGCGTTGTCCCGTTGCGGGACGCAGCCATGGCCACATCAGGCGATTACCGCAACTTCTACGAGCACGAGGGCAGGCTCTACTCGCACACGATCGACCCGAGCACCGGACACCCGGTGGATCACCGCCTCGCCTCGGTCACCGTCATTGCGCAGGATTGCGCGACGGCCGATGCACTCGCGACCGCGCTCCTCGTGCTCGGACCCGAGCGGGGCTTCGAGCTCGCCGAATCTAGAGACATCGCGGCCTTCCTGATCAGCCGGGGCGGCGAGCGGCATGAAGATCGGGCCACGCCGGCATTTGAGCGTCTGCTCGGCGAGGAGGGAGGCGCCGATTGAGGGCCCCCGCCCTTCCCCTCACCCCGGACTCAGGTCAGTCACCGCGGGCACAGGTCGGCGACAAACGAATCCGGTAGGTTCGTCGGGGCTCGGCCCAGATGATCTGTCGGCACTCGTTGAAACCGATACGGTAGACGAGGAGATATTGACCGGGGTCGAGCTTGAAGCTGTACGCCTCGTTGTGGCCGACCCTGTAGATCTCCCGGCCCTCGAGCTCGACCCGAATGTTGGCGAACCAACCGGGTGCTGATCCGTCCCGGTAGATGTCGATGGTTGCGGCCTCCGACGGGTTCAGCAGAGGCGGCGGGGATTCGACGTATCCGCCCCTTGCGGCACACCCGGCCAGGAGTACGATGGCCGTCAAGGCCCCGATCAATCCGTTCCGCACGCTGCTCATAAGTCGGTCCCGTTTCGGTTTGCCCGCAGCGTCCGGCCGCGCTCTCGCTTCGAGCCCCGAGCCGCGCGGGCGATGACGGGCCGAGCCGCGAGGCTGCGCGGATCCAACGGTCCGGACGCGCGTGCGGATCATGCACGCATGACGAGCATGGCGTCAAAGGCAATCCATCGGAGATGACCAGATGGTCCGCGCTCCCGAAAGACCGAGCACAGGTCCCCGCATCATGGGGATTCTCAATGTCACACCGGACAGCTTCTCCGATGGCGGACGTCATTCCGACACGGAGCGCGCGGTCCGGCACGGCATGGCCATGATTGACGAGGGCGCCGACCTGATCGACGTCGGAGGCGAGTCGACGCGACCGGGGTCGCAGCCGGTTCCCGCGCGGGAGCAGCAGCGGCGGGTGATCCCGGTGATCGAGCGCCTCAGCGCGTCGTTGCCGGAGCGCATCCGCGTCAGCATCGACACCACGTCGGCACAGGTGGCGGAGGCGGCGCTGGAGGCGGGCGCCCACTGGATCAACGACACCTCGGCTGGATGCGACGACGCGGGCATGCTCGCGCTGGCGGCCGAGCGCGCGGCGCCGATCGTCCTGATGCATCGCCGGGGAACCCCCCTCTCGATGCAGAAGAACCCGACCTACGTCGACGTCGTGAACGAGGTCCGGGACTTTCTCAGCGCGCGGGTGGACGCGGCGCTCGCCGCCGGTGTCGCGGAGCAGAACCTCCTGATCGATCCCGGCATCGGGTTCGGCAAGACCCTCGGGCACAACCTCGCCTTGCTGGCCGGCCTGGGTGAGCTGGTCCGCATGGGGTGGCCCGTCCTTCTCGGGACGAGCCGCAAGCGCTTTCTGAGCAGCCTCTGCGGCGAGCCCGACTTCGCGGCACTGATGCCCGCGACCTGTGCGACCACGGCAATCGGTGTCATGGCCGGGGTCCGGGTCTTTCGGGTGCATGACGTCGCCGGCAACCGTCAAGCCGCCGACGTGGCCTGGGCCATTCGCGAGGCAACCGCCTGAGTCCCGGCAAGGAGGTCAGGACGTCTTCAGGCCGGCCGCACCGGACGGGAAACGCTGAATACTTCAGCGTTCCCCCGACAGATCGGCGCCCTTGAGATGCCGTGCCCCGGCCAGGTCGAGCCGATCGATCTCGAACGCCTTGCCGAATCCGGTCACGTAACGCGCGCCGCCCGGACGCAGCTGAAAGAGATGGAAGTCCGGCAGCCCGCGCAGGGTCTTGATGAGCGCGCCGAAGCGTGACTCGAAACGGCTCAGGGCCGTATCGAAACCCGGGGTTCCGCGCGCGACTTCCCGGGCAACGCATTGGACGGTCAGACGCCGTCGCGCGAAGGTATTCCGCGATGCGGTCTCCTCCTCGATGAAGAGGACGCTGGCTCGGCCCGTGTCCATCAGGTTCCGGGTGTGGATCGACAGCTCGCTGACATAGATGTAGAAGTCGCCGCCTTCCTCCACAAAGGGCGCATAGCTGGCCTCGGGCGATCCGTCTCGATTCACCGTCGCCATGAGCAACGAGGCGAAACTGGAGCGAAACTCAAGCAGCTTCTCGCGGAGCCTGTCCCGGTCGTTCGCGTCCGCGTCGTCCGATCCGGGGGCTGTCGGCTCTGATCGCATCGACCTGTCTCCTCGAATGCCCTGCAAACGGGCGGGCCACCAAGCGGCGGGCGACGCCGGCTGGCCGTGCCGGCATCGACCTTGATATAAAGCCAAGCGGCGTTTGTCCGCCCGCACTCGAGAGACCCGGGAGTCCAGCCGATGTACAAGAACCGTCTGACCTATCTCGTGGCCCTGCTGTTATGCGGGCGTCTCGGCGGATTCGGGCCCGCGCTCGGCGCGGTGCCCGGAGGCGATTCGGACCCCGCTGGAACCCTGGTGATCAGCGGGTCACTCACCTACCTGGCACGGATTGCCTTGCCGCCCGACAGCCTAGCCATCGTCGAGGTCAGCGACTCCAGCGTGCCCGGCGGCCGGGTCGTCGCCGAGCAGCGGATCGCCTTGGAGGGCCGTCAGGTGCCGATCCCTTTCGATCTCCGGGTCGGGCGCTCGGCATTGAGCGAGTCCCCGTTCTATGAGCTCACAGGGAGCATCCTATCAGGAGGTCTCCTGGCCTGGGCGACTGAACCGATCCCGGTCGATCCCACCGCCCAGTCCGTCGACCTGGGTACGACCCTGGTGCGTCGGTACGAGCCAATGGCCTTCAGCGCCGAGCTTGCCTGCGGCGATCAGCGTGTTCGCGTCGGTTTCAGTGAAGGCCGCATGCGGCTCGCGCTGGGCGATCAAACCTTCGATCTGCGACAGACGGTGTCCGCCTCGGGCGCCCGGTACGTGGCCCTTTCCGATCCCGACACCGCTTTCTGGAGCAAGGGCGATCGCGCGCTCTTGACGCTCTCAGGAGCGACCTACCCGGAGTGCATCCCGCTGGAGGCCGGCCTCAACGGGTTTCGGGCGGCCGGCAACGAGCCCGCCTGGCACCTCGAGATGGACGCCACACACGTCGAGCTGACCACGGATCTCGGCGAGACCCGCATCACCGTCGCCCTGACCGAGCCGGAGCTGCTCGATGACGGGAGACGCTACCGCAACCTGATCGAGGACGGCGATCTGACGATCACAATCCGGGACCGACCCTGCACCGACACCATGACCGGAATGCCTTATCCCCGGATGGTCCAGGTCGTCCTCGACGACCTCTCGCTGGATGGGTGCGGGGGCGACCCGGCCGCGCTGCTCCAAGGCCCTGAGTGGGTGGTCGAAGACCTCGCCGGGGGCGGCATCATCGACCGCTCCCGCGCCACGCTGAATTTCGGCGCCGATGGCCGCCTCTGGGGTCGGGCCACCTGCAACAACTATCTCGGCGAATACGTCCTCACCGGCGAGGGCCTGACGCTCTCGACCTCGGCGACCACCATGATGGCCTGCGCCCCCGCACTGATGAATCAGGAAGGTGCCTTCTTCGAGCTGATCGGACGGGTCCGGCGCTTCGAGCTGGACCCCCAGGGTGCGCTCATCCTGCGCACGGACGACGGGCGGACCCTGCTGGCGCGCCGCGAGTGAGCCGCGTCTGTCACTCCCTGGGCGGTCGTCCCCTTCTCCAGGTCGGCGCTGCAGTGCGGGAGGGCTCCGATCTCGACAAACTCCAGCTTGATCAGCTTTTTTCGTTCCACTGGTTTGCGGTGGACGAGTGGTATCCGAACATCTGAGTGTGTCCCAAACGAAAAACGCAAACCGTCAGCGCTTCGCTGGGGAATCGTCGATGCGAAAAAGGCTGTGCCCCTCGAGGGCGCGCTGCGCCATGACGGCAGCGGCCGCGCTCCAGCCTTGACGCTCTGTGCCGCCCGGCTTGAGCTCTTTTCCATGGATGTATTCGGCAAAGCCCCAGGATTCGCCATCCATGGGCATCGCGTTGGCCCGGTTGATACCCTCGACGAACCGTTGCGCGGCCTTCTTCCGGCCACGTCGGGCCAGGTCGCACGCGTAGAAGCCTGTGACCATCGGCCAGAGTCCGCCGTTATGGTACTCGTAAGGCTTGTTCTTGAACGTGTAGGAGAACATCACCTGCAGATGCCCCCAATCCTCATCGACAGGCTGGATGACCGGGTGGAAGGCGGGCAGCAGGGCCAACTCGTCGTTCACCGCCTCACTGCGGATGTACGCATCCACCTGATTTCGTTGCGTTTCGTCGGCAACGTCGAAAAGCGATGCCAGAACATTCGCCAGTGCATCAAAACGATAGCTGTAGCCGCTGGGTGAGAACGACGCCATCCAGTGCCGTTCGCGACAGTGCGACGCGGCCTGAAGGCCCTTGCGATAGAGGACCTTGTGATAGACATCGTCCGGGATCCGCGTGTCATCGAACCAGTAATTCGCGCGGATGAGGTGCCGTAGCCGGCTGATCCTTTCTGCCAAAGCATGATCGCTGGAGCCGTGCAGGGCGTTGTGGATGCTTGCCAGGGTGCGCTGTGCCTGCACGTACAGCAGTTGATCGTAGAGGACGTAGCCGTTGTGTAGATACTCATCCGCCCAATCGCCGGTCAGCGGGACGTAGATCAGCCCGCGGTTGTTGAATTCCCAGGCTCCGAGCAGAAAGCGCGCCTTCTCGATAGCCGGTACCAGCTGCTCGAGCAAGGGGTCGTCTCCAGTTGCTCGCCAGTACTCACCGCAGGCGATCACAAACCACAGATTCGAATCCACCCGACCCGTGGTGCCGCCATAGCTGATGCGCCCGGAGACGGGATCGACATTGCTCGGAATCTCCCCGTGGGGGCCTTGATACCGAGCCAGCGTCTCAAGGGTCCTGCGGGCGGTCGCGCGGAGGTCGTCGTCGCCCGTCAACAATGCCGCCAAGGAGATGATCGCTCCGTCACGGCCCCAGATCCTGCAGTAGTTCCGGCTCTGCGTCGGCGAGGCGACGAACCCGTGCTCGGTGCTGCAGGCGCGGAGAAGCGCGACGGCCTGACGATAGCCAACAAGGGCCGAGGGGTCCGTCTGCGTACCGAGCGCGTTACCTTCATCTGACATGGCCATCTCCCTCCCAACGGACAGACCGAAACTGGATTGCCATTGCGGCGACCGTCAAGACCAGGTAGAAGCGTGCGATCTCCAGCAGGCTCTCGTGGCGAAACAGCGCCACCATGACGATCAGGAAGTCCAACTTCTCGGAGATGAAGTCCGAATGCGCCAGAACGGATTCAAGGTGCCGCGTGAGCGCCGCGAAGCGCGCGGCGTCCGCCTCGGGCACGGCTTCCTCGCGTTCCAGACCCGCCGGCAGTGGCGTACACCCAGCCGTGCCATCGAGTAGCCGCTGGCCCGTGCGATAACAACGCCTCGGTACCTGCGCAGGGCCGCCACATCAACACGATGAGGCGCATGCCCGGGGGACGCCGCCGTTCAATGTCCGTGACCACCGCCCTTCAGAGCGCTGTTCATTGCCTCGATGGTCTGCTTGGCGTCACCGAACACCAGCGACGTGTTCTCCTGGTAGAAGAGCAGATTGTCGACCCCGGAGTAGCCCGGACGCATCGACCGCTTGAGGAAATAGACCTGGCGCGCGCGCCCGGCCTCCAGGATCGGCATCCCGTAGATCGGGCTCGATGCGTCTTCCTTGGCCGCGGGGTTCACCACGTCGTTGGCCCCGACGACCAGCACCACATCGGTGCTCGGGAACTCGGGGTTGATCTCATCCATCTCGAGGACGTGGTCGTAGGGGATGTCGGCCTCTGCGAGGAGCACGTTCATGTGCCCGGGCATCCGCCCCGCAACGGGGTGGATGGCGAACCTGACCTCCACCCCGCGCGCCTCGAGATGCTCCATTAACTCCTTCAAGGCATGCTGTGCCTGCGCGACCGCCATGCCGTAACCGGGAACGATGATGACCCGGTTCGCATCCTCCATCCAGTAGACTGCGTCTTCCACGGCGGCTGACTTGACGCCCTTCTCCGCCGCGACGGCGCCGGCGCTTTCGGCCGCGCTGCCGTCCGAGCCGAAGCCGCCGAAGACGACGTTCAGGATCGAGCGATTCATCGCCTTGCACATGATGTAGGAGAGGATCGCACCCGAGCAGCCGACCAAGGCCCCGACGATGATCAGCAGGTTGTTGTGCAGGGTGAAGCCGGTGGCGGCCGCGGCCCAGCCCGAGTAGCTGTTCAACATCGAGATGATCACCGGCATGTCGGCCCCGCCGATCGGGATGATCAGGGTCAACCCGAGCGTGAAGGCCAGCAGGGTCATCAAGGTGAGCGAGACCAGGCTCCCGGTCATGGCGAAGTGCACGGCCAGGCCGATCGTCGCGAGGCCGATCACGGCGTTGAGGAGGTGTTGACCCGCGAACTTGACCGGGCTGCCACTCAACAGGCCTTGCAGCTTCCCGAAGGCGATCACGGACCCGGTAAAGGTAATGGCGCCGATCACGACGCCGGCCGAGATCTCACCCATCAGCAGCGCATTCAGCTCCCCGGCGCCGCGCTTGGAGAGGAAGGTCCCCACGGCCACCAGCACGGCGGCCATGCCCACGAAGCTGTGCAGGGCAGCCACGAGCTGAGGCATCGCGGTCATCTGGATGCGCAGCGCGACGACGATCCCGATGACGGCCCCGCCCGCGATCGCGACGACGATGAGACCATAGTCCTGCACCTGATCGCCGAGCAGGGTGGCCCCGATCGCGATCAGCATGCCCAGCATGCCGTAAAGGTTGCCGCGCCGGGCCGAAGCCGGATGCGTGAGACCCTTCAGGGCCAGGATGAAGAGGACCGCGGAGACCAGATAGGCCACGGCCTGAAGGTTGACTGAGAGCACCATGGATCCGGTTCCCTATTTCTTCTTCTTGAACATCGACAGCATGCGGTGCGTCACCAGGAAACCGCCGAAGACATTGATCGAGGCCAGGAAGACCGCGATGAAACCCACGAGCTTGGTGAGGAGTCCCGCATCCGGGTCGCCCGTCACGAGCAAGGCGCCAACCAGGACGATGCCCGAGATGGCATTGGTCAGTGCGACCAGCGGCGTGTGCAGCGAGGGCGTCACCCCCCAGACGACCCAATAGCCGATAAAGCAGGCCAGGACAAAGACATAGAGGGCTACGAGTGACGGGTCGAGTGCCTCGGGCATTAGGATGACTCCGGTTGGACGATGGTCAGTGGCGAAGCGCCAGTGATCCGTCTTCATCAAATAGGTGACCGAATCGCAAAGGCGGACAGGGCGCGCAGGTTTCGCAGGACTTGGCCCGGCGCCAGCGCTCATTGCCCCGGTGAATCGTGAGCCGATCGCGACCCATCGTTAGTCGTCGTGCGCCTTCGCGGTTGAAGATCGTCGAACCCCGGTCAAGCCGCTGGTTTGACCAGCATGGCCGCCGTGATGTCGTCCTCGGCAAGGTCCCTGAGCTCGGGCCCCGCCTCGCCGGGCGTCACCATGATGTCGATCAGGTTGGCCAGATTGCGGGCATAGAAGGCGCTCGCATCCGCCGGCACGAGCGCCGGATAGTTGGTCAGTCCGACGATGGTGACACCATGCCGCTCCACGATCTCGCCGGCAACCGTGAGTGGGCAGTTGCCGCCGCTGGCGGCGGCCAAATCGACGATCACCGAGCCGGGACGCAGGCGCCGGACGACCTCCTCGGTGACCAGAACCGGCGCCGGTCGACAGGGGATCAGGGCGGTCGTGATGATGACATGGGCCTTGGCGAGCTGATCGCCCAGGGCCGCCTGCTGGCGTGCCTTGGCCGCCTCGGAGAGCTCCTTGGCGTAGCCGCCCTCCCCGGCCCCGCTCTCGCCCAGGTCCAGCTCGATCGGTTTGGCACCCAGCGAGCGGATCTGCTCATGCGTCTCGGGGCGCACGTCGTAGGCGTGGACGTCGGCGCCGAGCCGCCGCGCGGTGGCGATCGCCTGGAGTCCAGCCACCCCGGCGCCCAGGACAACCACCCGCGCCGGCTTCGCCGACCCCGCGGAGGTCATCATCATGGGCAGGAAACGGCCGTAGCGGGCCGCGGCCTCGATGGTCGCGCGATAGCCGGCGATGTTGCTCTGAGACGAGAGCGCGTCCATGGACTGGGCGCGCGAGGTGCGCGGCATCCGCTCCATGCCGAGGACTCGCATCTCTTTCGCAAGCATCGCCGAGACGATGGCGTCCTCCCCGCAGCTCTCCAGCAGACCGACATAGAGTCCGCCGGGTCGCATCGCCGCGACATCGTCGGCATCGGGCCGACGCACCTTGAGCAACAGATCGACATCGAAGGCGCCGGCGCGGTCGGTCAGGCGGGCACCGGCGGCCTCGAAGCCGGCATCGGGATACCCGGCACGCGCACCCGCCCCGCTCTCGATCAGGACCTCGAATCCCTTGCGAGCCAGTTTCGCGACCACATCCGGGACCGAGGCCACGCGTGTCTCGCCCGGGCAGGTCTCCAATGGGATTCCGATCTTCATCTTCTGGTTATCCTATCCGCCGAGCCACCGCCGACAGGCGGCAAAAAACCGCCGCATTATGGTTGCGTGAATCACTCACCGCAAGCTCCGGCCCGGTGCGGCCGGGCGAGAGGCAGCGCTCGCGGGTGCGTCGTGACGCTCAAGCGTGCTCGCCGGTTCCGCGCAACGCTCTGATGATGTGAGAAGCGATCTCCTCGATCGACTGACTGGTGGTGTTGAGCACCGGGATCTGCAGCCGCTTGTAGATCTGGGCGGCCATGCGGATGTCGTCCTGACAGCGGGCCAGGGAGGCGTAGGTGCTGCGGGGGCGGCGCTCTTCGCGGATCAATTGGAGACGCTGCGGGTCGATGGTCAGTGCAAAGAGCTTCTGACGGCAGTCCCACACCAATTGCGGGACATCACCCCGGTCGAAGTCCTCCTCGGTGAGGGGGTAGTTGGCGGATCGCAGTCCATAGTGCATCGCCAGATAGAGGCAGGTCGGTGTCTTGCCGGAGCGAGAGACACCGATCAAGACCACGTCTGCACGGTGAAAATTGTCCGGGCGTACCCCGTCGTCATTGGCCATGGCGAAGTTGATCGCCTCGATCCGCTTGGTGTAGGAGCTCGGCTTGGTGATGGCGTGGCTGCGCCCGGCCTTGCGGCTTGGCGGCGCGCCGAGCTCGGCGGAGAGCGGCTCGACGAAACCCTCGAAGAGCTCCATGTAGAAACAGTTGCCGCCCTTGAGGATCTCGCGGATCTCGTTGTTCAGCATGGTCGCGAATACGATCGGACGGACCCCGTCGCGATCCGCGGCCTCCTGCATCCGCTGCGTCAAGGCCTTCGCGCGCAGATCGGTGTTGATGTAGGGCATGTAGACCTGCTCGAAGTCGATGGTATCGAACTGCGACAGCAGGCTGTGGCCGAGCGTCTCGGCCGTGATGCCGGTGCTCTCGGAGACGAAAAAGACGGTGCGCTTCATCGATTCTGGGGGGCTCTCGTAGGGTTTGCCTGCACGCCTGCACACGCCTCGCCGCAGCGGATCAGACGAGGGCCGGCCGTCGGCCGGCACCCCGGGCGCGGACAGGTCCGGTGTGATACACGTCAATGTGATCTATATTGGAGTTTGTTGATATAGGGAAGCGCTGTAGCATTCAGCGCTTCCCGCGCGGGGCAGGATGCCCCGCCGTATTCGGCCGCCTCAGCGGCTGAAAATGAAGGAAAGCGGAAACCGCGTTTTCGCTTGTCGTGCTGATTGTTGGCCAGGATGGCCAATCAGTCAGCATCTCCATAGATAGACGCTGACCAAGGTACGATCCCCGCATCGCGCAGAGGCGGGTGCGCTGAGCAACCGACGTGGATAAGCGCCGGGTCAGCACGTCGAACGACCCTCGCCGCGCCGGCAAACCATCCGGCAGGCTCACTCACAAGCTGAGGAGCTCCGCATATGCCCACGATCAACAACGACCACGCGCTGCGTGAAGCACTCAATGCACTGACCTCCGAGCAACAGCGCATCCTCGGGTCGCGCTTCGCGCAGCATGTGGTGCAGCTGAGCAAGGACGAACGGGTGAGCCGCGCCATCGCAACCGGCTTGCGCGAGGAGGTCGGCCCGGGTGAGCTGGAAGATGCCTACAAGGCCGCCAAGGCCTATGCGGCCAAGACCTACACCGACTGCGGCAAGGATACGGATTGGCTGGCGCAGGCCGACCACTTCGTCGCCGCCGCTGCGGCGGCCGCGCTGACCCCCGACGCGCTGCTCGCCGAAAAACAGAATCGCGCCTGGAAGGCGGCCATGCAGGCCCGCATGGCCGTCAACTGCACCATGATGGAGGGCGAGGATGCGCCCGAGACCTCCGAGGCGGAGCATCAGTATGCGCTCGCAAGCGCCTTCATGGGCTGAGTCCCGGACGGCCGTGCCGCCGAGCCGGCGGGACCGCGATTGAAGAGATGAGACGCGGGATACGGGACCGGGATCCGGTCTGGTCGATGAGCCGGACCGACGCCGGCCGATCTCGCGCTGCCGCACCCTTATCCGGTTGTCGCCGGCCCCGGTCGCACCGGAATCGCCTCGCCTCCCTCTGCCGCAAGCATCGCGTCGTAGATCTCCCAGGCGGCCGCGGCCTCTTCGGGCGTCATCCGGCTGATCGCGTATCCCAGATGAACGACGACATAGTCGCCGACAGCGATTCCCTCGTCCTGGAGCATAAAGAGATTCACCTGGCGTTCGGCACCCTTCGCCGCGCAACGGGCGAAGAAGCCGTCGATGGACTGGATCTGCATCGGGATGCCGAGACACATGGGCAAGACCCCCAGGGACGCATCATGCTAAGCGCCTGTCGGACTCAAGTCAGACAGGTTCCTGGCGTGCGAAGTATCATTGAGGGAGGAGGCTAAGCGGCGGCGGCGCCATGTGCAAGCACTCAGATCAGACGATCGCGACGTCACCGCACCTCTTTTCCGTGACGACATTGCAGACAGGTCGGTCCCCGCGTCACGGCATGGCGACCTTGGCCGGCTGCGGCATCGCATGCCGACGCGCCCCGCTCGGCCGATCAGCGAAGCATCCGCGATTCCCAAGCCACCTTTCGGAGTCCGCCGCCGTGCAACCAACAACCCTCATCCTCGGACTCGGCAACGTCCTCATGACCGACGAGGCGGTTGGGGCCACGGTGGTCCGCCGACTCGCGCTTCAGAGTGATCCGGATGGCCCGCTTCGCTTCATCGACGGCGGGACCCTGAGCTTCACCCTGGCCGCACCGATCGGCGACTGCCCCCGGCTCGTCGTCGTCGATGCCGCCGTGATGGGGGATGCGCCCGGAAGCGTGCGCGTCTTCGAGGGCGAGGCGATGGACCGGCAGCTGAGAGCCCACGCCAAGAGCGTCCACGAGGTCAGCCTCTCCGACCTGATGGACATCGCGCGGCTCACCGAGACGCTGCCGGCCCAGCGCGCCCTCGTCGGCATCGAGCCCGCGTACGTCGGTTGGGGCGATCGGCTCACCGCCGACGTCGAGGCAGCGGTCCCGGCAGCCATTGCGGCGATCCGCGAGCTGCTGGCCCGGTGGGGGTGACGCGTGGCCGGATCCCGCGATTGCGTCGCACGGAGCCGGGCCATGGGGCTCTTGCGTGAAGCCGGCCCCCTGATCTCGAGCAGCTGGAATCTGACGGCTGGCGGCGCGACGCTGCGCCGCAACTCCATTCGAGCTCGCTAACGTTCTAATTGGCTGCGCTGAATCAAACCCGGGGCCTCAGAAAAGGCCTAGAATGTTGAATGTATAGGCGGAGGTCAGTCGCATGTCGTCCCTGGACGAGATCCCAGTCGTCAGCGGAGCCGGCGCGCCCGCGTCGCGCGAGCTGCCCTTGAACGGCGCGCTCGAGTCCGTCCTGCACGAGGTCCGCCATGCCCTCGCCCGCCTGGTCGGCACCGGCGAGACCACCAAGATCGATCTGAAGTCCATGCCATTCGGGCCGGGCGATCTGGATCGCCTCATCGCGTTTCTCGGGAAGGGCGAGGTCCAGGCGAGCATCGAAGCCCTCGGCCCGACGCGCGTTCAAGAGACCGCCACCGCAGGGGTCTGGCTGGTGGATTATCTGAATTCCGAGGCGCAGCGCCTCGCCCTGCATCTTGAGATCGCGCACGTTCCCGAGATCTTGCGTCCGCAGCCGCAAGACCTCGATGATGCGATCGCCGTGCTCGACGCCCGCCTGAATCGCGTCGGGGGCGACCCGCCTCCAACGTCCTGACACTGGTAAGGAGGGACTATGGCTGCCCGCAACGCCACTGAGAAGACCCTGGGCGAGAGCCTGCGCGAGCGCGGCGTGTCGCGCCGCGGATTCCTCAAGTTCTGCGCCGCCACCGCTTCGATGATGGCGTTGCCGCCGAGCATGACCTCGACGATCGCCGCGGCGCTCGAGCAGGCCCGGCGGCCCTCCGTGATCTGGCTGTCCTTTCAGGAATGCACGGGCTGCACCGAGTCGCTGACCCGCAGCCATGCGCCGACGGTCGAGGATCTTATCCTCGATGTGATCTCGCTGGACTATCACCATACCCTGCAGGCGGCGGCCGGCGAGGCCGCAGAGCTTGCGCGCGTTCAGGCGATGAAGGCGCATGCAGGCGACTATCTGGTGGTCGTGGATGGCTCGCTGCCCGGCCCCGACTCCAATCCCGGCTATTCGACCGTCGCCGGCCACAGCAATTACGACATGCTCATGGAGACCGTCGAGCATGCCGCCGCGGTCGTCGCGGTGGGCTCGTGCGCCGCCTTCGGCGGCCTGCCCCATGCCAGTCCCAACCCCACCGGGGCCGTGTCGGTGTTGGATGTGGTCAAGCACAAGCCGGTCGTCAATGTCTCCGGTTGTCCGCCGATCCCGATGGTGATCACGGGCGTGCTCGCCCATTACCTGATCTTCGGGCGTCTCCCCGAGCTGGACGCCTACCATCGCCCGCTGGCCTTCTTCGGGCAATCCATTCACGACCGCTGCTATCGCCGTCCCTTCTACGACAAGGGCCTGTTCGCCAAGAGCTTCGACGACGAGGGCGCCAGGCTTGGGTGGTGTCTCTATCAGCTCGGCTGCAAGGGCCCGAGCACCTACAACGCCTGCGCCACCATGCGCTGGAACGACGGCACCAGTTGGCCGGTAGAGGCGGGGCACCCCTGTCTGGGTTGCGCGGAGCCGAGCTTCTGGGACGCCGGCGGCTTCTACCAAGCGCTCTCCGTGCCGACCTCCGCGTCCGGCATGACGGTCTTGGGCGCCGGCGCGGCCGGTGCCCTGGTGGGCGGCGCGGTGGCGGCCCTCGCCAAGAGACGGACCAAGGCGGAAGAGGCCAGGCGCCAACCCGTCACGGTCGATGAACTGGAGCAGAAACTATGAGCGGCTCGATGGAATTTCTGCTTTGGACCAAGGGTCCGATGTTCAATGTCGCGATCGCCATCTTCGCGATCGGTCTGCTGGTGCGCATCGCCGAGATCTTCGTCCTCGGCCGCGAGCGCAACTATGCCGAGCCCCGTGCCAGCGAATGGCTGCCGGGCCTTCGAACCGTCTTCACCCGCACGGTGGCGGACCCGGGGACCTTCAAGCGTGCCCCCTTCAACGTGGTGGTCGGCTGGGTCTGGCACATCGGCTTCCTGATCGCGCTGCTGCTCTTTGTTCCCCACATCAAGCTGATCGAGAGCCTGACGGGCCTCTCCTGGCCGGCATTGCCCAACCCGATCATCAGCATGGTTACCGCGGTGACCCTGGTTGCCCTGATCGCCACCCTGATCCACCGGATGACCCATCCGGTCAAGCGGCGCATCAGCACCATTGAGGACTATCTGGTCTGGACGGTGGTCTTCGCGGTGGTGCTGACGGGTTTCCTGGCCTTCAACCGGATGATCAACCCCTATCCGCTGGTGCTGGGCATGCACATCCTCTCCGCGGAGATCATGCTGATCCTGCTGCCATTCACCAAGCTCACGCATATCTTCACCCTGTTCATCGCGCGCTGGTACAACGGCGCGGCATTCGGCCGCAAGGGGGTTCAGTCATGAGCGAGCTGACACTCGAACGGGGTCTGGCGGCCTTTCGTGCCGAGGTCGACGGCCCCGTCGCCGCCTTCTTCTCGAGCTGCGTGCACTGCGGCATCTGCGCCCAGGCCTGCCCCTTCTATGTCGAGACCGGCGATCCCAAGTACACGCCGATCCTCAAGCTGGAGCCCCTGCGGCGGGTCTGGGAGAACGACTTCACGCTCTGGGGTAGGATCAAGGGCCTGATCGGCCTGCAGCAGAAGGTCACCGACCAGATGCTCGCCGAATGGGAGGAGCTGCTCTACGACTCCTGCACCATGTGCGGTCGCTGCTCGATGGTCTGCCCGGTCGGCAACGACCTGGCGCTGATGATCCGCAAATCGCGCGAGGGCATGGTCCAGTCCGGACATGCACCCGAGGGCCTGATCGCCGCCTCGGTGCGGGCGATCCAGACCGGCAGTCCGATGGGCCTTCAGTGGAAGACGCTCGCGGTGCAGATCAAGCACGTGGAGGACAGCAGCGGGCTCGCGGTCCCGGTGGACAAGGACGGTGCCGAATACCTGGTGCTGCTCTCCTCGATGGAGGTCATCAACTTCCCCGAGTATCTCGAGGCCATCACCCGGATCTTCGCCCATGCCGGGGTGAGCTGGACGCTGTCGACGGACTGCTTCGAGGCGACCAACGCCGGCATCCAGATCGGCAACAAGGACGTCGCCGCCGAGCTGGTCGAGCGCGTCGTGGCCGCCGCGGAGAAGCTCAGGGTTTCCAAGGTCATCAGTCCCGAGTGTGGGCACGCCTTCACGGCGATCCGCTGGGAGGGTCCGAACCTGATTGGCCGGTCTTACCCCTTCAAGGTCTTCCACATCATCGAGGTGCTCGACGAGCTGCGTGCCGCGGGCCGTATCCAGACCGAAGGCATGGAGACTGATCGTCTCTCGATGCACGACCCCTGCAACCTCGCCCGCAAGAGCGGCGTGATCCAGCAGCAACGCAACCTGATGAACCTGGTGGCCGAGAACTTCGTTGACCTGAAGGAGCACGGCAAGCTCCAGTGGTGCTGTGGCGCGGGTGGCGGGGTGAGCTCGAATGAGCGCGCCGAGCCGCTGAAGATGGCCGCCTTCAAACACAAGAAGGCGCAGATCGAGGAGGTCAATGCGGAGCGGATGGTGACCATGTGCGCCACTTGCCGGACCCAGCTCGAGGAGGGTCTCGAGGAGTTCAACATGGATATCCCGGTGGTGGGTCTCACCGAGATGATCGCCGAGCACCTGGTCGAGAAACCGCGGCCCGCGTCGCCAGCCGACGCCCAGGCCTGAATGCGCGGCCGTCACCCGGTTGAAGCGGGCCGGCGCGCCGGCCCCTCACAGGAGACACACGAAGATGAGTGAACGTATCGTCGTCGATCCCGTCACCCGCATCGAGGGCCACTTGCGCATCGAGGCCCAGATGGACGGTGACACGATCGCGCAGGCCTACAGCTCCGGAACCGCGGTCCGCGGGCTCGAGATCATCCTCAAGGGCCGCGACCCGCGCGACGCCTGGGCCTTCGCGCAACGCATCTGCGGCGTCTGCACGCTGGTGCACGGCATCGCCTCGGTGCGCGCCGTCGAGGATGCCCTCGGCATCGAGCTTCCGGACAATGCGCAGTTGATCCGCAACCTCATGATCAGCGCACAGCACGTGCACGATCATGTGATGCACTTCTATCACCTGCATGCGCTCGATTGGGTGGACGTGGTCAGCGCCCTGAGCGCCGATCCCAAGGCAACCTCTGCCTTGGCGCAGTCCATCAGCAGCTGGCCCAAGTCCTCGCCCGGCTATTTCGCCGATACCCAGAAGCGCATCAAGACCTTCGTCGAATCCGGCCAGCTCGGCATCTTCGCCAATGGCTATTGGGGTCACCCGGCCTACAAGCTTCCGCCCGAAGCCAACCTGTTGGCTGTCTCGCATTATCTGGAGGCGCTGGCCTGGCAGCGCGACGTCGCGCGCCTGCACGCGATCTTCGGCGGCAAGAACCCGCACCCGAATTTCGTCGTCGGTGGCGTTCCCTCGCCGATCGACCTCAACTCGGATTCGGCCATCAACGCCAAGCGCCTCGCCGAGGTCCAGTCCATCCTCCGGACCATGCAGACCTTCGTCGATCAGGTCTATGTGCCGGATACCCTGGCCATCGCCAGCTTCTACAAGGACTGGGGCGAGCGTGGCGAGGGCCTGGGCAACTTCATGAGCTACGGCGACCTGCCCGCCGCCGGCGTCATGGACCCTGCGCAGTTTCTCTTTCCGCGCGGGATCATCCTGAACCGGGATCTCAGCACCGTCCATGAGGTCGATCTCCACGACGACGGACAGATCCAGGAGTACGTGGCCCATTCCTGGTACGAATACGCCGGCGGCAAGGACCAGGGCCTGCATCCCTATGCGGGGGAGACCAAGCTCGAGTATGACGGGCGCGGCGGCGTCAAACCGCCGTACACCCAGCTGGACGTGAGCGATGGTTATTCCTGGATGAAGGCGCCCCGCTGGAAGGGCCAGGCGATGGAGGTTGGCCCGCTCGCACGGGTCCTCGTCCTCTATGCCAGCGGCCACGACCAGACGCGTGAGCTGGTCGAGATGACCCTGTCCCGGTTGGAGCTTCCGGTGCGCGCGCTCTTCTCGACACTCGGACGCACGGCCGCCCGGACACTCGAGACCAAGGTCGTGGCCGATGCCGCCCAAGGCTGGTACGGCGAGCTGATCGCGAACATCAAGGCGGGCGACACCCGGACCTTCAACGAGGCCCTCTGGGAACCCTCGAGCTGGCCGCGCGAGGCGCGCGGCGCCGGGTATACGGAGGCCCCGCGGGGCTCACTCGGGCACTGGATCGTCATCAAGGACCGCAAGATCGCCAACTACCAGGCGGTGGTCCCATCCACCTGGAACGCCGGACCGCGCGACCCCAGCAGCCAGCCGGGCGCCTACGAGGCGGCGCTGCAGGACAACCACCAGTTGGCCGACGCGAGGCAGCCGGTCGAGATCCTGCGCACCATCCACTCCTTCGACCCCTGCATCGCCTGCGCGGTCCACCTCACTGATCCCGGGACCGGCGAGCAGTTGGAGATCAAGATCGCTTGAGCAAGGGAACACTGGAACGCAGACGAGGCCGCGCAAGCGGCCTGTGACGGCACGCGGCGGCTACAGACTGGGTTCCCAGATGGAGCTGAGAGACAGCGACAATCCCGGCAAACGCTCGCCATCGCCGGGTGCCCGCAGGTCTCCCAGGCAAACCGGCTCCGAGGCTTGCAGGATCGGCCAGCCAAGGGTAACGCCATCGTCGCTCAGCCGCCGATCAATGTCGGGCCGGCAGCGGCAACCACCAGGGTGATCAGCCCCAGGGTCAGGTCGATCGCCATCAGGGCGCGGATCCACCCGAACGTGGACGCGGCTCGGGACCAGTCGGCGGCGGCGACACCCCGTTGCATGCGGCGGAACGGGATCAGGTTGATCCCCCGGCCGACTCGGGATCCAGCAAGACATCCGTTGGCCCCAGAGCGGCGACCCGCGAGATCGGCAGATCCGCACCGCGACGCCAGGCGGCCAGGGCCTCGCGCTTTTCGGCACCCGTGACCAGGATCAGGCGCTGGGCGGAAGCCGCGATGGCCATTGGGGTCAGGGTCACCCGATCGTGCGGTGGCTTCGGCGCCCCGTGCACGGGCGCCACATAGACATCCGGGGGGACCGCATGACCCGGGAAGAGACTCGCCGTGTGGCCGTCCTCGCCCATTCCGAGCAGGACGAGATCAAAGGGCAGCCACATCCGGATCGACTCCTCGTAACGTCGTGCGGCCTCCTGGGCCCCCAGCTCCGCGGGTATCCAGTGGACATTGTCCCGCGGGATGGCGACCCGCTCGGCCAGGGCCAGCTCGATCGCGCGGCTGTTGCGCTCGATATCATCGGGAGGCAGACAGCGCTCGTCGCCGAGAAACAGGTGCCAGTGCGACCACTCCTCGGGCTGATCGGCCAGCCGTCGGTAGGCCGCCAATGGGGTGCGTCCCCCCGCCAGCACGCAGCGGAATCGCCCGCTCAGAGCGATCGCGCGGCGCGCGGCCGCGGCCATCCGACGGGCCGTCTCCTCGGCAACGGCAGCGGCGGACCGGAGACGAACGAAGCGGATGGACGGCTCTGCCATGGCGCTCTACCCCCTCTGACCAGTACACTGCCGGCGGTCCTAACGCGAAGCCCCCGCCTTTCAAAACGATATGAAGATCCTTCTGGTCGACGATTCCAAGACCACGCGGTACGCGTTGCGCATCACACTGCAACACCAGGGCGTCGAGGTCGACACGGCCGATTCCGCTGAATCCGCCTTCGAGACGCTCAAGAGCCGGGTGCCGGACGCCGTCCTCATGGACCATATCATGCCTGGACTGAACGGCCTGGAGGCCCTCGAGATCATCCATGCCGATCCGCGAACCGCGCACCTCCCGGTGGTCCTCTGCACGTCGCAAGAGGACGGCGACCTGACCGCGACAGCGATGCGGAAAGGCGTCCTCGCCGTCCTGCCGAAATCACGCGCGGACGAGTGCCTCCCGGAGATTCTCGGGCGCATCCGCGCCGCCGTCCAGGATGGCGCCCCGCCGCCCGCGCACCCCGCCAACCCGAAGGTGCCGGGCGCCGCTGACCACTCACCCGTCTCACCCGGCGTCCTGAGCCGCCCGGAGCTCCTGGCCTTGATCGACGAACGGCTGGAGGCCGCGCTGAACAGGCGCCTGACCGCCCTCATCGAAGACCTGCGCCGCGATCTCACCGAGGTCCTGCTTGTCGAGGCACGCCATCTCGTGGATACACGACTCGCCGATGAGCCGGGGGCACGTGCCGCCACCCCGCCACACGCGGCCCTGGAGGACCTGCAAGGGCTCGAGAGTCGGCTGATCCGCGAGACCCTGCCGGGGCTTGTCGAGCACCGCGTCGCCGCTGAGCGCGCCGGCCCCGGATCGGAGACATGGGACTCGGCCAAGACTCCCGCGACTGGCGAAGCCGAACCGGGCGATCGCGTGAAAACCAACCGGACTCGCCCCGGACACCCGGCAGCCGCCTCTCTGAGCCCTTGGGCACGGGAGGCGGGAATCTCCGCGATGCTCGACACCCTCAGGCAGATCCCGTCAGCCTCGGCACGGTCGCTGCGCGCCGCGCTCAAGCGTCTCGAGCGCTGAACCCGATCATCTTCAAGCGGGGGTATCCGTCTCATCGCGCGAGGCATCTTCGCCCGCCTCGGAGCCGCTTCCGTGCTGGCGGGCATGGTCACGTCGCGACGCGACGAGCTGGCTATATACGAGCCACCCGGCCAGCGCCATAAAACCGAAGAATTCGATCGCCTTGAGTGGATTCTGATCCATGGTCCTCACTCCTCTGCCAGAGACCGTGCAATCGCCGAGGCGTCTCCAACCGAACGCGAATTGCCTGGCCATGCGGATTGAGCAAACGGCGGGGAACCGGACGAAGCGGTTTCCCGCCTACTCCGTTTTTTCGCCTAAGCGCCCGAAACTGGAGGAGCGTCCGTTCCATCCGAGGCGGAACGCATCCGGGGCAATGGTACGCCTCGACGTAACAGCACCTTCATCGAACGATCCTAGTATCGAGCCGACTTCCCCAAAGGCAACAGAGGAGACGGTCATGAACGACGCAGTCCGCACACTCGAGAGCAACGCAACTCCCCTCTCACCCGACCTGCTCGCCAAGCTCGACGCCTACTGGCGAGCCTGCAACTATCTCGCCGTCGGCATGATCTATCTGCGCGACAACCCCCTTCTGAGGGAGCCGCTGAAGGAGGAGCACCTCAAGAGCCGCCTGCTGGGTCATTGGGGCGCCAGTCCCGGGCTGTCCTTCATGTACGTGCACCTCAACCGCATCATCGTCGAGCACCAACAGGAGGCGATCTTCCTCGCCGGTCCCGGACACGGCGCCCCTGGCGTGCTGGCTCCCGTCTATCTGGAAGGGACCTACTCCGAGATGTATCCCAACAAGAGCGAGGATGAGGAAGGCATGCGGGCCTTCTTCAAACAGTTCTCCTTCCCCGGCGGGATCGGCTCGCACTGCACCCCCGAGACACCCGGCTCGATCCACGAGGGCGGCGAGCTGGGGTATTCGATCTCGCACGCCTTCGGCGCGGCCTTCGACAACCCGGACCTCCTGGTCGCGGTGGCAGTCGGCGACGGCGAGGCGGAGACCGGGCCGCTCGCCACCTCCTGGCATTCGAGCAAGTTTCTGAATCCCATCCGCGACGGCGCCGTGCTGCCGATCCTGCATCTCAACGGCTACAAGATCAACAACCCGACGCTGCTCTCGCGCATCCCCAACGCGGAGCTGGCGAGCCTCTTCCGCGGCTACGGCTGGACGCCCCATTTCGTCGAGGGCGACGAGCCCCTGGTCCTGCATCAGACCATGGCCGCGACCCTGGACGCCTGCTACCAACAGATCCGCACCTTCCAGCAAGCGGCCCGCGACAGCGGACAGGCCACCCGCTGCCACTGGCCGATGATCGTGCTGCGCACCCCCAAGGGCTGGACCGGGCCGGCACAGGTGGATGGGCACAAGGTCGAGGGTTTCTGGCGCGCCCACCAGGTCCCGCTCTCCGGGATGCATCACAACCCGGCCCATCTCAAGCAGCTCGAGGACTGGATGAAGCGCTACAAGCCCGAGGAGCTGTTCGACGAGAACGGCCGGCTGGTCCCCGAGCTCAAGGCCTTGGCCCCCAAGGGGACCCTGCGCATGAGCGCCAATCCGCACGCCAACGGGGGGCTCTTGCGCCGCGCCCTGCGCATGCCCGACTTCCGCGACTATGCCCAGGACGTCCCCGAGCCCGGCAAGCTCCGCGCCATGAATACCAAGCCGGTGGGCGCCCTGCTGCGCGACATCATGGCGAAGAACATGAACAACTTCCGTGTCTTCGGCCCGGACGAGAACACCTCCAACAAGCTGGATGCCGTCTACGAGGTCAGTAAGAAGCTCTGGCTGTGCGAGTACAAACCGGAGGATGCCGACGGCGGGGAGCTGGCCCCGGACGGGCGGGTGCTGGAGATGCTCTCGGAGCACACCCTGGAGGGCTGGTACGAAGGCTATGTCCTGACAGGCCGTCACGGCTTCTTCGCCACCTACGAGGCCTTCGTCCACGTCATCGACAGCATGTACAACCAGCATGCGAAATGGCTGGCGATCTGCGAGGAGATCCCCTGGCGCGCGCGCATCTCCTCGCTCAACCTGCTCATCACCTCCACCGTCTGGCGCCAGGACCACAACGGCTTCACCCATCAGGACCCGGGATTCCTCGACGTGGTGGTCAACAAGAACCCTGAGGTCACCCGTATCTATCTGCCGCCGGACGTCAACACCCTCTTGTCCACCGTCGACCACTGCCTGCAGAGTCGCGACGACATCAACGTGATCGTGGCCGACAAGCAGAACCACCTCCAGTACCTGGACATGGACGCCGCGATCAAGCACTGCACCAAAGGGATTGGGATCTGGGAGTGGGCGAGCAACGATCAGGGAGCCGAGCCCGACGCGGTCCTGGTCGGCTGCGGCGACATCCCCACCAAGGAGGCGCTGGCGGCCACCGCGCTGCTGCGCGAGCACTTCGACGACATCCGGATCCGCTTCATCAACGTGGTGGATCTCTTCAAGCTGCAACCCGCCGGCGAGCATCCGCATGGGCTCAGCGACGCGGATTTCGACAGCCTCTTCACCAAGGATCGGCCCGTCATCTTCAACTTCCACGGCTACCCCTGGCTGATCCATCGCCTGGCTTACCGGCGCACCAACCATGCCCATCTGCATGTGCGCGGCTACAAGGAAAAGGGCAACATCAACACGCCCCTGGAGTTGGCCATCGAGAACGAGATCGACCGCTTCAGCCTCGCGATCGACGTCATCAACCGCGTGCCGCGGCTGCAGGTCGCCGGCGCACATGTGAAGGAGCGGCTGCGCGATCTGCAGATCGAGTGCCGAAACTATGCCCATGAGCACGGCGTCGACAAGCCCGAGGCCGATGAATGGACGTGGCCCTTTTGAGATCCGGCAGCACCGATCGGGGGTGCGTTCGCGCCGTGATGTGGCGCGGCGCGCCAAGCCGCCGTGTGTGCCTTCGCGCATCCGATTGACGGATTTCGAAACGGGCGTGTAGCTTGTGCCCACCCGATACCGTGCCGACGAGGCGCCAGCATGAACACCGAGGTGGCCCCGAGGATCCAGCCCCAGAGACACGAGCATACCCGCACCGGCATGTCGAAGGCGTCTCTGAAGCAGGCCTACATCGACAATCTGTTCTACATCCAGGGGCGGTTTCGTGAGGTGGCCACGGGACATGACCTTTACATGGCGGCCGCCTTCACCGTGCGCGACCGCATCCTGGAACGCTGGGTCAAATCGGCCCAGATCTACAAGACCTCCCATGCGCGCACGGTCTGCTATCTCTCGGCCGAGTATCTGCTAGGTCCGCATCTGGCCAACAATCTGGTCAATCTCGGCATCACCGAGGTCGCCCGCGAGGCGGGCGAGGAATTGGACCTCGACTTCAACGCGATCATGGAGGAGGAGGAGGAGCCTGGACTGGGTAACGGCGGACTCGGTCGCCTGGCCGCCTGCTATATGGACTCACTGGCCACGGTACAGATCCCCGCGATCGGCTATGGGATCCGCTACGAATTCGGCATCTTTGACCAGGTCATCGAGGACGGCTGGCAGGTCGAGCGCAGCGACACCTGGCTGAGGAACGGCAATCCCTGGGAGATCCCGAGACCGAAGATCGGCTTCCCGGTGCTCTACGGCGGCCGCACCGAGCGGACCCGTGACAATCAGGGCCGACCGACCGTGCGCTGGGTGCCGGACCTGGTCGTCAACGGCGTCGCCTACGACACACCGATCCTTGGCTACGGGGTCGGAAACGTGAACCTCCTGCGCCTATGGAAATCAGAAGCCCCGGAATCCTTTGATTTCCAGGCCTTCAATGTCGGCGACTATTACGGTGCGGTCCACGCCAAGATCGAGGCGGAGACCCTCTCCAAGGTGCTCTACCCCAACGACGAGCCCGAGGCCGGCAAGGAGCTGCGGCTGAAACAGCAGTATTTCTTCGTGTCCTGCTCGCTCCAGGACATGATCCGACTGCATCTCAACACCGTCGGACCACTCGAGACCTTCCACGAGAAATTCGTCGCCCAGCTCAACGACACGCATCCGGCCATCGCCGTGGCGGAGCTCATGCGCCTCTTCGTGGACGAGCACGGCATGTCCTGGGACGCGGCCTGGGCGATCGCCCGCCAGACCTTCTGTTACACCAACCACACGTTGCTCCCGGAAGCGCTGGAGACCTGGTCGGTCGCCCTCTTCGAGCGTCTGTTGCCGCGCCATCTCGAGATCATCTACGAGATCAATCAGCGGTTCCTCGACGAGGTGCGCGTGCGCTTCCTCGGCGACGAGGAGCGGGTCGCCCGGATGTCTCTCATTGCCGAGGGCGGGATGCGGCGGATCCGGATGGCAAACCTGGCGGTGGTGGGAAGCCTGGCGGTCAACGGCGTCGCCGCCCTGCACTCGGAGCTCGTCAAGACCACGCTTTTTCAAGACTTTCATGACATGTGGCCCGAGCGCTTCCACAACATCACCAACGGTGTGACCCCGCGCCGTTTCATCGCCGTCAGCAACCCGCGTCTCGCGCGCCTGATTACCGAGACCTGTGGACATGACCGCTGGGCGCGCGACCTCGAGTGCCTGCGCGAGCTCGAGTCGCACGCCGACGACCCCGGGTTGCAGGAGCGCTGGCGCCAGGCGAAGAGCGCGGCCAAACGGGACCTGGCGGTCTGGCTCATGCGCAACACCGGCGTCCTGCTCGACCCGGACGCGATGTACGACGTCCAGGCGAAGCGCCTGCACGAGTACAAGCGTCAGCACCTCAACGTCCTTCATATCATCCGGGTCTATCAGCGGTTGAAGCAGAACCCGAACCTGGGCATGGTCCCGAGGGCCTTTATCTTCGGCGGCAAGGCGGCCCCGGGCTATTACATGGCCAAGCTCGTTATCAAGCTGATCAATGCCGTCGCCGAGGTCATCAACAACGACCCGCAGGTCAACGGTTACATCCGGGTTGCCTTCATGCCCAACTTCAACGTCAAGAACGGTCAGCGCCTCTATCCCGCCGCCGACCTTTCGGAGCAGATCTCTCTCGCCGGCAAAGAGGCATCCGGCACCGGAAACATGAAGTTCTCGATGAACGGCGCCCTCACCGTCGGGACCCTCGACGGCGCCAACATCGAGATCCGCGACGAGGTGGGGCCGGAGAATTTCTTCCTGTTCGGCATGACGGCGGACGAGGTCCGCCGGAGGCAGGCCGAAGGCTATCGGCCCTGGGACACCTATCAGCGTGACCCCGAGCTCAAGTCCGACATTGACCTCATCACCTCCGGACTCTTCTCGCACGGCGACACCAGTCTCTTTCGCCCCTTGACCGATCAGCTGATCAACCACGACCCCTTCATGGTCCTTGCCGACTACCGCTCGTACCTCGAGTGCCAGGATCGCATCAGCGAGGTCTACAGTCGGCGTGCCGCGTGGGACAGGATGTCGATCCTGAACGTCGCCCGGATCGGGCGCTTCTCATCGGACCGATCGGTCCGGGAATACGCGGAGAAGATCTGGAATATCAAGCCCCTGCCGATCGCGCTCTAGGACCGCGCCGGGCAGGAGGCCAGGGCATCTTCAGTCGCCATCAGCGTCCGAAGACGAAGGCGAACGGAGGTCGCGTCTTCGCCTTCCATGCCGATCATCGCAATGCATGGCAATCGATCAGCTCATCCCGGTGCGGCTGACGGGGTCCGACTTGGTTCAACTTCGGCCGTCAGCGTCTCATTCAAACCATAAAGGCCGGCTGACCTCGGGTTTCGGCGTCCGTCCCTGCCGGCCGAACACCTGACCGGCCATCGCTTGAGATCACTGCGGTAAACGCCAGAGGCATTCTTTTTCAGAGACTTCCGTCGGGTGGCAGGCGGATCGACGGCGCAGCGCGCCGTCTGCCCTCTCATGGCACGGCGATCGCATAGTGTCAAAAGGGAACCAAAAGGTCCGATCGCCTGCGCACGGCCCGGTCTCCCAACATAAAGAAGCAGGAGCCGACGCATGACCGCACGCCCAGATGCACTCTTCGACATTACCGTGTTGATCGACGCGCTCCTCAATGAGCAGGAGTCGGACAACCCATCGAGCGCGATTCTCGCCCTCGCCGCCGAGCGGCGAGTCAAGGGCTATGTGTGCGCGGCGGCAATCGAGCCGCTTCACGACCAACTCGCACGGGATCGGGGCCGAGCCTATGCGAGGGCATCCCTCCAGCGGATCTGCGCGGTCCTGACCATCGCCCCGGTGGACGCCGCCGTGATCGACGCAGCCATCGCGCTCGGCTGGCCCGATCTCGATGATGCCCTGACATACCAGAGCGCCCGAATGATCGGACTCGAGCGCGTCATCACGCTTAACGCACCCGACTTTGCCGATGCGTCCTTGGCCGTGCAGGCGCCGGCGGAGTTCCTGCAGGCCTTGCCCACGCGGTATTGAGCCGATCTCGAGCCCCCGACAGGGATCCTCAGCCCACGCCGTCAGCCAGAATGCCGACGGACCTGCCGGGTTGGCGGTGCGCACCTAGGAGCCGTGACCGTCGAAATGCCTCGGGAGATCCCCAGGACCAGCGACGACGATCGCTGCAGGCTGAAGAGGGACGCACGGTCGACGCCCTACTCCGAGCACTCGCTGGCCGCACGCTCGCGGTCCAGCGTCACGCACGGGGCCGAACCCGCAGGCCGCTTCAACCTCTATACTCTCCGGCGATGCCCCGGCGATCCCAACCGATACCATGCCCTGTTCAACCCTGGTTAGACAACGCCTGTTGCTCCTCTTCCTGGCAGGGATGCTCTTGCTCTTCTCGCCATTCGTCCTGCAGATCGAGGCGCTCGGGCGCTCGCTCGGCGTCCCGGTGCTCGTCTTCTATCTCTTCGCGACCTGGGCGGTCCTGATCGGGGTCGCCGCTTGGCTCGTCTCTCGCGCCGGTGAATGATGCGTGCGATCGCTGATCCGGCCATGGCCGTGACGCGCCGATCATGAGGATCGGCGGATGATCCATGCCCCCCTGATCATCGGCATCTCATTCGCGTATGTTGGACTCCTCTTCGCGGTTGCCCACTGGGCAGAAGGCCGCGCGGCGCGCGGCCGCTCTGTCATCGCCCACCCGACCGTCTATGCGCTCTCGCTCGCCGTGTACTGCACCGCCTGGACCTTCTATGGAAGCGTCGGGCGGGCCACCGAGAACGGACTCGGCTTCCTCCCGATCTATCTCGGTCCAACCCTGATGGCCTTCCTCTGGGGCTCGTTCCTGCTCAAGATGGTCAGAGTCAGCAAGGCCGAGCGCATCACCTCCATCGCCGACTTCATCGCCTCCCGGTACGGCAAGAGCCAAGCCCTCGGGGGGCTGGTCACGGTCATCGCGGTGATCGGCCTCGTGCCCTATGTCGCGCTGCAGCTCAAGGCCATCGACTGGAGTTTCAGCATCCTCATGGCTTACCCGCAGGTGCGGATGCCGCCGGCCGGGGGCAAGCCCTTCTGGGGGGACACCGCCTTCATCGCCGCCCTGTTCCTAGCGGCCTTCGCGATCCTCTTCGGCACCCGGCACCTGGACGCGAGCGAGCGCCATGAAGGACTGGTCGCGGCGATCGCCTTCGAGTCCCTTGTCAAGCTCCTGGCCTTCCTCGCGATCGGACTCTTCGTCACCCTCTCAGTGCTCGGTCTGGGCGGGACCCCACTGCCGCCGATCGGCGAGACCCCACCACTGCGCCCCCTCCTGGAGCCCGGCATCGCACCCCTGCGCGATTGGGTTGCGATCTCCCTGCTCGCCGGGCTGGCGGTCGTCCTGCTGCCGCGCCAGTTCCAGGTCGCGGTCGTCGAGAACAGCGACGAGCGTCATATCCGCCGCGCCATCTGGCTCTTCCCGCTCTACCTGCTCCTGATCAACGTCTTCGTGGTCCCGGTCGCCGTCGCCGGTCTCCTGACCTTCCCGGACGGAACGGTGAATGCCGATACCTTCATGCTGACCTTGCCGATCGCCTTCGAGCAGCCCTGGCTGGCACTCCTCGTCTATATCGGGGGCCTCTCGGCCGCCACCGGTATGGTGATCGTCGAGACCATCGCGCTCTCCACCATGGTCAGCAACGACCTCGTCCTCCCGGTGCTCCTGCGTCGCTGGCGCCGCCGTCCGCCCCCCGCGGACCTCGGCCGGCTTCTGCTCAGGATCCGTCGCGGCGCGATCGTCGTCATCCTCCTGCTCGGCTATCTCTACTATTCGCTTGCGGGGGAAGCCTATGCACTGGTGAGCATCGGCCTCATCAGCTTCGTTGCCGTGGCGCAGCTGGCACCCACCGTCATCGGCGGCCTTTACTGGTACGGAGGGACGCGCGAGGGCGCCCTGTCCGGGCTGCTGGCCGGCTTCCTGGTCTGGATCTACACCCTGCTGCTGCCCTCGTTCGCCAAGTCGGGGTGGCTCCCGCGGGCCTTCATGGAGTCGGGGCCCGGGGGTCTCGACATCCTGGCCCCGCTCGGCTTGTTCGGACTCGCGGGCTGGAACGAGATCACCCACGGCCTGTTCTGGAGCCTGACGGCGAACATCGGCATCTTCCTCCTGGTCTCCTCGCTCCGCGCGCCCAACGCGACGGAGGCATCCCAGGCCCGCACCTACGTCGACGCATTGCGCCGCAGCGCGGGCGCACGGGCGCCCCTGTGGCGCGGTCGTGCCGAGGTCGCCGAGCTCATGTCCCTGACGGAGCGCTTCCTCGGACCCTCCCGAACCCGCACGGCGTTTATGGACTACGCCGACGGGCGTGGGTTGGACTCGACGGACGGCCTGCCGGCCGACGCAGAGACCGTCTATTTCGTGGAGACCCTCCTCTCCGGAGCGATCGGCGGGGCGTCGGCAAGGCTGATGGTCGCCTCCGTGACCCAAGAGGAGACCCTCGGGGTCGACGAGGTTCTGGATATCCTCGACGAGGCGTCTCAGATCCGTGCCTACAGCCGTGAGCTGGAGCAGAAGTCCCATGCCCTGGAGACCGCGACCGCAGAGCTGCGCGCGGCCAACCTGCGCCTGCAGGAGCTCGATCGCATGAAGGATGATTTCATGTCGTCCGTGACCCATGAGCTGCGCACACCGCTCGCCTCCATTCGCGCCTTCGCCGAGATCCTCAACGACGACCCCAGGCTCGATCTCGCCCAGCGCCGCCGCTTCCTCGGCATCCTGGTCAGCGAGACCGAGCGGCTCTCGCGGCTGGTCAACCAGGTCCTCGACCTGGCCAAGATCGAATCCGGCCGCGCCGACTGGCGCAGCGATGCGGTGGAGCTGCAGGCGCTGATCCAGCAGGCGGTCGCGGCGACCGAGCGTTACCTCGATGACCGGGGGTGCCATGTCCGTCTCGACCTCCCGGACCGATCCGCCATCGTCGGGGGCGACCGCGACCGGATCGTGCAGGTCATGGTGAACCTGCTCTCCAACGCGGCCAAGTTCGCGCCGCAGGGCGCGGGAGAGGTTCGGGTGCGCCTGTCACGCGGCTCTGACGGCTGGCGTGTCTGCGTCTCTGACAACGGCCCGGGCATTCCGGAGAGCGATCTGGAGCGCGTCTTCGAGAAATTTCACCAGACGGCGCGCGCCGGTGCCAGACCCGGCGGAACCGGGTTGGGTCTGCCGATCAGCCGTCAGATCATCGACAACCTGGGGGGCCGGATCTGGGCGGATAGCGCCCTTGGAAAAGGTGCTAGGATCTGTTTCGAGCTGCCCGCCCATCCGGCGCATTCAACGGAGCAAGGGCCTGAGCATGAGTAAGCGGATCCTGATCGTCGACGACGAGCCCAACATCGTCATCTCGCTCGAGTTCCTGATGATGCGGGAGGGCCACCAGGTGCGCGTGGCCCGCGACGGCGAAGCCGGCCTGGCGGCCGTGCGGACCCACCGGCCGGACCTGGTCGTGCTCGA
>NZ_JAJDNA010000029.1 GCF_022340925.1 Thiocapsa sp.
CAGAGCCGCTCGAAGCGCCCGAAGAAGGCCGGAACCTGGGGCGCCAGATTGATCAGCACCTGATCCTCGGTCACCGGGTTGCCGTCTGCGCTGATCAGGATGGGCGTCAACGCCGGGTCGCTCCGGCCGACGAGCCCATGCGGCAGGAAGCTCTCGTCGCGGAAGGTCCAGAGCAGCCGGTCGAGATGGCGAGCCTGCTCGGAGTCCGGGCAATGGATCAGGATGCGCACGTCGGTCGTGCGGATGCGTTCCACCAGCCGACAGGTCAGGAGGAAACGGTCGCCGGTGCTGTCGGCCTCCAGGCTGTAGAAGTCGATTCGAGTCATCGCTGGTCGGTTATCATGCCCGGGCGGCAAGCTGCCTCGGCTGCTGGGCGCCGTGGCAAGGCACGTAGGATGCTGAGTCTTTTGCCCCCCAGATTCAACCGGCGGACTCGGACCGGCGCCTCCTTTGCGACTGCTCGGTCCGGATCGACGGACGGACGCCGATCGCTCGCCGGTCCAGCGATCGCCCAATCGCGGCGGCGGCACCAGGATGTGCCGCCATCTTCAGCCCCCCAGGCGACTGAAGATGAAGGGACGGCGAAGGCGGGTGTTGCTGTTCCGTGCGGGCCGATAAACTCAGTGTCTCTCTAAGACGGCCAACTGCCCCTCCATGCCCCAGGATTCTCTCACCGAATGTCTCGAATGTGGTTTGCTCCAGCGCATCCCGCCGCTCCCCGCGGCCGGGACCGCGCAGTGTGCGCGCTGCGGGAGCGTCTTGCACAGGAATCGACCGAACAGCCTGAATCGCACGCTCGCACTGACGATCGCCGGGGTCGTGCTCTTCATCGTGGCGAACACCTTCCCCTTTCTCTCCTTCGAGATGCAGGGTCGAGGAACACAGACGACCCTGATGACCGGCGTCATCGATCTGTATCAAGCCGGCGACTGGCCGATCGCCGCGGTCGTCCTCTTTACCAGCATCTTGGCTCCGGGGCTCCAGTTGGCCCTCTTGGTGACCGTGCTGATTCCGCTCTCCGTCAACCGCATGCCCCCGTGGCTGCCTCCATTGTTCCGGTGGGTTCGGACCCTGACCCCTTGGGGCATGATGGATGTCTTCATGCTCGGGATCCTGGTCTCGGTCGTCAAGCTCTCGGAGATGGCGACGATCGTCCCCGGGACCTCGCTTTTCGCATTCGCGGTCCTGATCCTCGTCCTCGCGGCCGCCCAGGCCGCCTTGGATCCGGATCTGGTCTGGTCGCGGGTGCCGGTCCTGCCGCGTGTCACGCGCCCATTGGATCCTGGAGAGCCCCATTTGGCCTGCGACGTCTGTGAGCTGGTCGTGCGCCGCTCTGCCGCGCTGCGCGATGGCGATCGCCTGCGCTGTCCCCGCTGCACCGATGTGCTGCATGGACGCAAGCCGCGGAGCCTGCAACGGACCTGGGCGTTGCTGATCGCCGCAGTCGTCTGCTACGTCCCCGCAAATCTGCTCCCGATCATGACCGTCACCTCGCTTGGGCGCACCCAATCGGATACGATCCTGAGCGGGGTGGTTTTCCTGCTCACACATGGGATGTGGCCCCTGGCGATCGTGGTCTTCGTGGCCAGCGTCTTCGTGCCCTTCCTGAAGCTGCTGATCCTGGTCTTCCTGCTCCTTTCGGTCCAAGTGCGCTCTGTTTGGCGACCCCGGGATCGCACACGCCTCTATCGCATCACCGAGGCGATCGGCCGCTGGTCGATGGTCGATGTCTATGTCGTCACCATCCTGGTCGCGCTGGTGCGCCTCGGTAACCTGGCAAGCGTGCAGGCCGAGGCGGGCGCCGTGTTCTTCTGTGCGGTCGTGGTCTTGACCATGCTTGCCGCGATGTCGTTCGATCCCAGGCTGATCTGGGACGCAATGGAGCAGAGGTATGTCGGAGAACGAGGGCGCCCCGCAGGGGTCACTGCGGCAGGATCAGGAGGATAGGCCGCAGGCCGTCGTCCGACGCGGCAGCGGCCTCTCGCCGGTCTGGCTGATTCCGCTGGTGGCGGTCCTGATCGGGGCCTGGCTCGCCGTCAAGACATTGGCCGAGCGGGGTCCGACGATCCGGATCGAGTTCGCCACCGCCTCCGGACTGCAGGCGGGCAGCACCAAGGTCAAGTTCAAGGACGTGGACGTGGGTCAGGTCAGCGCCATCGACGTGAGTCCGGACCTGAAGACCGTGATCGTGACGGCCGAGCTCAAGCACGGGGCCGCCGATTTCCTGACGGAGGGGACACGTTTCTGGGTCGAGCGGCCCCGGGTGACCGCGAGCGGCGTCTCCGGGCTCGAGACCCTGCTGTCCGGCGCCTACATCGCGATCGATCCCGTCCTGAGGGGGAAGGCGAGTCGCTATTTCAAGGGGCTGGAGGAGCCGCCGCTGTTCACGACCGCGGATTCAGGTACCCAATTTCGCCTGCGGTCGCCAACCTTGGGTTCATTGAGCGTCGGCTCGCCGGTCTATTATCGACAGATCCAGGTCGGGCAGGTCGCGGGCTTTTCGCTCGATCCCGACGGAGAGGCGGTCGATATCGAGGTGTTCGTCTCCGCCCCGCATGATCGATTGGTGTCGACGAGTACCCGTTTCTGGAACGCGAGCGGGGTGGACTTCTCGCTCGGCGCGTCGGGCATCCAGGTGGACACCCAGTCGCTGATGGCAGTGTTGATCGGCGGGGTTTCCTTCGACACCCCTGACACCATTGATGCGCCGGGCGAGCAACCGACCGACGAGCATGTCTTCCCGCTCTATCCGAATCGCGACGAGGCCCACGAGCAGATCTATCTGGACAAGGAGCGCTATCTGCTGTTCTTCAAGGGCTCGGTGCGGGGTCTCAGCGTCGGCGCCCCGGTGTTGCTGCGCGGGATTGCGATCGGGCAGGTCCTGGACGTCCAGCTGCAGTTCAGCGCCGACGACTTCCAGTTCCATATCCCGGTGCTGATCGAGATCGAGCCGGATCGCATCGCGGTCCGCGGTGACCCGGACAAGCTCGGAGGGGCGAGTCTCGTGAAGCAGTTGGTCAGTCAGGGTCTGCGTGGGCAGCTGAAGGCGGGCAGTCTGATTACGGGGCAGCTCTACGTCGAGCTGGATCTCCACGAGGAGGTGCCGCCTGAGCTGGTCGTCAAGCATGGCGGCTATGACGTCCTCCCGACGGTGCCCGCGTCGCTCGATGCCCTGACCACCAAGGTCACGGACATCCTCGACCGTCTCATGGCGTTTCCGCTGGACCAGGTCGGACGTGACCTCGCGGAGACTGTCGCGGGGGCGAACGCCATGGTCAACTCCGAGGGGCTGCGACGGGGCGTCGCGGAGATGGAGGGGGCGCTCGCCGAGGTTCGTGCCGTGGCGGAGCGGCTCAACACCGAGATTGCGCCCGAGCTGGCAGCGACCCTCCAGCAGACCACGTCGACGCTGGAGGATGCGCGACAGATCCTTGCGGACGGATCGCCGATCTCTGTGGAGGTACGTCGCATGCTGCAGGAGGTCTCGGGAGCGGCGCGATCGCTTCGAATCATGGCCGACTATCTCGAGCGCCATCCGGAGGCCCTCCTCAAGGGCAAGGGGGGTACTCGATGAAACGCATGCGCCTGACGCGGTCAGTCGCCGTCTTGCTGCTGGTCGGGCTGGCAGGCTGTGCGACCTCGCCGCCCTCGAGCTTCTATACCTTGACCGCCTTGCCGGACACCCGTGAGGCGGGCGGTGCGCCGGGCGTCGCCTTGGGCGTGGGTCTCGGGCCTGTCAGCTTCCCGCAGTTCCTGGACCGACCCCAGATCGTCTCGCGCGGGGGCGGGAATCGCCTGACCATCGATGAGTTCCATCGTTGGGGCGGAACACTACAGGATGATTTCGTTAGGGTTTGGAGCGAAAACCTCTCGTCCCTCCTTGGCACGAGCGCGGTCTTCATCTTGCCCAGCGAGGTCCGTTATCCCTTGGACTTCCGGGTCGCCGCCGACGTGCTCGCCTTTGAAGGCACCTCAGACGCTCAGGCGCTGCTCAAGGTCCGCTGGGTCGTGCTGGACCACCAACGGGAGCGGACGCTGGTGGTGGAGGAGACGACCTATCGAAGGGCCTTGGCGGAGCCGAGGGACGAGGCGGCGCTGATCGCCGCGATGAGCTCCGCTCTTGGCGACTTCAGCCGGGATGTCGCGGCGACCCTGCGGAACCTCCCGAGGCCGGAACGTCCCGGGCCGCTTTCCCCCGAGCACGACGACCGGGGTGGTCCCGATGCCAGCACGCGGGTCGAGGCCGGGCTCGGAGCAGGAAGCCCCGCCAGTCGCAGCCGGACAAGCCGCTGAAAATGGAAGGAGAGCGGAATCCGCATTTTCGCTCTCCGTGCTGATTTTTGCCTGGATGTCCGACGAATCAGCATTTTCCTTTGGGAATGAAATACTCAGCGTTTTCCCAAGGCGGCTTGGCGGCAGTGACCGACCTCGACCTTGATCTGAACCAGTCCGAGGATCGGCGCATGGCGGATACGCTGGTGGTCGAGGGGCCCTGGGCGAGGGAGGGGTCAGGGTCAATCCGTCGGCTGGCGTGCGTCGGCGATGCCGATCCACTCATAGGTCTCGATCGTCGCGGCATCGCACGTGCTGCAGGCCGTGCCGCATCCGGCCGGTGTGCTGACCCGGCGCACCCGCCCCTTGCGCTCGAGGATGGAGAGCATCCCGCGAAGTGCGTCTGGGTTGGATTCGAATCGGTAGGCGAGGTCCATCAGTGACACCTGGCGGTGGCGGGCGAGATATCCGGTGAGGTCTGACAGGATCATGGGGGGTCTCGATGGCTTCGGTTGTGCTTGCCCCGCCTCATGCCCCTTCGCGAGCCAGTCTCGTGGCGACTGCCCCGCGGTGGGCCAGGAAACGCATTCCGAGCAGAGTGGTTACGAAGATGGCCAGCATCGCGCCGATCCAACTTGCCGAGCCGGCAGGATCGCGGCCGAAGGTGGCTGCTTGATAGAACACGGTGGCGACGATGTAGCCGAGCCCGGTCGTCCAGAGGACGGTAAAGACCGTCCAACCGGGTGTGGTCTCGCGATGGATGGCCGCGATGGTCGCGACGCAGGGTGCATAAAGCAGGATGAAGAGCAGATAGGCGAAGGCACCTGCGGCCCCGTCGAAGCGCTTAACCATTGCCCCGAAGGTGCCCGTAGTCACGGCCTGAGACTCGGCGGCCGAAGTGGGGATACTCAGGTCACCGACGTCCAGCCCCAGCGGGTCGTTCCAGCGACCGAGCGCATCGGCGAGATTCGCCGGTATCGTGGCCAACGCCCCGAGCAAGCCCGCCCCTAGGTCGTAGGGAGTCTCCTGCAGGGTCGCGCCTGCGTCCGCTGCCGCCAAGGCGGAGTAGGTGGCATCCAGGGTGCCGACCACCGCCTCTTTGGCGAGTACCCCCGTGAAGATGCCCACCGTAGCGGGCCAGTTCTCGGCGTCGAGACCCATGGGCGAGAAGGCGGGCGCAAGGGTGCGGCCGATCTCGGCGAGCAGCGATTGTTCGCTCTCCTGGTTGCCGATGGAGCCATCTGTGCCGATGCTGCTCAGCACGTTGAGCACCAGCACCATGGGCACGATCACCCCGCCGGCGCGCACCACGAAACCTTTGGTCCGGTCCAGTGTGCGCAGCGCGACGCCTTTGAGCGTGGGAAGGTGATAAGGCGGCAGCTCCATGATGAAGGGTGTGGCGTCGCCCTTGAGCAGGGTTCCCTTCATCACCAGACCGGTGAGCACCGCGACCGCGATGCCGATGAGATAGAGCCCGAAGATGATGTTTTGACCGCCCACCGGGAAGAAGGCGGCGGCGAAGAGGACGTAGACCGGCAGACGTGCACCGCAGGACATGAAGGGGGTCATGAGGACGGTGAGAATGCGGTCACGCGGGCTCTCCAGGGTACGGGAGGCCATGATCGCGGGGACGTTGCAGCCGAAACCGACCAACAGTGGGACGAACGACTTGCCCGGCAGGCCGATGGCGCGCATGAACCGATCCATGACGAAGGCTGCGCGGGCCATGTACCCCGAGTCTTCGAGCACCGACATGAAGACATAGAGGAAGGCAATGATCGGGATGAAGGTCGCGACCACCTGGATTCCGCCGCCGATCCCGTCGGCGAGAAGCAGGATCGCCCAGTCGGGTGCGCCCGAAGCGGCGAGGGCGTGGGCAGCGCCGTCCACGAAGAGGGTTCCGGCGGTCTGGTCGAAGGCGTCGATGAAGGCGCCCCCGATGTTGATGGTGAACATGAACATCAGATACATCACGACCAGGAAGATCGGGATGCCGAGCACGCGGTTGAGCATGACCCGGTCGATCCGATCGGAGAGGTTGCGGGAGACCTCTCCCGCTTGGGTCACACCGGCCTCTGTGATGGCGTGCGCAAAGCCGTAGCGGGCGTCCGCGATCAGGATGTCGACCTCCTCGGCCTGGTCACCGAGAAGTGCACTGATCTCCTCCGGCGTGACCCGGTCACCGACCAGACGCCGGGCCAGATCGTCACCCTCGAGCAGGCGTGCGGCCAGCCAGCGGGGCGAGTCGCCATTCTCACGGGCGACGGCGTCGAGACGCGGCACGAGTGCGGCGATCGCCTTTTCGAGAGACGGGTGATAGGAGACCTCCGCCCGCGGAATCGACCCCGTTGCCTGACACTCGAGCAGGACACGCTTGAGGTCAGCGATGCCCTCTCCGGTCGCCGCGGAGATGGGGACAACAGGGCAGCCGAGGCGCGCCGCGATGGATGGGACGTCGATCCTCATGCCCCGCTCGTGGGCCACATCCATCATGTTCAGCGCCAGGACCAGGGGCCGTCCCATCTCGATCAGCTGGGTGGTGAGATAGAGATTCCGTTCGAGGTTGGTGGCGTCCAGGATGTTGAGGACAAGGTCGGCCTCGCGATCATGGATGAAGTCCCGGGCGATCCGCTCGTCCAACGAGAGATCGTGGTCCGAGACGTCCAGCGAGTAGGTTCCGGGAAGGTCGACGAGGTGGACGATGGAGCCCTCGAACCGGTAGCGCCCGACCTTGCGCTCCACCGTCACGCCGGGCCAGTTCCCGACACGTTGGCGCGATCCCGTCAAGGCGTTGAACAGGGTCGTCTTTCCGCAATTCGGGTTGCCGACGACGCCGATCGTCAAGGGTTTGGTCATCGCAGACGCTCTAACAGGAGGGCCGCCGCTTCATCCCTGCGCAGGCTGACCGAGGTACCGCGCACCCGTATTTCCACCGGGTCGCCAAGCGGGGCGACCCGGATCACCTCGAGTTCGGCTCCCGGCGTCAACCCCATCGAGAGAAGCTTGCGGCGATAGGCCTGCGATTGCGAATCAAAGCCCTTGACGCGGCCCCGATCGCCGGCCTTCAAGTCCTTGAGGGTGGTCATCTGTGCTGAGACTTCGTTACCGGGCTCGAATGGGAGGCGTGACGGCTGCCACGGTAGTCAGGCCAACGGCTCGACCTGGATCCTCGCGGCCATTCCGGCACCGAGGACAATGCGCGATTCGCCACGGGCAACCATCAGGCCGCCGCTTTGGCGCTGGACGACGCGCAGCTCGGTTCCGACATTGAGCCCGAGCTCCGTCAGACGCGTGGTTAACCCTTTCCCTCCCTGGAGTGCAAGGACGCGCACGCGTGTACCCTCGCCGGCCATCATCAATGGGAAGCTCTTGATGGCCGGCGCCGCCTGGGTTGACTCGCACCCTCCGTGGTGACCGGGAACCGATCGACCGATCATCTCTCATTCTCCACGTCGTGGGTGCTCGAGCTGGGCTCACCCCGGAGCCTTCCCCGCGACGACCGTCTCAGGGGGGCGAGCCCGCTGGTGACGGGCTGCTCTTAGAATCCTCATCCTATCGCAGGCAGGGGCTTAGTGCAAATGATTCTCAACACATAAAATGGCCGGGGATCTGCAGGCTCCTAGACGCAACCGGTCGGTTTAGGTAAGCCCCCCCACTTGCAGATCAGCTTCATCGGGCCCTTCTTGAAGATGTCGTAAAGGTCTTTCGTCGAGACCTTTTGCTTCTTAGCGAAGATCCGGATCGGCGGCACCACCCCGTCGGTCTCGTACATCGAGCGAGCCTCGCGGATGAACTGCATGACCTGCTCGGTCATCTCGAAATCGTCCGCCTTGGCCAGCTCGACGGCGACCTCCTCGCTCCAATCGTCGCGGTTGAGGAGGAAGCCCTCATTATCCAGGGGGACGGTGATCGTTGAGCTCATATCGGACTGCTCCAGAATGGATTTCAGACAGGGGTTTATCGACTGCACAGAGGGTGGTGGCGTCGGGTGAGGATGCAAGCCACAGCCGGTGCTCGCGGATCAACGCGCTGGGTGGCATCTCCAGAGACGGGGGTGAAACAGGTTGACGAAATCGACCTGGGTCGGCTCTCGGTGTATCCGCCCGCCTGGGGACGATGGTCGAGCCCCTGGTCACCCGCGTCGGGATCCTCGATGGCAGCCCCGCGCCCGGTCAGCGTGAGCGCGCGGACTGGATCGCCTCCAGCACGCCGTCCCAGAATCGGAGGCGGGCGCAGATCGCCTCTTCCGCCGCGGTTTCTGCTTCTTCGATCCGTTGGGGATCGTCTCCGCAGACATGCTCGAGAAGTCTGAGCGAGAGAGGGCCGTGGAAGTCCTCGTCCAGGTGGATATGGCGGTTGAGATAACGGTGAAAGCCCGGCGCCTCGGCCGGCGTGATCCGCATCCGATTGAGAAATTCGCGAAACATCGCGGGGATCAGCTTCTCGCGTCCGAGGGCCAGAGCAGCCGCGACCAGATGCGGCTTGTCTTCGCGGATGAAGCCAAAGGTCGTTTCCGTGAAATAACGCGCGGGAAGTGGTACCTGGGGGTCGTAGAGCGCCGCGTCGATGCCTCGTTCGGCAACCAGGTCGACAAACCGCCTCGGTCCATCGGCGTCGGCTCCGATCTCGGCCATGGCGCGGCAGTAGAACTCGAAATGGCTCGCATACTCGACACCGCGGTCTTCCCGAGGCGCGGTGTCCGACTCCTCTTCCAACACCAGCTGGTTGACGAAGTAGCGCAGGCTCGCTTCCCCTCGGGGCATCCAGGGTACCTGGGCCGGGGCGATTCGGGCTTGCAGGTATTTGATCAGCGACATGAAATCCCATACCGAGAAGACGTGGTGACCCATGAAGACGCGCAGGTCTTCGATCCGCTCGAGGGCGCCGTAGATCGCGTGTTTGGTGAGCTGCTCCTGCAGGGGGTGGAGACGATCCAGGTTCAGTGATGCCATGAGCCCCGTCCTCGTTCTTCAGCATTTCATTCGACACTGATGCGATTATATACTCGTCGCATCTGGTTTTTGCGGTAAGTGAGGTGCGTTTATCGTGCCCGAGAGCAGGGCGCGACGACGAGGAACTGCGGGCTCTGTTGCGAGGAGTCGCAGCGCAGCGATCGGGTGCGAGAGGCCTGCATTGCGGCGGATCATCCATTTGTGCCGGATGTAAGGGGTGCGGGGGCGACATCTCCAGCCGACGCGCGACGATAGCCGGCGCAGGGGTGACCGATGTCATCGCCGCCGGTCTCCCAGTCGGGTAGGGTGCCGGTGAGCCGGAAAACGGAGATCGGCAAGATGGGGCGTGCGGGAGTCGGCTTCGCGTTGACACGCTGCACGTTTGGATTGTTCGTGCGGGCGGGCAGGTCGCAGAACGTTATTTCCGGATCGATCCCATGGGTTCGCGAGGCGAGCCTTCGCCGCATGCGCAGTGACGGAACGCCGGCGCCGGCTTATCGTCCATGAGCCCGGCGTACTCCCTCGCGTTCGTCGTGGGACTGCTCAGCGCCATGCACTGTATCGGCATGTGCGGAGGGATTGCCGGTGCTCTGAGCTATTCGCTCCCGGCGGAGATGCGGAATCGCCCGCGGCAGCTCGGTATCTTCGTCCTCGCGTTCAATCTGGGCCGGATCGGCAGCTATGCCCTGGCCGGCGGCGTCACCGGGGCATTGGGCGGGGCGCTCTTCGAGCTGAGCGGGCATCCCTTGCCCTTCGAGGCGATGCGCTGGCTTGCGGCAGCGGTCCTCGTCGGCATTGGCCTCTACATCGGGGGTTGGTTCCCCCGTTTCGTGCTGATCGAACGGTTGGGAGCGCCATTCTGGCGAAGGCTCGAGCCGGTGGGCAGGCGCCTCCTGCCAGTGACCACGCTCCCGCGCGCCGCCCTGTTCGGCATGATCTGGGGGTGGCTGCCGTGCGGTCTGGTCTACAGCATGCTTCTCAGCAGCCCGGCGCAAGGCGGCGCCTGGGCCGGGGCGATCTACATGGCGCTTTTCGGGGCAGGGACACTGCCCGTGTTGGTGGCAGGCGGCGTCTTTGCGGGGCGCCTATATCGACTGGGCCAAGACCGGCGCTTTCAGGTCGCGGCCGGCATCGCCGTCATGCTGCTGGGGCTGTTGACATTGAATACCCATGGATACAATGCGACTGGCTGATCGGGCGAGGTCGAAGCCGCCGGTGCCGCACGGGCCGTTGAGGCGGAGCCGATCCAGCGGAGCTTTGCGAGGGGCGCGGGACCGCAGGGCGCGATCATGACCGACCGGCAGATGCATTCGAGAGTCCCGAACAGATGAAGAGCTTGATTGGCGAATCCCCGGCGTTTGCGAGGCTGCGAAACGCCTTGTCCATGGTGGCCGCGACGGACGTGAGCCTGTTGCTCCTGGGTGAGCCCGGCACCGGCAAAACAACCCTGGCACGCGAAGTCCATGCAGCGGGTGCCCGCCAGCGTGGGCCCTTTCGCGCGTTTGCCTGCACCGGGGCGCCGCCCGATGCATTCGGGCATTGCCTCGCGGAGATTCCGAATGGGTGCCCCGCGACCCTCTACCTCGACGAGGTCGGTGAGCTCGGATGCCCCGAGCAGGCGCGCCTGCTGCACCTGCTGTGCGAGCAGGACACTGCCACCGGTGGCCCTGATCTGCGCGTCATCGCCGCGTCGGCCCTGGATCTCGAGCGGTTGGTGCAGCAAGGGATCTTCCGCCGGGACCTCTACCTGCGACTCTGCGTGGTTCCGCTGGCGGTGCCGCCCCTGCGCGAGCGGGTGCTCGATATCCCCGCCCTGACTCGCCATTTCATCGCGGACGCGGCGCAGCGGCATCAGCTCGATCCGCCCCTGATCAAGCCGGGCGCGGAGCGGCTCCTCCGGCGTTACACTTGGCCGGGAAATCTGCGTGAGCTGTCCAACCTGTGCGAGCGTCTGGTCATTCTCCTGCCCGGAGCCGAAGTCGGCCCTGAGAATCTGCCCACCGCGGTCGTGCGCGGGGCGCCGCCGGCCGATCAAGACCTCGGGTTTGCGCTCCCCCCACACGGCATCGACCTCAACGACCTCGAGGCGGACCTGATCCGACAGGCGCTGTCGCTCGCGGGCGGCAACAAGAGCCGCGCCGCCCGCCTGCTCGGCCTCACCCGCGATACCCTCTTGTACCGCCTGCAGAAGCACCTGATCCCGGGTTGAGGGGGCGTTGCATTCCGTGAGGCGGGGCAAGTCGCTGAGCTCAGCCTCAGTGCAGCCGCTGACCGCTGCACCAGCGGTCGTAATAGCGCTGCATCAGATCTCGGACCTGTGGCGGATAGTCCAACGCCTCCATCTGCCCCATTCCCTCCCGGAAGAACTGGGGCGCATCGACCGGCAAGTGCTCGACGATGGCGTCGAACGCCTCCCTGATGAGGGCTGGTTGGTGGCTTCGGGTTGCGACGATGCCGCGATTGATGAGGAGGACACGCCAGGGATCGGTCGGATCGGTCGGATCCATGGCTTGCGTTTGCTCCGGCCCGATCCCGTCTGAGATCTCGCCCATGAGGCCGTAGAGCTCGGCGAGGTCCTCGGGTTGACACAGCCGGTTCGCCAGCGTGGCCAGGGCGTTGACGACCGCTTCGGGATGCGATAGCTCCCCACCTCGGCGCAGCATCCAGCAGGCGATGGGCACGGCGAGCACCTCGAGTGCCTCCGCCTGGGACCCCAGGCCGAGTTGCCTGGCAACGTTTGCGAGTTGCCGGAGGAGGTCGAGCCCGTGATCGAGCAGGACGTCGGGCTCGGACCCGGTGGCTGCGCGTAACGCCTGAGCGACCTGCTGCGGTGTATCGGAATCGCTCGCACGCAGTGTATCGAGTAGTTGGTCGAGTCCTGCCAGTAATACCTGCGGTGCCGGCTCGATCACTTGGTCGGAGTCTTCATGGACGCGCTGGATCTCTTCCCCGAGTCTTTTGAGCTCGTCCGCGATATCGCTGAGATCGACCTTCGGGAGCATAGTGTGCCTCATCCTGGGGGCGGGAATGGTCTGGCGCGCCGTTCGACCGACCCGCCCGGGCTGTGCAGTGATGCTGAGGCCAGGCGTTGTAACGGGACTCCGACTGCCACACCTGGAAAATATAGCAAGACCACTTGGACTCGTCTCGTCCGTCCACTCACTCCACATCGAGGCATGCGTTAGACTACGCCGATGATGCAGGGCCCCGATCTTCACAGTCATTCCACGGCCTCCGATGGCACCCTTACACCCGAGGCGCTGATGCGACGCGCATCAGCGGCCGGCGTCCAGGTCCTCGCCCTGACCGACCACGACACCACCGCTGGAATTGCCGAGGGTCAGACCGCGGCGGATCGCCTGGGCATCCGGCTGATTCCCGGCGTCGAGGTTTCGGTTACCTGGGGCGGTCGCACGATCCACGTCGTGGGCCTCAACCTGGATCCCGCCAATCCTCGGCTCCAAGACGGTCTCGGCCGGCTGCTCGCCTACCGCGCCTGGCGCGCCGAGGAGATCGGGCGGCGTCTCGCGAAACAGGGGATCGAAGGTGCCTATCAGGGGGCCAAGGCACTGTCGAACGGGCGCCTGATCGGTCGCACCCACTTTGCCCGCTTTCTCGTCGCCCAAGGTCGCGCCGCCGACCTCCGGGATGTCTTCAGCCGCTATCTGGTCAGCGGCAAGCCCGGGCATGTGGCCGGCGAATGGGCGACCCTTGAGGAGGCGACAAGCTGGATCCATGATGCCGGCGGTCAGGCCGTGATCGCTCATCCGGCACGCTACAGGCTCACGAGAGCCCGTCTTCTCAAGCTGCTCGGGGAATTCCGCGAGTGCGGGGGGGGCGGGCTGGAGGTGGTTTCCGGCAGCCACAGCCGGGACGAAACCTTGAGCTTCGCCCGCGTCGCCCGTGAGCAGCGTCTGCTCGCCTCGGCAGGATCCGACTACCATGGTCCCGAGAACCCCTGGATCGACCTGGGACGCCTTCCCGCGCTGCCGGCGGGCTGCACGCCTATCTGGCACGACTGGCCGGAGCTGCTCGAGCCGCTGCCCCCCCCTCGCGTTGCCGTGTGCTAAGGACCTTCAATGGCGCAGTTTTTTCAGATCCACCCCGCCAACCCTCAGGCGCGGTTGATCCGGCGCTCGGTTGAGATCCTGCTTGAAGGAGGTGTGATCCTCTATCCGACCGATTCGTCCTATGCCCTTGGTTGTCAGATTGGGGAGAAGTCGGCGTTGGAGCGCATCCGACGGATTCGAAAGCTTGACGACAGGCACAACTTCACACTTGTATGCCGCGACCTGTCGGAAATCACCACCTATGCCAAGATCGATAATCAGGCCTTCCGCTTGCTGAAGAGCCTGACCCCGGGTCCCTACACCTTCATCCACGAGGCCACCAAGCAGGTCCCGCGGCGCCTCCTTCATCCCAAGCGCAAGGCGATCGGCATCCGCGTCCCGGACAACGAGATCTGTCGGGCGCTGCTCGGCGAGCTGGACCAGCCGATCCTCAGCACGACGCTGATCCTGCCCGAGCACGACCAACCCCTCACGGATCCCGAAGAGATGCGTGATCTCCTCGACAAGCAGGTCGATCTGATCATCGACGGCGGCTTTTGCGGTCTCGAGCCGACCACGGTGGTGGACATGACAGCGGATCCCCCGTCGGTCCTGCGCATCGGCAAGGGCGACGCCGGTTTGTTCGAGGAATGAGCGGCCGCCCCGTATAATGCGCCGATGGAAGCACTCAACGCACTCCAACTCCTTGCCGTCCTCGCCGTTCCGGTTCTCTTCGCGATCACCGCGCACGAGGCGGCGCACGGGTGGGTTGCCAGTCGCCTCGGCGACCAAACCGCACGGATGCTGGGTCGGGTCACCTTTAACCCGATCCGACATATCGATCCGGTCGGAACCATCCTGGTCCCGGTGGCGACCTTTCTTCTGGTTGGCTTCCTCTTCGGCTGGGCGAAGCCGGTCCCGGTCAACTGGCGCAACCTTAAACACCCGCGCCGTGACATGGCGCTCGTAGCGGTCGCCGGGCCGGGAGCCAATCTCATCATGGCCGTGTTCTGGAGCGGCATGATCCAGTTGGGGATCCTGCTGATGCCCAGCACCCAGTGGGTTGCGTTGCCGCTGATCTACACCGGCGCGGCCGGGATCCTGATCAACGTGTTCCTCATGGTGCTCAACCTGCTGCCGCTCCTGCCGCTTGACGGCGGCCGGATCCTGAGCGCCCTGCTGCCGCCGCGGGTGGCGTTCCAGTTCTCTCGACTGGAGCCCTTCGGGTTGATCATCCTGATGGCACTTCTGGTCACCGGGGTCTTGGGCGCGGTGTTGCTCCCGATCGTGATCGGGACAGTCGACCTTCTGCCGGGCTCGGGGATCGTGAGGGAGCTCTTCTTCGTCTGATACGAGGCTGCCAAACCTTGACCTCCGTCTCCGCACATCATGCGCGTGTCCTCTCCGGGATGCGTCCCACCGGTCACCTCCACCTGGGGCATTATCACGGCGTCCTGAAGAACTGGATCGAGCTTCAGCACGAGTATGAGTGCTTCTTTTTCGTCGCCGACTGGCACGCCCTGACCACGCACTACGAGGATCCGTCGATCATACCGACCAGCAGCCGGGAGATGGTGATCGACTGGCTGGCGGCGGGGATCAACCCGGGCTCGGCGACCCTGTTCATCCAGTCGAGGATCCCGGAGCATGCGGAGCTCCACCTGCTGCTGTCGATGATCACGCCGCTGGGCTGGCTCGAGCGCGTGCCGAGCTACAAGGACCAGCAGGACAGGCTCAAGGAGCGCGATCTGGCGACGTACGGGTTTCTCGGGTATCCGTTGCTGCAGAGCGCGGACATCCTGATGTACAAGGCCGGTCGGGTTCCGGTGGGCGAGGATCAGGTCGCGCATGTCGAGCTGACGCGTGAGATCGCCCGTCGCTTCAATCATATCTACGGACGCGAGCCCGGCTTCGAAGAAAAGGCGGAGGAGGCGAAGCGGAAGATGGGAAAGAAGAACGCCAAGCTGTTCGACCGGCTCCGGCGCAGCTTTCAGGAGCAGGGGGATCAAGAGGCCCGGGACGTTGCCCACGCGCTCTTGGAGGGGCAGGGCAACATCACCCTGGCCGATCGCGAGCGCCTCCTTGGCTATCTGGAAGGTGGGGGACGGGTCATCCTTCCCGAGCCCATGCCCTTGCTGACCAAGGCATCCAAGATGCCGGGACTGGATGGACAAAAGATGTCGAAGTCATACGGCAATACCATCGCCCTGCGTGACGACCCACGCGACGTGGAGAAGGCGCTGCGAACCATGCCGACCGATCCCGCGCGGGTGCGCCGCACCGATCCGGGCAACCCTGAGAAGTGCCCCGTCTGGCAATTGCACCTGGTTTATTCGAGCGAGCAGGTCCGCGACTGGGTGCAGGAGGGCTGTCGGTCGGCCGGGATCGGCTGCCTTGAATGCAAGCAGCCGGTGATCGATGGCGTGCTGGCCGAGCTCATGCCGATCCAGCAACGGGCCCAGGACTATGCCGCCCAGCCCGAGCTGCTGCGTAACATCATCAATGACGGCTGCGAGCGAGCTCGCGACGTCGCTCACGAGACGATCGAAGAGGTCCGTCACGCCATGTCCTTGGTGATGAGCTGACCGCGGACGCGCGCCCCGGATGGACGCCGTGCAGGGCGACCGCGTTGGTCATGATCCCTCCGCCCCGCAGGTCGAGCTGGAGGCCGCATCGGGCTCGGGCGACGCTCGCCCGGCGATGCTCGGCGTGCAGCAGGAGATGCCCTTCGAGGCGGTGCCGCTCGCGACGGTGCGGGGTGCGCCGCTCCTGACCCTGCCGGTCGATCTCTACATCCCGCCGGACGCCCTCGAGGTCTTTCTGGATGCCTTCGAGGGTCCGTTGGATCTCCTTCTGTACCTGATCAAGCGCCAGAATCTCGACATTCTGGACATCCCGATTGCCGCGATCACGGCGCAATACATGGAGTACGTCGACCTGATGAGCGAGCTCAGACTCGAGCTCGCCGCGGACTATCTGGTCATGGCCGCGATGCTTGCGGAGATCAAATCGCGCATGCTTCTGCCACGTTCGCACGACCAGGCCGACGAGGAGGAAGATCCTCGTGCCGAGCTCGTTCGTCGGCTCCAGGAGTACGAACGTTACAAGCAGGCGGCCCAGGACCTGGATGCGCTGCCGCGTATGGAGCGCGACCTGTTCGCCACGCGGGTCGAGGTCCCGCCGGGGCATCCCCAACGCATCCCGCCGGATGTCGACCTCCGTGAGCTGCTGCTGGCGATGCGCGGGGTGCTCGCCCGGGCGGATCTCTACACCCGGCATCGGGTCGAGCGCGAGTCCTTGTCGCTGCGCGAGCGCATGTCGTGGATGCTCGAGCGGCTGCGCGAGGGCGGGTTCGTTGCGTTCACGGACCTGTTCGAGATTACCGAAGGTCGCGAGGGGGTGGTCGTGAGCTTTCTGGCCCTCTTGGAATTGATCAAGACGGCGGCGCTGGAGATGGTGCAAGCCGAGCCCTTTGCGCCGATCCATGTGCGGTTGCGCGAGACGCAGAGAGAAGCCTTGGCCAAGGAGGCCCGCGATGGGGCTACCCCCACTTAAGCAGCTCGTCGAGGCCGCCCTGGTCGCCGCGGGTGGGCCGCTCACCCTCGACCTGATCCTCGCGCTCTTCCCCGAGGAGGAGCGGCCCACCCGTGGTGACCTGCTGGGGGTGATCGGCGAGCTGCAGGCGGATTACGCCGACCGGGGCCTGGAGATCGTCGAGGTGGCGGGGGGATATCGCGCCCAGGTCCGCTCGAGCATCGCGCCCTGGGTCGCCCGCCTGTGGGAGGAGCGCCCCCCGCGTTACTCGCGGGCCTTGCTGGAGACCCTCTCGCTGATCGCTTATCGGCAGCCCATCACGCGTGGGGAGATCGAGGACATCCGGGGGGTGGCGGTCAGCACCCAGATCGTCAAGACGCTGACCGAGCGCGAGTGGATCCGCGTGGTTGGCCACCGCGATGTGCCCGGCCGACCGGCGCTCTATGCCACCACCCGTAAGTTCCTGGACTACTTCGGCTTGCGCTCGCTCAATGAGCTCCCGACACTCACCGAGATTCGCGACCCTGAGTTTCTGATCGACGGTGAGTTGGGGCTCGAGGCTCCGAACCCGGAGGTCGGAGAAGGCAAGACCGCCAGTGAATCTGATGTATGATCGGGGCGGGGCCGGCCGGCACCCTGCGATGCCCGGCGCTGCGTCACCATCGCTTTGACCCAGGGGCCGGGTTTCGGTTGACCCCATCCTGCGGTCCGGAGGCTCAAGCTGAGAACCCGAATGAGTCGCGACCGACGCATGCCTTCGCCCGTGTCCTCGGAGAAGCCGATCCGACTCCAGAAGGCGCTCGCCGACGCCGGCCTGGCCTCGCGGCGAACCATTGAGGGCTGGATCAGCGAGGGCCGTGTGCGCGTCAACGGCAACCTGGCCCGACTCGGTGATCGGGTCACCAGCAGCGATCGCATTCGCATCGACGGGCGAGATGTCAGGCTCCAGTCTCGGCGTGAGACTCCGCCGCAGGTCATCGCCTACCACAAGCCAGAAGGGGAGATCGTCACCCGCCGCGATCCAGAGGAGCGCCCGACCGTCTTTCGCCGCCTGCCCAAACCCAAGCAGGGCCGCTGGATCGCCGTCGGTCGCCTCGACATCAATACCTCCGGGCTCATCCTGTTCACCACCGACGGCGAGCTTGCCAATCGGCTCATGCACCCCTCGCGCGAGGTCGAGCGCGAGTATGCCGTGCGCATCCTTGGCGAGGTCCCGCCCGGAACCCTTACGCGTCTCACGAGCGGCGTCGAGCTGGAAGACGGGGTTGCCAAGCTGGATGCCGTCAGCGAGCGTGGCGGCAGCGGCGCGAATCGCTGGTATCACGTCGTCCTGCGCGAGGGCCGCCACCGCGAGGTGCGCCGAGTCTGGGAGGCCGTCGGCTGTCAGGTCAGCCGCCTGATCCGCGTGCGATACGGAAACGTCGAGCTCGGGCGGAGGCTCTACGCCGGAAATTGGAGACCTCTGACCGAGCAGGAGCTGACCACCCTCATGGGGCTCGCCGGACTCTCGACCGTTTCGCCTGATCCCCGCCGCAAGGCCGGAGCGAAGCCCTGGCCACATCGGCCGGCCGGCGAGCCGATGCACAGCGGCGGTGCCAAATGGGGTCGACGCGGGACGCAACGGTGAGAACGAGCTTGGTTCTGGCGGGGTGCCGCCGATCTCGCGGGTGTTGCTCGGGTCTTGGGAGGAGCGCGCCGTGACCGACGTACAGGTGTAGATCGGGTCCTTGTGGACAGCATCCGCTTCATCGACCAACGCACCGCGATCCTGATCGTGGTCGCCAACATGGTCGGTACCGGTGTGTTCACGACGCTCGGCCTCCAGGCCGCCGGAATCCCCGACGGCGCCGCCTTGCTGCTCCTCTGGCTGATGGGGGGCGTCATCGCGCTCTGCGGGGCGCTCTCCTACGCGGAGCTTGCCGCCGCGCTGCCGCGCTCAGGCGGCGAATATCACTTCCTGTCGCGGGTCTTCCATCCGTTGCTGGGCCAGTTGGCGGGCTGGGTATCGGTGACCGTGGGTTTCGCGGCCCCCGTTGCCCTGGCCGCGATGGCCATGGGCCACTACGGGGCGACCGTCGTCCCTGTCGCGCCTGCGGCGATTGCGGTCACCGCGTTGATCCTGATCACGGCCGTCCATGCCTTCGATCTGGGACTGGGGCGCCGCGTGCAGATCGTTGCGACCTGGCTGAAGATCCTGGTGATCCTCCTCTTCTGCGGGCTCGGACTGAGTCTGCCTACCACGCCGGGCAGCCTGGCGGTGCTGCCCTCCGGAGCTACCCTGGACGCCGTGCTGAGTGCGCCCTTCGCGGTATCGCTGATCTATGTCGCCTATGCCTACTCGGGATGGAACGCGGCCGCCTATGTCGTCGATGAGGTCCAAGAGCCGCGGCGTGCGGTCCCACGCGCCCTGCTGCTTGGGACCTCTGTCGTCACCTTGCTGTATCTCTTGCTGAACCTGACCTTCTTACGCACCATCGAGTACCAAGCCTTGATTGGTCGGGTCGAGGTCGGGGCACTGTCCGCCGAGACGATCTTCGGGTCGCTGGGCGGTCATCTCATGAGTCTGGTGCTGACCCTGCTCCTGGTCTCGACCATCAGTGCCATGGTGCTGGCCGGGCCACGTGTCCTGGAGCGGATCGGGGAGGATCTGCCGCTCTTCCGGCCGCTCAGCGTGCGTAACCGCCGTGGGGCGCCCACCCGCGCCGTCGTGCTCCATGGGGGACTGGCGCTGGCAATGGTCCTGACCGGCTCATTCGAGGGCGTTTTGAGCTTTGCCGGCTTTACCCTGACCCTGTTCGCGGTTCTGACGGTCGCCGGGGTCCTTCATCTGCGTCGGCGCGAGCCGGACCTGCCGAGACCGTTCCGCGTGCCCTGGTATCCGCTGCCGCCGCTGGTGTTCATATTCGTCAGTCTGGCGAGTCTCGCGTTCCTGGCTCAGGAGCGGCCCGCGCCGGTACTCTTGGCGTGCCTCTCTCTGTGGCTCGGCTGGCTGTTTGTCAGGGCCTCGGACCGTGGGACCTAGACCGGTCCGGTCGTTTGCGACCCATTGGTCGGGGCAGCCGAGAATGGGTCCCGAATCGTCATGCTGACACTCCTCTGTCCGGGCCTGCTCGGCCCGATTCCCGCGATCCCGGATTCACTTCCGCCAGTCCCGACGCTCGACCGTCTGCTGGCGCGTGCCGATCGGATCGCGACCGGACACGACGATGCGGGACGCGCGCTCTTGGAATCCTTCGGAATCGCGGCTGATCCCGAGGGGGATCCCCCCACGGCGCCGCTCAGTCTGCTCGGGGAGGCATGCGACGAGCCCCGCGACGGCTACTGGATGCATGCCGACCCCGTCCATCTGAGGCCCGATCGCGATCGGCTGCTCCTCTATTCGGGAGCGGCTATTGCGCCGACCCGCAAGGAGGCGGATGACCTGATCGCGCTCTTCAATGCACACTTCGGCAGCGATGGGCTGAGGTTGACGGCCCCCTGGCCGGATCGCTGGTATCTGCGATCGGATCAGGAGCTGGATCTGAAATCCGAGCCTCTCCACCGGGTCACCGGTGGTCCGATTTCCGCCGATTCGCCGCGCGGTGAGGATGCCCGTCGATGGAGCGGGTTGATGAGCGAGATTCAGATGCTGTTCTTCGCCTCCGAGGTCAATCGGTCGCGCGAGCAGGAGGGACGGCCGGCGATCAGCGGGATCTGGACCTGGGGCGGGGGCAGGCTGTCGGAACCCTCGGGGGATGCGCCGGACGTGGTGATTGGCGATGATCCATTGACGCTGGGCCTGGCCAGATGGGCCGGGGTTGCGCACCGAACGCTGGGACGATGGTCGGAACAGGGCCCGTCCGCGAAGGGGCGCTGCGTGGTTCTGTGGGATCGACTCCGCGCGGCGCTGTCGGGGCACGACTTGACCGCTTGGTCGAGCGCCTTGGTCGACCTGAATGCCCGGCTTGCCGAGAGTGAGCTCGCGCTCGGACGCCAGGAAGTGGCCGTGATCCTGATCGATCCCTGCCGTGGCAATGCCTATCGCGTCTCGAGACCGGCGTTGCGCCGCTTCTGGCGCCGCCGCAGGTTCGCCGATGCGCTCAGTCAATCGATCGCGGATCGGTCGAGGTAGTGTTGCAGGACCTCGCCCGATCGATGGCCTCGCCTCCGATCTCACGGTTAAGCGACAGGCTACCAGTGAGCGGTGCCCGGCTCGCCTTTGAAGGGACCCACGAGCTCAGCGGTGATCCAGCCGCCGTAGAAGTCACCTGGCTGTGGCCGAACGCGTTCGCTGTTTAGGAAGCAAGCGATCCGCCCGGGGTAGAAACAGAGCCATCCCGCGTAGTGCTCGAAACCGGTGAAGGGTTGCGGATAACACCAGGCGACATCGCTCGAGTGCGCCCCGGCGTCCTTGAGTCGCAAGTAGCTCGCCGCACCCTTCCATTCGCAGAAGCTCCGAGTGGCCGAGAGCTCCAGGCGGGCCGTGTCCACGTCGTCCCGCGGCACATAGACGGTCGGTGGGCTCCCGGTCTCACAGACCCGCACCGCGCGATTGGAGCTGGCCAGGATCCGGTCCGACGCATGCACCTGCACCTGACGCGGCTCGGGGACGATGGCCGGAGGACGCGGGTAATCCCAGACGGACGCTTGGCCCGGTCCGGGCTCGACGGCGAACTCCGGCCGCTCCTGGCCGCGGAAACGCCAAGCCGCACGGACCCGTGCGAGGCTTGCGGAGATTGTCCTGTCAGGCGGCTCTTTCGCCATCGTGTCACCTCAAGGCGTGCGTTGCCAGACGAGGGTGCGGTTATTGACCGGCATCGGGTGATCCGCGATCAGCGCGAGCCCGCTCTTGCTCCCCAACCGGACCAGGGCGTCGCGGTCACGCAGTCCCATCTCAGGGTTTCGCATCCTCAGGGCGGTGTCGAATCGCTCGTTGCTCTCGCTGGTGGGGCGCCCGCCGATATTGAATGGACCGTAGAGAGCGAAATGGCCGCGCGCGACCAGGACCCGACCGATGCCGCGAAACATTGCGCCCACCTCCGCCTCGGACATGATGTGTGCGGTATTGGCGCTGAAGGCGGCATCGTAGCGTGCGTCGGGCCAGATCCCGGTGACGTCCAGGGCGAGCGGCGGCGGAAGATTGGGCAGCCCGGCCTCGGCCAGCCAGGATCGGATACCCGGCAGATTGGACGCAAGGTCGCTGGTCTGCCAGGTCAGATGTGGAAGGGACGCGGCAAAAAAGACCGCATGCTGCCCTGTACCGCTTCCGATCTCGAGCACGCGGTGCGCATCTCGAAACAAGGGTGCGATCACGCCCAGGATCGGTCGCTTGTTTTCTTCGCACGCCTGGGAGTAGGGTTTGTCGCTGGGATACATGTTTCCCCGTGTTGCTTGGGGCTCAAGCAGTGATCGGATCGCAGCTGACAGCTCATTCGCCTTGAGGGGCAAGCGGTTCGTGCCTCCCATCCGGTCGGTCAAGGATGGCGCGTGTCGCGCTGAAAGCCAAGGGCGGTGTGTTGCGCGCGGCGAATCCGACGCACCAGAACGGCCGGCTTTTTGGTCAATCCCGATCCGTGATCCGCTATGATGACCCTGGTTACCGGAGAACGGCGTATTTTGAAGACACTCTTTGCGCAAGCCGTTAAACTCACTGCTCGGTCGCGGCGGATTGCGAGACCGGTCTCGCGGTGGCAGTCCTGGCTGCCTTGGGTCTTGATCTGCCCAGTCGCCTGTACCAGCGGCTGCGCGGGGGTTCTGACAGGTGACCGGGTCAGTGAGCCGGATGCGGTGGGCGCGTCCGCGGACTCGGCCAGACCGCCGCAGTGGCGTCCGGGGGAGCCTGCAGGCGACGCCGAAAGGCGCGCTCCCGGCGGGATTCTCTTCGATGACCCGCTGACGGCGCCGGTGCTGTTCAGTCAGGATCCGGAGCTGCTGCGGGCCGAGGTTGCAGCTGAGTGCCTGGCGGCAAGGGCGTTTTCCCAGCCTGATTCCCTGGATCCCTTAGTGACCGGTCTCTATTTGTCCAGGGTCGATCCCGCCGAAGGGACCGAAGCCCTGATTCGGGGCGATTGCGGTCCGGTCGCGGAGATCGTGAAGGCGATGGTCGCCAAGGGAGGGGAGGCTGTCCTGGACCCTGTGGTCGATCGCGCCCGTGTGCTCAGTCCTCCTCAAGCGAGACGGGTGATCGAGACCGCGGCAGCGGCTGGGCTCGACCGGCGTGCCACGGTCGGCGGCCTCAGGATCGGCCCGCCCCGGGTGACCGCGCGTCATGCCATGGCCTACTACCCGTCGGCCGGCCAGGATGTGCGGATCGAGACGGCGGATGCCCTCGATCGGCTCTATCGGCAAGCGGTTCCGGGGTATGGGATCTACACCTTCATCTTCGTCGGCGCCGGCTTGGACCGCCTTGCCGAATCGGATCAGGCGCGGCATCGCGAGCTCTTTCGCCTGGTGGAGACCTATGCCGCGGTGGGAGGATCCGCGGAAGGCAATCCGCGACGCGATGCCCATACCTTTGTCATCCCAATCGATTCGGAGCGGACCGACGAACCCCTCTTCCGCCAGATCGCCACGGACCTGTCCGATCAGATGCGGGCGCTATTCGTCGAGGATCTGCGTCTGCGGGGCCAATCGACCCTGGCGGACCGCATGGAGAGCGGCGCCGGCCCGTTCTTGGTCGCCGGTTTCGAGCCTGACCTCTTGCCCGGGGGATCGCACGCAGCCAGGCTTGTGGCGGATCTCTCGGGGATCGGCGTCGAGCATCTCTATCCCATTGTCGACGCATTCGATCGCAGCGTCCCAGCGGAGCTCAGCGGTCGGCTCGAGAGTCTGGTGGCCGTCCGGGACCGACTGCAGGGTGTTCTGCCGAGCCGTCTTGGCGACCCGGAGAGCGGGGCGGCTGCGCGGGGCGACTGGGTGTTCCTGCTCGGGCCCGACAGTCGGTCGGTTGGGGCCTTTGCCGGGATCCAACCGATGCTTTCCAAGGGCGTCGTCGCGCGGAGCGACCGCTCGGGTATCTAACTGGCCGGGGGCCGAAGCGAGCAGACTGGGGGCATGAACATCATTCCAACCGGACTCGGCAGCCTGATCCGCTTCCTCATCGGGATCTTTCTGCTCCAAGGTGTGACCGGCCTCTTGGTCTATACGGCCCTGAGGACGGACTGGAACGCGACCTGGCCACTCTTCGTTCTACTCGCATTCTCGATCGGGACCCTGGTCGCCTTCTGGTTCAACACCATCGTCGCGGCCGACCGGCATCGCACCGTCTCCCGGGTCAGCGAGCGCTTCTCGAAGGAGCGCGAGAAGATCCGTGTCAAGGCCGAGCAGCTGCGCGCCAAGGTCGGGCGCGACAATGCGAGACTGCAGGCCAAGGTCCGAGGCCGTGGTGCCATGGGCGCCAACCTGAAGACGGGGGTCGTCGTGGGCGGGGCGGTGGGTCTCGGTGTGGCGATGATGCTCGCCCAGTTTGTGACCCTCGGGTTGCTGACCCTGACGACGGCGGGGGGCGCGGCGCTCGGATACACGGCGCGCGTGCGTCAGGAAAAGCGGATCGCAGCAAAGCGCCTCGCCGATGAGGAGCGCATGCTGATGATGGTGGAGGCCGACCCGCCCCGACGTCGGCTGCCGGGTCGTCAGGCGCGCCGTGCCGATATCGATTGAGTCACAGGACTGGGTGCGACCCTGCTGTTCGAGGCACCTACCCCCAGGCCTTGGTTGGCCATTCCCCCTGCCGACATGAGGAGCATCGCATGGGCGAGATGACGAGCTACATGCCCGGCACCTTCTGCTGGGTCGACTTGGCGACGAACGCACCGGAGGAGGCCAAGCGCTTCTACGGCCAGATCTTCGGCTGGACGGCCGAGGACATTGCCACCGACTACGAGGTCCCATACACGATCCTGAGGCGGCAAGGAAAACAGGTCGCGGGACTCTATCAGATGGCCCCCGAGCAGGGTGCCTTTCCCTATTGGGCCAGCTATGTTCGGGTGGCGAATGCGGACAGCAGCGCCGATCGGGCGCTCGAGCTCGGTGGGCGGCTGGTCATGCCGGCGGTCGACGTGATGCAGCTCGGGCGCATGGTCTTCGTTCAGGACCCGACTGGCGCCGTGGTCGGTCTCTGGGAGCCGCGCGCGCACTTCGGCGCCGAGCTCGACAATACCTACGGTGCGCGGAGCTGGGGCGAGCTGCAGACCCGGGATACCGTCAAGGCTGCTGATTTCTATAAGGGTCTCTTCGGATGGACCTCCCGCACCAGCAAGAGCTTGATGGAGGGGCGTTACTCCCTCTTCGAGCTCGACGGGAAGGAGGTCGGAGGGATGATCGAGCTGGGCCCGGAATGGGGCTCGATGCCGGCGAATTGGTCGATCTATTTCGGCGTCGAGGATTGCGATGGCGTCCTCGCCGCAGTCAAGCGCCTGGGTGGAACCATCGTGATGGACGCCAGGGAGATTGACACGGTCGGTCGATTCGCCTTTCTCGGCGATCCCCAGGGCGCCATCTTCGCCGTGATCCAGTTTGCCCACCGGGTCTGAATGCCCGGATGCTGCAGGGGACGTGTTGCCGCCAGCGTCGTGGGGCGCGTCTTGTCCCCCCCCCACAAGGCTCCGCGATGAGGCCTGTCGGGTGGATAAGCGCAGTGCTTCCAACTCCAGGCTTCGGCGCACCGGTCCTATAGCCGGTCGCGCAGATCCCGGACCGAGAACCCGCATTGCGTCCCCTCGAGCCTCCTGGACAGGCCCAGGACCTTGAATCGCTCGCCCATCGCGGACGGCAGAAGCAGTTGCTTGGCCCCGAGGGCGAGGTCGACGGTATCGGGTGAGTCGGCGAGGAAGCGGTCGATTCCGCAGCCGACCAGAAAATGCGCCTGGGTGGTGAAACCGGCCAGATCGAGCCGGGCGGCTGCGCCGGCCTCGGCAACCGCTGTGAAATCGACGTGTGCGGTGATGTCTTGCAGTCCGATCTCGCGATAGGGGTCGTCGCGGGACTGGTGGCGAAGATGACACATGAGGGTTCCCATCGTCCGATCCGGCTGGTAGTAGGTCCGGCGCGTGTAGCCGTAGTCGATCAGGAGGACGAGGCCGGCATCGAGCGACGCCCCGAGCGCATCCAGCCAGGGGCCGAGACGCAGATTGATCTCCGAGCGATACCCGGCGGTCCTGGCGAGTCCCTCGGCGTGCAAGGCGGCGACGGCTTCGGCCAGTCCAGGCGAGCGTACGGGTGCGACGACCTCGGTCAGGGCGCCGCCGCGCTCGGCGACGAACAGCTCCCCGACTGATCCGTGCTCGCCGCTGCGGAAGCGGTGGATCGGCATGGCGTCGAGTACCTCGTTGGCGAGGACCAGGCCCCGCAGTCCGGTTGGCAGCTTGGTCAGCCAGTCGCAGCGCGGTGCCAGATGCGGGATCCGCTCGAGGATCAGCGCCCGTTGCCGGGATTGGAGATCCGGGCTGAGCTCCAGGATCCTGTACCGCTGCGGCAGGACCCCCAATTGCTCCAACGTCTCAAGCACCTGGACCGCGAGCGCACCGGTGCCGGCACCGAGCTCGAGCAGATCACCACCGCCAGTCTGCTGCAGAACCTCGGCACATTGGACGGCGAGACAGCGGCCGAACAGGGGCGAGATCTCGGGGGCGGTGACGAAATCGCCTTCCGCCCCAAGCTTCACCGCACCGGCCATGTAGTAGCCGAGGCCAGGCGCGTAGAGCGCCAGATCCATGAAGCGGTCGAACGGCAGCAGACCCCCGGCGGCATGGATCTCGGCACGGATCCGCTCGACGAGCTGGGCGCTGATCCTGGCCCGGATTTCGGTCCCGTCGTCCTCGACGACAGCCGTCGGGTCGGTGCGATGCTGCTGGTTGTCCATCGAGTGCCTCGGTGCTGCTTTGGCGCGATCCGCCACTATATACGCAACCAAGGACAAGCGGCGGCCCCGCCGGCACCTGAGGCTCATAAGGATGGCGAGCACGCGTCCGTGGCTCCCCGCGCGGCGGAGGCTGCGGCGGCCAGGCATCAAGGTCGGGAGAAACGCAAAATGAGTCACGACAAGCGGGTGGCGCTGCACCGCGGCGCCTCATCCAGCTCTCCATATCCGGTCAGCCGGCTGGCCCCGGCCTTCGACTCCGGCGAGCTCGCGGCCGAGGTTGCGAAGGCCGAGGCGATGCTGAGCGCCCGCACAGGGGCCAAGCTCCGGGTCATCGCCGACCAGATCAGGCTTCTGCAGCAAGAGGCCCGTAAGGTCTTGGCAGAGGCCCGAGAAGAGCAGGCGCTGACGCAGGCGCGCTGTGCCTTCAGGCGGATCCCCGGCCACACCTACCATCTGTATCGCAAGGCGGACGGCGCGCCCTTCTTCTCGATGCTCGCGCCGGAGGAGTGGGGCGGTGCCTCGCCCGATGAGTTCCTGGGCTCTTACCGACTGGAGTCGGATTATTCCTGGACACCCGCCCAGCGCGCCGATCAGCCGGATGACACCAGCGAGCTGGTGAGCCAGCTGCTGCGCATCGGCGGCCTGTCCACGTGAGCGCGGCGTCGACCTGCGGCCCCGCCGTCGAGGCCGCGCGAGGGGCACTCAGCCGCCCGTATGGAGCTTGAGGCGAGGCTGTCCGCTTCGCACCTCGACGCTGGTCGGAGCGGCGGTAGCCCGTCCTCGGCGTCGTTCCGCCTTGTGCATCAGCTAGGAACCGTCCCCATGAAGCTGCTCGTGCTCATCATTGCCGCATTGGTCCTGCTTGCCATCGGGGCGCTGGCTGTCTTCGTCTTCGTGATCCAGAATGTCGAGACGCCGGACTATGTCACTGTGGAACGGGACGGCGCGTTCGAGATCCGAGACTATCCTTCACTTGTCGTTGCCGAGGCGATTGGGTCCGGCTCGCGGCGCGAGGCCCTCAGCGCCGGGTTCGGCATGCTGGCACGTTACATCTTTGCCAGGGAACGCGGCGGCGGGAAGATTGCCATGACCGCCCCGGTGATTCAGCAGCGCTCCGAGTCGATCGCGATGACGGCCCCGGTCACCCAGTCGCGTGCGCCGGATGGCGAGTGGGTGGTGCGTTTCATCCTGCCGGCCGAATACGGGCTGGGCCAGCTTCCCGCGCCGGTAAACCCCGATGTCAGGCTGAAGGAGATGTCGGCCCAGCGTCGCGCGGCGGTTCGCTTCAGCGGATCGACCAAGGACGCGGCGCTGGCCGAGCGGGAGGCCGCTCTGCGGGATTGGATGGTGGCCCGCGGCCTCGATGCGGCTGGCCCCGCGGTCTACGCCTATTACAACGACCCGTTCACGCCCGGATTTCTGCGGCGTAACGAGGTGCTCATCGACATCGCGGTCCAGGTGACCGAAGCGAAGACTCCGCCCGATTAAGCTCGACGGTGGGCCTGGTGACCCGCTCGGATGCGCGTCGCACCCCGGATGCTCGCGGTGATGCCGGTGGACTTGGATGCGGCGAGGCGCGGCAGTGTGCTCGCGATCCCCAGATCGATGGGGAGTCGCACTCAAGCCTAAGGTCCGTGCCGGCATGGATGCAGACCGGGAATCCGCGACAGGGCGGCCGACTCAACCCGGCGTGCGGTCGCCGCGCTCGATCACGACCCCGACGTCCACCCCCTCGCCGATCGCACCGGGCTTGCTCAGACTGAGCCGGACCCAGCGGATGCCGAAGTCATCCATGAGGATGGCCGCGCACCGCTCGGCTAGGGTCTCCACGAGCTCGAAACGGCTCTCCGAGACAAACCGGGTCAGTCGGCGCGTGATGACCTCGTAGTCCAAGGCGTCCTCGATTCGATCCGTCGCGGCGCCGCGCGCGACGTCGCTGCGCATCTCGAGGTCCAGGTCGATCGGGCGCCGGATCCGCTTCTCCCAGTCGTGGATGCCGATCGTGGTCTCGATCCGCAGGCCGCGGATGAAAACGATGTCCATTGTTCAGGTCCTATGCCCCAACCCGCTGTTTCAGCGGCACGCCGCCACCATTACGCACCAGCTTGACCTCTATTGGCATCCCATGTCCAATTGTGCGCCATGATCACCGCATCGCTCCTCATCGCAGGCGCCTACCTGCTCGGTTCGGTCTCCAGCGCCATCATCGTCTGCCGCCTGATGGGTCTTCCAGATCCGCGCACGCAGGGGTCCAACAACCCCGGTGCCACCAATGTGCTGCGTATCGGCGGGAAAAGAGCCGCGGCCATTACACTCCTCGGGGACAGCCTCAAGGGCCTGATCCCGATGGTCGCCGGTCACCTGCTCGACGCCGCTCCCGCCGTCCTGGCCGGCATCGGTCTGGCCGCCTTCATCGGTCATCTCTATCCTGTCTTCTTCGGATTCCGCGGTGGCAAGGGTGTGGCCACAGCCTTGGGCGTCCAGATCGGGCTTTACTGGCCGATCGGACTCTCCGTTGCTGCCATCTGGCTGTTTACGGCCAAGGTGCTGAAGATCTCCTCGTTGTCCGCGCTCGTTTCCATGGCGTTGGCGCCCCTGATCGTCTCGGTCTTCTGGCCCGAGAAGCTGCTGATCGGGATGCAGCTGATCATCACGGGCCTGCTCTTCTGGCGACACCGCAGCAATATCCGCAACCTGGTCAGCGGAACCGAGGATCGACTGACCGACCGGCCGCAATAGGACGCAGGGCCCGCGGTGGCCCATGCCGGGGCACCGGCCTGCGGGACAGCTCGACCGAGCCCTGGCTCAGGCCAGGATCCGTGTTGTCGCGCCCTGATGCGGCTCGTCCGGCGGGCGGAACCAGCTCAGTTTCTCACGCAGCTTGACGACCTCGCCGACGATGATGAGGGTCGGCGGCTCGGGCGGGTCGGCCTCGACGAGATCGAGGATGGTCGACAGGGTGCCGGAATAGACCCGTTGCCTGTGCGTGGTGCCCTGCTGGATCAAGGCGACCGGCATCGTGTGCGAGACCCCATGCGCGATCAGCCGGTCGACGATAATGGGGAGGCCCGCCAGGCCCATGTAAAAGACCACAGTCTGATTCGGCTGGGCGAGTGCCGGCCAGTTGAGATTCATGGTGCCGTCCTTTAGATGGCCGGTCACGAAGGTCACGGACTGGGCATAGTCGCGGTGGGTGAGCGGGATGCCGGTGTAGCTGGCGCATCCCGCAGCCGCGGTGATCCCGGGAACGACCTGAAAGGGGACGCCCTCGGCGGCAAGGGTATCGATCTCCTCGCCGCCGCGCCCGAAGATGAAGGGGTCGCCGCCCTTGAGGCGGAGCACGCGGTGACCGTCTTTGGCGAGATCGGCGAGCAGGCGGTTGATCTCCTCCTGCCTCATCGCATGGTGATTGCGCTGTTTGCCGACGTAGATGCGCCGTGCGTCGCGGCGGGTCATCTCGAGGATCGGCTCGGCGACCAAGCGGTCGTAGACCACGACGTCGGCCTGCTGCATGAGCCTCAAGGCGCGAAAGGTGAGCAGGTCCGGGTCACCGGGACCTGCGCCGACGAGATAGACCTCGCCCGTATCGGATTCAAGCGCATCGGGCGCAAGCTCCTGCTCGATCACTGCCTCGGCCTCCGCAAACTGGCCGGCAAAGATGCGCTCGGCGACCGCGCCCTCGAGCACCCGATCCCAGAACCTCCGGCGTTCGCGCTGTTCCTCGAAGCGCTCCTTGACCCGATCGCGATAGCGGGCGCAGAGCTCGGCGAGCCTCCCATAGCCGGCCGGGATCAGTGATTCGAGCCGGGTTCGGAGGAGCCGGGCGAGAACCGGTGACGCCTTTCCGGTCGAGACGGCGACCACCACGGGCGAACGGTCGACGACGGAGGGGAGCAGAAAGGTGCAGGCCTCCGGGTCGTCGACGACGTTGACAGGGACGTCGTGCTGGCCGGCAAGCTCGGCAATACGGCGGTTGACGCCGCGGTCGTCGGTCGCGGCGATCACCAGTCTGTTGCCGGGGATATCGCTCGGCTCGAAGCGCCGGGGGAGGTGACGAATCTCACCGCGCTCGGCCTTGCGCGCCAGAGCGTCCACGAGATCCGGAGCGACGACGGTGACCGCCGCGGCGGCGCGAAGCAGGCTGTTGATCTTGCGTGCCGATGTCGCTCCGCCGCCGACGACGAGGCAGGGTTTACCTCGCATGTCTTGGAAGATGGGAAGGAAGTCCATGGTCATATCGGGGTTGTGGTTCGGCCCGGGTCGTTGAGTTGGCTGTCAAAACACCTTAATATACTTAAATACTTAGGTTGGTGGTAGGATGGTGATGTGATCAATGAGATTGATTCCGAATCTCTGCACGAACGGATTGCGAGCGGCGAGGGGGTCCTGCTCGTGGACATTCGGACCCCGGCCGAGATCGCGCAGGGGGCGATCCCCGATGCGCTCCAACTGCCGATGCACCTGATCCCGGTGCGTATGAATGAGTTGCCGAAGGACCGGGACCTGGTCCTCTACTGCCGCAGCGGCGCCCGTTCGTACCAAGCGTGTGCCTATATGATGCAGCAAGGGTACGACCGGGTCCTGAACCTGCGTGGGGGGATCATCGCCTGGGCGCGCCACGGTTACCCGATCGCTTGACCATTTCGGCGCTCAACCCGCCCGGCGCGGCATCTCGAGGCCCTGGTGGGGTGATGGCTCAGGGAAGCGCTGAAACAGTCATCGCTTCCCGCGCGGGGCAGGAAGCCGCGACATTTGCAGTGGGTCAAGCCGCTGAAAATGAAGGAGAGCGGAAGCTGCGTTTTCGCTCTCCGCGCCGTTCCTTGGCCAGGATGGCCAGTAAGTCAGCGTTTCCTTCGGGGCTTCGCGCCGATCGCAGCACCTTGCCTTTTCCGCCTTTTTCGCCTATAAAACCGAGTTCTCGTGTCTACTGATATTCTAAAACAGCTCTCGCGAGGAGGTGCTCCATGGCAGACTTTGATCAAGAACTCGACGCCAGCGGCCTGAACTGTCCGCTCCCGATCCTACGTGCGAAAAAGACGCTCAACGCGATGGATTCCGGTCAAGTGCTGCACGTCGTGGCCACGGATCCCGGGTCGGTCAAGGATTTCGACGCCTTCGCCAAGCAGACAGGCAATGAGCTCATGGAGTCGAAGGAAGAGGGCGGGAAATTTCATTTCCTGATCAAGAAATCCTGACAGGTCAGACCCTTCCCGCCAAACCGAACCAAACCGCGAGCCTTTGATTCGCGAGGAGGATCCGATGGAAGACAAGAAACTCGCCATTATAGCGACCAAAGGCTCTCTCGATTGGGCCTACCCGCCCTTCATACTGGCGTCGACCGCATCGGCGCTGGGCTACGAGACCCAGATCTTTTTCACCTTCTACGGGCTCCAGCTTCTCAAGAAGAAGCTGGCCCTCGAGGTTACCCCGCTCGGTAACCCCGGGATGCCAATGCCCATGGGAATGGACAAGTGGTTTCCGGTTCTCGGCCTCGCCTTGCCCGGCATGCAAGGCATGATGACGGCGATGATGAAGAAGAAGATGAAGGACAAGGGCGTTGCCAGCGTCGAAGAGCTGAGAGAGCTCTGCCAGGAGGCCGAGGTCAAGCTGATCGCCTGTCAAATGACGGTTGACCTTTTCGACATGGACCACTCTGAGTTCATCGAAGGTGTCGAGTACGCAGGTGCCGCCGCCTTTTTCGAGTTCGCTGGCGAGAGCGACATCTGTCTCTACATCTGAGATGCCTCAGACATCGATCGAGCGGCTGTCTGTGTGAGCGATCATCTGATCGGTCGGTCCGAAACGCCGCCGATCCGGCGGCGTTTCTGTTTCGGCGCCTTGTGGGGCGGCACTGTCTGGTTCGGTGATGATTTTTGGTGGCAGGATGGCCACTCGATCGACTTTGCCTTAGTGGCTTCTGGGGAGACGCTGCTCAAATGCCATCCTCGCATTCGATCAGCTCGCGACTCGAAAGTGCGATTTCAGAACCGCTCCATTTTCAGTCGCTTAGGGCGCTCGAAAATGCCGGGCTGTTCGTGGGCTAGAAAACCTTGACCACCTCGATCCCGAGCAGGTGTGCATCCATCGCATACTTGCCCTGGATCGCGTCGGTCCCGTTGATGTCTCTCCCGCCGAGATAGGGTCTGTCGCCCCGGTAATGGCGGTCCTTCCCTTTGACATACATGTAACCGGCCTCGACCGAGAGGCCGGCGCCCAATCCCTGCGCGAGGCCGACGCTGAAAAGATGGCGGTCGCTGTCCGGGACCCGGGCGCTGAAATGGGCATTGTCCTGTCCTGTCTCGTCGTAAGAATAACCGACACGCAATTGGGTCGCGGACCGCAGCTGGTAGGTTGCACCGATCCGGTATGCGCTGCTGTCACGCCAGTCGTTCGTATCCGTGAAGATCGTCTCGCCTGTGCGCTTGCCCTTGACCACCAGTTTGTCGAATGCGCTCCAGCCGGTACGTGTCCAGTCGAGCTCGATCGCCAGCGCGTCCGTGATCAGACGGCGAATGCCGAGCTGCAGGCGCCAGGGCAGGTCGAAGCTCACCTCGGCATCCTGCGCCGGCGGAATGGCGCCGATCGCGACCAGCGTCCGGCTCAGTGGCCTGTAATCGCCCTCGACGCCGATGGTCGCGCCAGAGCGAAACGCGGCACCGAAGCTCCAGTCCCCATAGCGGTAAAGGGCGCTCAGGTTGAAGCCCAGATCGGTCCCGTCGCCTCGCAGCTGCCCGGCGGTCGAGTCGAGCTGAGCCCGCTTCAGCCAGTAGATGTCCAGTCCGCCGGACAGACTGAGGTTGTCGCTGACCCGATAGACGACGCTGGGCGAGAGGTCGATGACCTCCAATTTGCTCGCCGTGGGGTGGCCGCGCGGGACGTTCGGGTCGAGCGGGGGCGGCACGGGGAAGGGAAGCCGGACGGTGTTGCTCAAATCCGGAAAGGTCCCGTCCTGCCAGCGGGTCTCCAGCCCGAAGGGAGCGGTCACGCCCAGCCCGATCCGCCACCGGTCGTCCACGCGCACGGCGGCCTGAACCATGGGGCTGGCGAGCCAGTCCGCGCCCTGGCTCTCGTGGCTGCCCGTTGCGGTCTCCACGGTGAAGCTCGGACCGATCATGAGCGCGCCGACGGCGCCGCTGGATGTCTCGTGAAAACCCATCGCGGCCGGGTTATAGGGAAAGGCCCCGATGTTGTCCGGGTTGGCGACCACCGCGTTTGCCAGTCCGATGCCGGCGCTGGAGGCCTCGGGGAGGGAGAAGCCCGCCGCCCGCACTGGGCTGACCGTTGTGAGTGCGCCGGCTGCCACGAGGCCGGCGATCGCGGCCGTGATCTTCTGCTGGTTCATTAAACGGCTCCTTGTCGGTGCATGGAATCATGCCTTTTTGTAAGGAAACTGTATGCGACGCGGCCGCCTGAATCCAGGGTTCGTGACCGTAAGATGTCCGCCCGCCGGGACCGGGAGGGGGTGCCCCCGCGTCTTGCAGCGCAGCGTCAGCAAAGCCCTTGAGATTACAGTGGAACTATCCGTGCGGCAGGCGATTGTGGTATAAGCCAAATTTATTCGTTCGTTGTCATCGGCGCAGTCCCCCCAGGATGGCAGATCGCAGACTCCAGGTATTTCATGCGGTTGCTCGGCTGCTGAGCTTCACCAAAGCCGCCGAGGTGCTGCACATGACCCAGCCGGCGGTGACCTTTCAGGTCCGTCAACTGGAGGAATACTTCAACACGCGTCTGTTCGATCGGACCCACAACCGGATCAGCCTGACGGACGCGGGCAAGACGGTCTTCCAGTCGGCCGATCGGATCTTCGAGCTCTATGCGGAAATGGAAAACGCCGTGCGCGAGATCACAGGCGAGATCAGCGGCGCGTTGGCGATCGGGGCGAGCACGACCATCGCTGAGTACATGTTGCCAACCCTGCTCGGTGATTTCAAAGAGCGCTATCCGGACGTCACGGTCCATCTGAAGGTCTCTAACAGCGAGGGTATCGTCTCGATGGTGGAGAACAACACCATTGACCTTGGCGTGGTCGAGGCGCCGGTCGGCAACAAGAACCTGGTCGTCGAGCACTGCAAGCGAGATCAACTCTACGCAATCGTGCCGCCGGGCCATCCCCTGGCAGGCGAGAACCGCGTCACGTTCGAGCGGCTTCTGGAATACCCCTTTATTTGCAGGGAGGAGGGTTCAGGGACGCGCGAGGTGATCAACGATTACCTGCATCTCCAGCAGGACGGCCATTCGGTCCTTAAGGTGGCAATGGAGCTGGGCAGCCCCGAGGCCGTGAAAGGGGCCGTCGAGGCCGGCATGGGTGTGTCCGTCGTTTCAGGGGCCACCATTCAGAAGGAGTTGAAGTTGGGCACACTTGTGGCCCTCAACCTGGATCCGCCGCTTGATCGGCCGTTCTCCTTTGTCCATCAGAAACAGAAGTTCCGCCTGCGGGTGATGGAAGAGCTGCTGGAGTTTGCCCGCGCCTATTGTCGCGAGCACTAGCGAGACGGCCCCGCCCACGATGTCCCCTTGGAGTGACCATTGCCGCGGGCCGTTCTATGGGATGGCGGCGCCCGGCGCCGCAGGTCCTCACCCCGGCTGCGTTGGAGCGGGCTCCGGGGTGGGACGTGTTTAGTCGGGTGCCGGGTTCCGATGCCGAGCGCCGGCTGGTTCGGGCGTTTCGTGCGCTCGCACCGGCGGACCGGGAGACGCTTCTCGCCTTCGCCGCGTTCCTAGTGAAGCGTGACAATGTGAAGGCGCAACGTGAGGAGCCGCCTGATCCGGTACCCTTGCCGCGTCCCGGCGAGGAGACCGTGGTCGCGGCGATCAGACGCTTGTCCAAGAGCTACGCCATGCTCGACCGCGGAGCCATGCTGAATGAGACCTCTGCACTCATGTCCGCGCATGTGTTGCATGGGCGCTCAGCCCGCGAGGTGATCGACGACTTGGAGGCCCTGTTCGCCCGGTACTACCAGGATTACCGCACCAAGCACCAATCGGATGGTGAATCCCGAACCTCATGAACATCGTCGCCAACTGGTTTCGGCGTTATTTCTCCGATCCCCAGATCATCCTCCTGGCACTGCTGCTGCTCATCCTGTTCGCCGTGGTCATCACCATGGGGAGCATGCTGACTCCGGTGCTCGCCAGCGTCATCATCGCCTATCTCCTCGAGGGACTGGTCTCGCAGCTCCAGCGGGCCGGTTTGCCGCGCCTGGCGAGCGTCCTGTTGGTCTACCTGGCCTTCCTGTTGTTCGTCGCCCTGGTGCTGCTCGGAGTGATGCCGATGGTCTCCCGCCAGGTCACCGAGCTGGTGCAGCAGCTTCCATCCATGATCTCGGTAGCCACCAACTCACTCCTGGAGCTTCCTGGGCATTATCCGGATCTGGTGACCGAGGCGCAGGTCGCTGAGTTGATCGACATGCTCCGCGTCGAGACCGTCTCGTTCGGCCAGCGCGTCCTATCCTGGTCCCTCGCCAGCGTGGTTGGGATCATCACCATCCTCGTGTATCTCATCCTCATGCCATTACTCGTGTTTTTTTTCATGAAAGACAAGGAGCTGATCCTGGATTGGTTTCGCCGGTATCTTCCCAAGCACCGCCCGATCGTGAACGACATCTGGAGAGACGTCGACCGTCAGATCTCCAATTACGTGCGCGGAAAGGCCTGGGAGATCCTGATCGTCTGGGCGGTGAGCTATGCCACCTTCTATTCCTTCGGGCTCAAGTACTCGATGCTCTTGTCTTTGTTGGTCGGTCTTTCGGTGATCGTTCCTTACATTGGGGCCGCCGTGGTCACGTTGCCGGTCCTTCTGGTCGCCTGGTTCCAATGGGGCTGGGCACCGACCTTCATCTGGCTCGGCGTGGCGTATTTCGTGATCCAGGCGCTGGACGGTAATGTGCTGGTTCCGTTACTCTTTTCTGAAGTGGTCAACCTCCACCCGGTCGCCATTATCGTGGCAATCCTTGTGTTCGGGGGGGTCTGGGGGTTCTGGGGGGTCTTCTTCGCGATCCCGCTCGCGACCCTCGTCCAGGCGATCTTGACGGCGTGGCCGATCCCGCCCGAGGAGCCGGGATGTGTCTCCCCCTGAATCCGGACGCCCGCACCGGGCGGGTGATCGGCATGAATACGGGGATCTGCAGTTCCTCTGGGGGCTTCGCCGGAATCGGTTTCGCCGTTCCGGTCGACACCTCTCAGGCCGGGGGGCAGGTCAGGCCGGAGCCAGGGTAGTCCAGCGAGTCTATCGCAAGGGGGAGGTGATCGAGGTCCGGCTGTTGCTAGGCTGCAGTCCCGGGCAACCTGTGTCAGGAACCGGGCAGGCAACCCGGCCACCCGCCGTCGAGGCCGCTTCTGGCCTCGCCCTTCGGGAGCCCCCAAACCCGTCAGCGCGGAACAGGGCCGCCGTCAGACCGCGAACGTTGATTGTCAACAGGCCCTAGTAGTCCGTCAATCCTCGATTGACAGACTACTAGCTCAAACCGCAGATCCCCCCCGGGCAGCAGGCTCCGGTCGAGCAAGCCGGGGCGGCCCCGCTGCCGAGGCTCGAGACCAGGTTCCCGCCGGTCGCAAGTCGGTGAACCGGCGCGCTCGGCGGGGTGTCGCCGGGCTCGAGGCCGGCTCGCTCGCAAAGCTCCCCCCAGCTCGTGAGGTTTTCGCTCATGCGGTGATTCACTTCGACTACGCGGTCGTTCGTATCGCAGCGGTAATCATAGGTCGGCATCGTCGTTCTCCGAAGAATATCGATGAATGCTTATGGACAGCATTATAGGCCTGGTGCGCTTTCAGGCAAGCCCCACCGGCGTTGCCGTGCCTCGTTGATCTGTCAACTGGTTGGTGGCTGATGCAGATGCCGGCATGGGTGACGGTCTCAATCCTCCATGGCCCGCCGCGCACGGTTGCGGAAGACCTGCATCTCCTTCGCGGCCTGGATGTCGCCCTTCGCCTCCGCGACCGCGATGCCGTTCTCGAAGGCCTTCATCGCCTCGGCATGTCGTCCGGCCGCCGAGAGCGCCTTGCCGAAGAGTTTCCAGGCGGCCGAGTAGCCGGGGTCGAGACGCACGGCCTCGGCGAGGTGGACCAGTGCCTGTCGGTGATCGCCGGCCTTGAGTTGCTCCGCGCCGAGGCTATAGCGCAAGAGGGCGGAGTCTTGACCGCGTTTCAACATGGCCTGCAGGTTATCGATGATGCCCATTGCGCTTGATCCGTGGTTGGATGGAGGGTGGTGTGCCTGCGACCTCCACCCCGCGTCAGCGTTGCCAGAATGCCGGTGTGAGGAGGACCAGGAGCGTGAAGATCTCGAGCCGCCCGAGGAGCATTGCCACGCAGAGGATCCATTTCGCAGGATCGTAAAGGTGTGCATAGTGGGGGCCGACTTGGGCCAGTCCCGGGCCGAGATTGTTGATGCATGCCGCGACCGCGGAAAACGAGGTCAGGAGGTCGAGCCCGGTGGCCGCAAGCAACAGGTACATCGCCACAAAGCTCGCGACATAGAGGGAGAAAAATCCCCATACGGCGTCGACCACGCGGTGGTTGACGCTCTTTCCGCCGATGCGAACGGGTATCTGTGCGTTGGGGTGAATCAGCCGCTCGATCTCGCGGATGCCTTGCTTGATCAGGAGCAGGAAGCGGATGACCTTGATCCCGCCGCCGGTCGAGCCAGCGCAGGCGCCGACAAAACTGGCAAACAACAACAGGATCTCGATGAAAGGTGGCCAGAAATAGAATTCCGCGGTCGTGAAGCCGGCCGTGGTCCCGATCGATACCGCCTGAAACAGCCCATTCGTGAACGCATCGTCCCAGGTGATGTAGGTGTCGCTATAGAACAGGGCAAGCGTCGTCATGGCGGTCACAGCGGCCATGATGAGGAGGAAGAAACGCAGCTCGCTGTCGCGCCAATAGACGCCTAGATCCTGTCGTCGAAACGCGACGAAATGAAGCGCGAAGCTCATGGCTGCCATGAGCATGAAGACGACGGCGATCATTTCGATCAAGGTGCCATCGAAATAACCCATACTGGCGTCGTGGGTCGAGAAGCCACCGATGGCGACGGTGGAAAAGGCGTGGCCCACCGCATCGAACAGGCTCATGCCGGCGGCCCAATAGGCGAGCGCACAGGCGACCGTGATCCAGGCGTAGATGTACCAGAGCGCCTTTGCCGTCTCGGTGATCCGGGGTGTAAGCTTGGTATCCTTCATCGGCCCTGGCATCTCGGCGCGGTAGAGCTGCATTCCGCCGATCCCGAGCATCGGGAGGACCGCGACCGCAAGTACGATGATGCCCATGCCGCCTAGCCACTGGAGCTGTTGGCGGTAGAAGAGAATCGCCTTGGGCAGGTAATCGAGTCCGACGATCACTGTCGCGCCGGTGGTGGTGAGTCCGGACATGGACTCGAAGATTGCATCCGTTACCGAGAGGTTGGGCTCCTCGGCGAGCAGGAAGGGTAAAGAACCGGCCAGGCCGAGGCCGGTCCAAAATAGGACGACGACCATGAACCCGTCCCTGATCCGCAGCTCCTGCCGGACCCGCATGACGGGAAGGAAGGTCACCAGGCCGATGCCGAGGATGAGCAGGAATGCGGCGAGAAACGGCCAGACCTCGTCGTCTTGGTAGATCAGCCCGACCACGACCGGCGGGAGCATCGAAAAGCTGAAGATCGTCAGCAGGAGTCCGAGGATCTTCTGGACTGCGAATAGCTTCATCTCGCACCCGGACGGATCGTCAAGCAATCGATAGCCGCCGGGATCAGCATCCCGAATGAACGACACCAGACGATGAATCTAGCCGTATCCCTTGTTGCAATTTCCCTGCTGCTGCTGCTCGGCCTCGCCGTCGCCGGTCTACTCCTTTCCGGCTCTGACAGCCGCTCCGCCAACGACGATGATCCGCCATCCCGTTGAGCCAACGTCGGCTTTCCCGCCGACCGACCCGGCTAGACGGCCCCGGCATCCGCGGGCCGTGATTGCAGCACCAACCCGCGGCCTGCTGCTTTGCCTGGCCCTCGGCGTGGCCGGATGCACTCACGCGCCTGGCCAGCCGCGCGTAGCGGGCTTCGAGGTCGAGATCCCCGAGCCCATCAGGATCCCGCCAGGATCCGCCCATGCCAGCTTTCGGGGCGGCCGACAGGTTGCCGGAGTTAGTCTGCTGGAGCCCTTTTGCGAGTTGGAGATCGCCACGGTCTCCGATGCGGGCCAGATGAGCAGCTCCGGGAATTTCCGGGTCGTGTCTAGTCGTTACACCCTGCTCAAAGATCCGATCACGCGCGTTCCCGCCCTGATGGCGGGGTTCGGCTGCTCCGACACCCTGTTCCAGGAGTCCGTGTGGCGGCTGCGGAGCGACCCCGGGTCAAACGTGCGATCGCTGCGTTGTATCGCCCCGTACTTTGATTGCCGCCTTGGTCCACCTCTCACCCTTCCCCAGTCGCAGCAGGTCATCGGGCCGCAGATGAGGATCCGGGCCATCGCCGGCGCCGCGTCCTGATTGCGGTCGGGGGCGAGCTCAACGCCGCGCCGTACAGTCGCCATGGTGGCAGTGGATGCGCAGCGATCGCCCATCGAGGCAGTCGACGCGATGGCGCTCCCAATCCGCGCCGGATGCCTCGAGCACGGCCCCCGTCGGCGTCAGCGCACAAGCGCGACTCTCCGCGTAGCGCTCCGCATAATAGGCCCAGACACCGATCGGGCCCCTTTGAGTCGGATCGCCGACTGAGCCGACGGACCCCACGAGGGTCGCTTCCTCCGGCTCGCCCGGATCCCGGCGGTGCTGGCGATCCCAGTTGCTTCGGAGTGAGGCCAACGCGTTCGTCAGGTTCTCGCGGTAGCGCTCGGTGACGTCCGTGCTCAACTCCTCTCCGGTCGCCGAGACCTCGACCTCGCGGCCGCGCAGAAGCACCCTCACGCCGGCGGGTTCTTCCGTGAACCACGCTGAGACGCGGATCAGTCGTCGCGGATCGCCCTCCTCGAGGACTTGCTCGAATTCCGCCACCTCCGCCGCCGCAAGCACGGCCCATCCACGCTCGGATGCCGAGTCGACGGCGAAGCGTCGGGCTTCATCGACGGTGGCATAGAACAAGAGCGCGCTCGGTCCGGTTATCGGGGCGGCGAGGCTGAGCTTCACGAGGAAGACCCCGGTGACCAGGGTCGCGAGCTTCCGCCCGGCACCGCCACGCCTCATTCGCGATCCGGCGCCTCTCCGCCGGGTGGCGGATGAGCGGGTCCTCGCTCCGATCCCGCCGTCATCTGGCACAAACGGCGTGGTCAGGCCGAGCGCGACCGTTGACCCCGGTCACAGCAGACCCCGACATTCACCATTGTCACACTGGACGAGGACTGCGTCCGTGCCCTTGCAGGGCACCTTGTGGATCTCTCCGTCGCTTCGCGAATCGATGAGGATCGAGCCCTGGGACGCCACGTTGCAGCCGCGCAGACGCGCATACTGCTCTGCATAGTACGCCCAGCGCACCGACTCCGACGCCGGGTACAGCGCCACCATGTTCTCGCTGCTGGGCAGTGGCAGGGGCGCGGCGGGCGGCTCCGGAGCCGGTTCCGGGATCACCATCGGTTGCACCGTTGCTACAGTCGGCAGGCCGCTCAAGACGGGGCTGGCGTCGACGACTGGGGCCGGCGTGACCCCGCTGCGCCTGGGCTCAGGCGCAGGCGGCCGCAGTCGGGTATCGGCGACGCGGGTGGGGACCGGCTGCTCAACGGGTCCCGGCGCAGACCGAGGTGCTGGAGGCTCTGGCGCGCTTGGGGCTGGTGCCTGGTCGGGCTCGATCACTGCCGCGGCGGCCTCGTTGGTCCAACCCGCTGGGTGACGTTGGCTGACGTCGCTCGCTGCATCGCCTCGGGCGAAGGAGTCCTGACTCTGTGCCTCGCTGTCGCGCTCGGCCAGTGCGCCGCCGCCGAGCGGCGGTGCGGCCTGTGCGAGCCGGGCGCGGTTCTGAGACCATGAGTCGTGGAGCGACCGGAGGGACTCGTTCAGCGAAGCGCGAAAGGTCTCGGTCACGTCGGTGCGCATCGGCCTTCCGGCGCGCGCGGCCTGCGAGACGACCGCCGCGTCCAGGGCAACCTTGACGCCACCCCGATCGCTCAGGAAGTAGGAGGTGACCTCAACCGGCGAGCCGGGTGCGATCCCGGATGCCGCGAGGTCACGCGCCGCCGATGAGCCCGAATCGAGTGATCGTTGAACAACCAAACGGTCTTCGGTCGACTCCACGATGGTCCAGGACCGGCTCCGTGCCGCCCCCATGGCGAGTGCCTTGACCTCGGAACGGGTGGCCCCGGGGAACGCCATCTGCGGGCGATCCCCAACCGACCAGCTGCCCGGCCGCATGTCCGAGCCGGAGGCGCTCGGCGCACCGGCGCAACCGGCCATCATGCCGCCGAGGGTCGCGAGACAGCAGACACTAACGATGAAACGCATCTTCACACCCAGTCCTCGAGATCAATCCGTGGATACCCGGCGGACGCCGACCGTCCCAGGTCCCGCCAAGCGTGCCATACCTTAGGTCAGGATCCTAGCGGGGATGGCGCGATTCAGGGCCCGCGACCCCATGCGCCAGGCCTACGGGAACGGATCGTGCGCCCCGGCGCGGTGCCGTTGAACCGAATGCAAAGGTTGGCAGGGCGCCTGCCGCTGATCCATGCGCGTCGTTGAGTTGGAGCCGGTGCGCGGATTCGAACCGCGGACCTACGCATTACGAATGCGTTGCTCTACCGACTGAGCTACACCGGCAACCAAGCTCTTAAGTATAGGTGGAGAAACCGCCGGCCTCAACCGGGAGCTGATGCGGTTTCTGTCCGTGTCTGCGAGGCGGCATTTCGAGCTGTTATACTGCAAAATTGAGCCGTATTGACGCATGAAGCCGATGGCCGTGAACCCTGCCGAACGATCCCTGGTCGCCTTTACCCGCGTGGAAGCGCGCGCCGCCGCCGGTCTGGCCGCGATCTTCTCAACGCGAATGCTGGGTCTCTTCATGGTCCTGCCGGTCTTCGCTCTGTACGCCCATGAGTTAGAGGGCGCGACGCCCATCCTGGTCGGGCTGGCGATCGGCGCCTATGGCCTGACCCAGGCGCTCTTCCAGATCCCTTTGGGTCTGCTGTCGGATCGCGTCGGGCGTAAGCCCGTCATCTATGCCGGACTTGTGCTGTTTGCGATCGGGAGTATCGTCGCGGCCTTGGCCGATCGGATCGAGCTCGTGATCCTGGGGCGGGTGATCCAGGGCAGCGGCGCCATCGCGGCGGCGACCATTGCCCTGACCGCCGATCTCACTCGGGATGTCGTGCGGACCCGGGCCATGGCCGCCATCGGCATCAGCGTCGCCTTGTCGTTTGCGGCCGCGCTCGTCATCGGGCCGCCGTTGGCGCGCTGGGTCGGGATATCCGGGATCTTCTGGTTAACTGCGGTCCTGGCGGTCGCGGGGATCCTGGTACTGACCTATGTCGTGCCTGAACCCGTGCGCTCGAGTGTGCACCGAGAGGCGCAGCCGGTGATGGACCAGTTTGCCGGCGTGCTCACCAACCGAACGTTGCTGCGACTCGACCTCGGCATCTTTCTTCTGCACCTCACCATGGTCAGCCTCTTCGTGGTGCTGCCGCTCTCCATCGAGTCGGCAGGACTGGCGGCCGAGGACCACTGGCTGCTTTATCTGCCCGTGGTGCTGCTCGCCATCGTCGCCATGGTCCCCTTCATCATCCTCGCCGAGCGTGGGGGCAAGGTAAAGAGCGTCTTGCTCGGCTCGGTCATCGCCATGGGCTCGGCGATGTTGGGCTTCTATCGCTTCAACCAGTCGGTCTGGGTCCTGGGGCTGCTGTTGCTCGTGATGTTCACGGCCTTCAACCTGATGGAGGCCATTCTGCCGTCCCTGGTCTCGAAGGCCGCGCGTCCCGGGGCCAAAGGAACGGCCATGGGGGTCTTCTCGAGCTCCCAGTTCGTTGGTGCGTTTCTGGGTGGGCTGCTTGGGGGCATGGCGCACCAGAGCTTCGGTGCGGACGCAGTCTACCTGGTCGGCGCTGCGACCGCGTTGGTGTGGGTCGGCCTCGCCGCGGGCATGGCGATGCCCGCGAATCTGACCGCGCACGTCCTGTCGCTCGACGCGCTTCCAGCTGGCCCGGGTGACGGTCTGGAGGCGCGTCTGCTCGCCATACCGGGCGTCGAGGACGCGGTGGTCGCGCTCGATGAGGGCGTCGCCTATCTGAAGGTGGACAGTCGCAGATTGGATTGGGCAAAATTGCAGGAATTCACTGCGGTTTCGGCGTAGCCTGGATGACGCGTCAGCGGAATCCGGGGCTGGCTCGCGGCGTAGGATCGGTCAGACGCATCTGCGGCAGCCTGGTTTCTGCTGACGCTCCATCCGGCCTCCGGGGCGCCCGACTGCCATCCTTGGCGTCTCGGCACTCGAGCACGTCGCTGCGACCATCGCGGCGGCGGTTATCCGAATCATGACGATGAGGCCCACCGTCAGGCGCTGGGCAGGAGGAAGAGATGGCGACGCGCGGCGTCAACAAGGTGATTCTGATCGGCAACCTGGGCGCCGATCCGGACGTTCGCTACATGCCGAGCGGGGATGCGGTCGCGAATGTCCGGGTCGCGACCAGCGAGGCTTGGAAGGACCGCAGCACGGGCGAGATGCAGGAGCGCACCGAGTGGCACCAGGTGGTGTTCTTTGGGAAGCTTGCGGAGATCGTCAAGCAGTATCTGCACAAAGGCTCCAAGATCTACGTCGAAGGAAAGTTGCGCACCCGTAAGTGGCAAGGCCAGGATGGACAGGATCGCTACACCACCGAGGTGGTGGTGGACATGAACGGCACGATGCAGATGCTCGATGGCCGTTCCGGCGGCGGCAGTGGCTCCTCGGTCCCCTTTGACGAAGCGCCTTCCGGACAAGCCTATGGCGGCGGGTCGTCTCGAGGACCAACGCCTGCGCCGGCGACCTCCGGTGGAAGCGGCGGTCACGGCACCGCCGATTTCGATGACGACATCCCTTTCTGAATAGCCGGGAGCAAGCTGCGCGTGTCCACACTCCTCGTCACCGGCGGCGCCGGTTTTATCGGCGGTAACTTCGTCCATTTCATCCTCGATTCCACCGACGCGCGTGTCGTCAACCTGGATCTCCTGACCTATGCCGGCAATCTGGATACCCTGGCCGGACTCAAGGGCGACCCTCGCCACGTGTTCGTGCAGGGTGATATCGCAGATCGGGGACTGGTGAGTCGCCTATTGGACGAGTATGACGTCGATGCGGTGGTGAACTTCGCGGCGGAGAGTCATGTGGACCGCTCGATCGACGGTCCGGCCCAATTCGTTCAGACCAATGTCGTCGGGACCTTCAATCTTCTGGACTGCGCCCGTGCGCATTGGGCCAGGCGCAGCGGCGCGGCCAGGGATGCATTCCGCTTTCTGCACGTCTCCACGGACGAGGTCTACGGCTCGTTAGGGCCGACCGGACGATTCACCGAGTCGACCCCTTATGCCCCCAACTCACCCTATTCGGCTTCCAAGGCCGCTTCCGATCATCTGGTCCGGGCATGGTTTCACACCTACGGCTTGCCTGTCCTCACCACCAATTGCTCGAATAATTACGGCCCATATCAGTTTCCCGAGAAATTGATCCCGCTGATGATCCTGAAGGCCCTGCGCGGCGAACCGCTACCGATCTACGGCGATGGCGGGAATGTGCGCGACTGGTTGTTCGTGATCGACCACTGCAGGGCGATCCTGCGCGTGCTCGAAGCGGGAACACCGGGTGAGGTCTATAACGTCGGCGGCGACAGCGAGAAGACCAACCTCGAGGTCGTGGATACCCTGTGCGCGATCCTGGACGAGCGACTACCGGAATCGCCCCATCGTCCCCACGCCGGCCTCCGGACCTTTGTCGCCGATCGTCCCGGGCACGATCGCCGCTACGCCATCGATGCCGGCAAGCTCAAGCGCGAGCTGGGCTGGGCACCGGAGGAGACCTTCGAGTCGGGGTTACGGCGGACGATCGGCTGGTATCTTGACAACCCCGCCTGGTGTCGCCGGGTGACCGACGGAAGCTACCTCGGTGAGCGTCTCGGCGCCGCCGGACCCTGAAAAAGGCTACTCATATGGATCGGAAAGGCATCATCCTCGCCGGAGGCTCCGGCACCCGGCTCTATCCTTTGACTCGGGCCCTCAGCAAGCAGCTGTTGCCGGTCTACGACAAGCCGATGATCTACTACCCGCTCTCGACACTGATGTTGGCGGGGATTCGCGAGATCCTGATCATCTCCACTCCGCATGACCTGCCCATGTTTCGGTCATTGCTTGGAGATGGATCCCAATGGGGAATCGCATTAGATTACGCCGAGCAGCCGTACCCCGGGGGGCTGGCGCAAGCCTTCCTGATCGGCAAGGGGTTTCTGGGTGACTCCCCCTCTTGCTTGATTCTGGGAGACAACATCTTCTACGGCCACGGCCTGGTCGATCAACTGAAGGCGGCGGGTGCGCGGGAAAGCGGTGCGACCGTCTTCGGCTACTATGTCTCGGATCCCGGGCGCTATGGCGTAGCCGAGATCGACGCAGCGGGAAGCGTGCTGAGCCTTGAGGAGAAGCCACGTCTGCCTAAGTCCAACTGGGCGGTGACTGGGATTTATTTTTACGACCGGAAGGCATGTGAGCTGGCCGAGGGGCTGCGCCCGTCGTCTCGCGGTGAGCTGGAGATCACGGATCTCAATCTGCGTTATCTCGAGCGAGGCGAGCTCTCCGTGAGCCGCATCGGTCGCGGAACCGCCTGGCTCGACACGGGTACTCACGAGTCACTGATGCAGGCCGGACAGTTCATCGAGACCATCGAACGTCGCCAAGGGCTCAAGATCTGCTGCCCGGAAGAGGTGGCCTACTTCAACGGATGGATCGACGACGACCAGCTCCGGGCCATGGGCGAGGAGCTGAAGAAGAGCGGCTATGGTGATTATCTGCTCAGCCTGTTGCGGCGGGGCTCCCTGTGAAGGTTTCGGAGACGGCCATTCCGGGTGTCCTCATCCTCGAGCCCAAGGTATGGGGCGACGAGCGGGGGTTTTTCTTGGAGACCTATCGCGCTGACCGCTATGCCGATCTCGGGATCTCGATGCCGATGGTGCAGGACAATCTGTCGCTCTCTCGCAAAGGGGTCCTGCGCGGGCTGCATGTACAGCACCCGCGCGCCCAGGGGAAGCTGGTGCAGGTCCTGACCGGGGAGGTCTTCGATGTGGCGGTGGACATCCGCCTCGGCTCTCCGACCTTCGGGCGCTGGGTGGGTGCAATCCTGTCGGGAGAGAACCGACATCAGCTCTGGATCCCGCCGGGTTTCGCGCACGGGTTTCTGGTGACCGGCGAGTCCGCTCTCTTCACCTATAAGACAACAGACTACTACAGCCCAGATACGGAATTCAGCCTGCGCTGGGATGATCCGGACATTGGGATCGACTGGCCGCTCGAAGGCGCGCCTGAGCTCTCCCCGAAAGACGCGGCGGCGGCATGTTTGAACGACATACCGCCCGAGCGGCTCCCTGGCCACGAGGATTACACATGACCAGCAAGCTCGCGCTCACTGATCGGCCTCGTATCCTGTTGATCGGTGCCAATGGCCAGGTCGGCTGGGAGCTGCGGCGCACACTCGCCGTGGTCGGCGACGTCGTCGCGGCCTCGCTCGAAGGCGAGTATGGTCCAGCGATCGACCTCTTGGCCCCGGGATCCTTGGCGACACTGGTTCAGGATGCCGATCCTGATGCGGTCGTGAACGCCGCAGCCTATACGGCTGTGGATAAGGCAGAGACGGACAAGAAGGCCGCCCAGCGCATCAACGCCGATGCCGTCGGCGAGCTTGGCGCCTTGCTCGCCGACCGGGCGACTCCAATCATCCACTATTCCACCGATTTCGTCTTTGACGGGACACTCGATCGTCCCTACCGGGAGGACGACCCCACGGGTCCGCTCAACGTCTATGGTCAAACCAAGCTCGGGGGCGAGCAAGCGCTTGTTCGCTCAGGTGCACCGGCACTGATCTTCCGGACCAGTTGGGTGTATGGCGCACGAGGCGCCAATTTCCTGCTGACCATGCTGCGCCTGTTCAAAGAGCGCGATGAGCTGCGCGTCGTCGATGACCAGATCGGCTCGCCCACCTGGAGCCGCATGCTCGCAGAGGCGACCGCGCTGGTCCTCTACCGGGTCCTCCGTGGCGAGCTCGACCTGGAGCGGGTCGGCGGTCTCTATCATCTCACCGGCTCAGGCCAGGTCAGCTGGTATGGCTTTGCAAGCGCGATTTTGGAGGCAACCGGGTTTGAGGCGAACCTGATCCCGATCCCGACCTCGGAATACCCCGCGCCAACGCGCCGCCCGCTGTACACGGTGTTGGACAACAGCCGTTTTCGGGAGACCTTCGGGCTTGCGATGCCGGACTGGCGCCTCTCGTTGGCTCAGTGTCTCGAGGAGCTGAAGTAGGCGCCTAGGGCGTTGCGCCCGCCCGGCGCCGCGAGGCGCCACCTGGGGCCTTTCTCGGATTGAAGAGCCACGGCAGAAGGTCGGCGTAGCGGGATGCGAAGTGCACCGTCAGCCCCGTGCGGACGTGCTCCGGCACCTCATCGAAGTCGCCCCGATTGTCCTCGGGTAGGATGATCTCCCGGATCCGGGCGCGCCGCGCCGCAATCAGCTTTTCGCGGATGCCGCCGACCGGGAAGACCTCTCCCGTCAGTGTGATCTCGCCCGTCATGGCGATCCGGCGAACGGGCGCGTTCAGCGCCAGCGAAAGCAGCGCCGAGGTGATGGTCACCCCGGCGGATGGGCCGTCCTTTGGGGTTGCACCGGCCGGGACGTGGACATGAACGAACGCGTTCTCGAAGAAGGCGGGATCGGCCCCGAGCTCGACCGCATGACTGACCAGATAGCCATAGGCGATCTCGGCCGACTCCTTCATCACGTCGCCGAGCTGCCCGGTCAGCTTGAACCCACGCGAGAAACTATGCGTGCGGGCCGCCTCGATCGAAAGGGTCGCCCCCCCCATCGCGGTCCAGGCCAGACCGGTCACCACCCCGGGACCGGAGAGCTTGCGCTCGTCACGGAAGACCGGACTCCCAAGATAGTCTCTGAGGTCGGCCTCGGTGATCCCGATGGGGGTCCCTTCGCCTTCCAGCATGCGAACGGCGACTTTCCTGACGATCTTCCCGAGCTGCTTTTCCAGTCGCCGGACGCCGGCATCCCGCGCATAGCCGTCGATGAGCGCCCGCATGGTCTTGGTATCGAGTCTGATCGCACCTTTGCTCAGGCCGGCCCGCTCGATTTGGCGAGGAAGCAGATACCTCTTAGCGATCTGCAGCTTCTCCTCGGCGATATATCCGGAGAGCTGGATGACCTCCATGCGGTCGAGCAGAGGACCCGGGATGGTGTCGAGCTGGTTCGCCGTGCAGACGAAGAGCACCTTCGAAAGATCGAAGCGCAGGTCGAGATAATGGTCGAGAAAGCCGGTATTCTGCTCGGGGTCGAGGAC